>NZ_VKAC01000003.1:0-300000 GCF_008041935.1 Quadrisphaera setariae
GCCCCCGCGGTGAGCAGGGCCAGGGCCCCCAGCCGGCGGCGTCTGCCTCGGTGGCGCGCGCAGTCCGCAGGCCGGGTGGTCGCGGGGGTGGGCACGGGGGCGGGGTGTGGTGCGGAGGGCATCGGCTCTGTCCTTCGACGCATGTGAGCGGCACCTTGCTCCACCGCTCAACACATCCATCGACTGACGACGTGGAGTTGTTGAGTCCCCCTTCAGGGGGTACGCCCAGCTTCGCAGGGAGGCAGGCCTGGCGCGGGAGCGCTCCTCGGCGCGGAAAGGGCAGCCAACCCCTTGTCCCCGATGGCACAGCACAGGCAGCGGCTCAGGCCGGCCGTTCAGCGGCCATCGCGGTGCCCTTGACCGGTGGAGGACTGGCCACCGGCAACGCAGGCGTCCCGCAGATGCCTCTGTGGAACACGCTGACCAGCACCGCCCGTAGGACCCGCTCGCGAAACTGCCCGGTGGAGGTGCCTCGAACGACACGGTCCTCGTGCCGCTCTGGCGTAGCGCTCCCCGCTCCGGCGGATCGGTCTTGATCGCCGCCGCGGGGTGTGTCTCGATGGGGGTGTGATCGAGGTCGGGAGGCGCACCAAGAACCAGCCTGCGCCGCCCTGGGCGGTGTTCGAGGCGCTCGTCGACCCTCACCGCGACCCCGCCCGCCCGTGGCTGGCGCTGCTGCACGACGAGCTCGAGCCCGAGGTGCTCGAGCAGGACGAGCTGCGCCTCGTCGTGTGGTCGTCGCTGTGGCTGCGCCGACCTGACGCGACGGTGCGCTTCGACGTCCTCCCTGGCGGGCCGAAGGGCGGCACCGACCTGCGGTGGACGCTCCTCGTCGAGGAGCCCCCACCCGACCTCGCGCTGGTCGGCCAGCTGTGCAAGCGCCTCAACCAGATCATCAACGCCGAGCTGCGGTACTCCTTCGGCCAGTGACTGCCAGCGACCCTTCGCCGAGGGAAGCCCCCGATGTGGCGCGCGGGCGCGTGATCGTGCCAGGAGGGGGGCGGGGAGGTGACGGGGTCAGAGGCGGGGGTCCACGGGCTCGGACTCCAGGGCGAGCACCGCGAACACCGCCTCGTGCACACGCCACAGCGGCTCGCCGTCCGCGAGGCGCGCCAGCGACTCGTGCCCGAGCGCGTGCTCGCGCAGCGCCAGGCTCCGCTTGCGCCCGAGCTGGCGCTGCTTGAGCCGCTCCAGGTCAGCGGCGTAGCCCGGTCCGTAGATGAGGCGCAGGTACTCCGCGCCGCGCACCTTCACGCCCGGCTGCACCAGCCCCTTCTGCCCGCGCAGCGCCGCGCCCGCGAACGGCTTCACGACCATCCCCTCGCCGCCCGCGCCCGTCAGCTCGGTCCACCACGCGGTGCCGGCCTCGCAGGAGGCCGCGTCCGCGGCGTCCACCCGGAAGCGCCGCGTGGTGCGGAACAGCGCCGGGGCTGCCTCGACCAGCCGGTCGGCGACCGAGAGGTGCCAGCCGTGGTCGCGGTCGCCGAAGGTGGATGCGCCCCCGGCTGTGCCAGCGGCGAGCACCTGGAACGGCGCCAGCTGCACCCCGTCGAGCCGCCCCTCGCCGACGCCCGTCGGCCACACGTACCGGCGGTACGCCTCGGTGAAGGCCGCCGCGTCGACCTCGCGCCGGCGGGTCCGCTCCAGCAGCGCCCCCACGTCGAGCCCCCGGGCTGCTGACTGCTCCAGGACGACGACGGCGGCCGGCAGCGCCGCCCGCGCTGCCGCGCCGACCGCGGCGTACTGGCCGCGCAGCAGCTCCTCGGCCTTGGCCGACCACGGCAGCAGCTCGGCGTCGAGCAGCAGCCACTGGTCAGCGGCGCCGCCCTCACCCGAGGCCCCGGTGACAGTGCCGCACAGCTCGTCCCACAGCCCCGCCCGCTCGGCCGCCGCCCGCACGCCGTCGAGCAGCGCCACCGTCAGCTCGTCGCCGAAGAACGACCGCCCGGTGCGCGTGTGCACCACCCCGCCGGCCGTCGTGCCCGTCCACGCGGCGAACCCCTCCTGCGAGCGCGCCACGAGCACCACCGCACGCGAGCCCATGTGCTTCTCCTCGCACAGCAGGTCCGTGACGCCCACCTTCCGGTACGCCTCGAACGCCGCCTGCGGGTGCTCCAGCAGGTCGGGCGCCTCCGCCCAGCCGCCGGCCGGCGCCATGGTCGCCGGGAGGTACCAGAGCAGGTGCGGGTCCACCGCGAACCGGCTCATCACCTCCAGCGCCCCCGCCGCCTGCTCCGCCGCGACGGCCACCCGCCCCGCCAGGCGCGTCTCCACGCCGCGGCCCGCGCCGTCCACCGAGACGACATCGGTCAGCGCCAGGTCGTCGTCGTCCCGCACGGCCTGCTCCGACGCCTGCGGCACCAGCGGCTTCACCGGCTCGTAGTGCACGGCCTCCGCCGGCACCTGCACGGTCTCGCGCTCCGGCCACCGCAGCGCCGACAGCTTCCCGCCGAACACCACGCCCGTGTCCAGGCACAGCGTGTTGTTGACCCACTCCAGCTCCGGCGTCGGGACGTGTCCGTAGAGCACCGTCGCCCGGCCGCGGTAGTCGCGCGCCCAGTCGAGCCGCACCGGCAGCCCGAACTCGTCGGACTCGCCCGTGGTGTCGCCGTACAGCGCGAAGCTGCGCACCCGACCCGAGGCCCGGTTGTGGTACGCCTCCTTCAGCCCCGCGTGGGCCACGACGAGCTTCCCCTCGTCCAGCACCAGGTGGCTCACCAGACCGTCGGCGAAGCCGCGGACGCGCTCGCGGAAGGCGCGGCGCTCGTCGTCGTCCTCGATGGCGGCGATCTGGGCGAGCGTGGTCTCCAGGCCGTGGCTGACGGTGACGTCGCGCCCGTCGAGGGCGCGGACGAGCTTGGCCTCGTGGTTGCCGGGCACGGCGAGCGCGTGCCCCGCCTCGACCATGCCCATGACGAGGCGCAGCACGCCGGGGGAGTCCGGCCCGCGGTCGACGAGGTCGCCGAGGAACACCGCGCGGCGCCCCTCGGGGTGGGTGGCGTCGACGGGACGGCCGCGCTCGTCGCGGACCACCTCGTAGCCCAGCCCGCCGAGCAGGGTCTCCAGCTCCGAGAGGCAGCCGTGGACGTCACCGACGACGTCGAAGGGCCCGTGCTCGTCGCGCCTGTCGGAGCGCAGCGGCGTCCGCACGACGCGCGCGGCCGCCACCTCCTCCACCGAGCTCAGCACGTGCACCGTGCGGAAGCCCTCCCGGCGCAGCGACCTCAGCGACCGGCGCAGCGCGTCGCGCTGGCGCTTCACCACGTGCCCGCCGAAGTCGCGGTCGGCGCGGGCGGCGTTGCGGTCCAGGCAGACCCGCTCGGGCAGGTCCAGCACGACCGCCACCGGCAGCACGTCGTGCTCGCGCGCCAGCGCCACCAGCTGGCGGCGCGCGTCGGGCTGGACGTTGGTCGCGTCCACCACCGTCAGGTTGCCGCGGCGCAGCCGGACCCCGGCGATGTGGTGGAGGACGTCGAAGGCGTCCGCGGTGGCGGCCTGGTCGTTGACGTCGTCGGCGACGAGCCCGCGGCAGTGGTCGGAGGAGACCACCTCGAACGGCCCGAAGTGCTGCGCCGCGAACGTCGACTTGCCGGAGCCGCTGGCCCCGACGAGCACCACGAGGCTGAGGTCCGGGACCTCGAGGAGCGTCGAGCTCATGCCGCTCCCTCCGTGACGTCGCTGGTCTCGCGCCGGGTGAACACGGCCATCTGCGTGGGTGGGCCCACCTCGCCGTCGTCCTGCCCCACCGGGCTGACGACGACGACGTAGCCGTGGCGCCCGGCCACCTCCGACGCCCACGCGGCGAACTCGGAGCGCGTCCACTCGAAGCGGTGGTCCGGGTGCCGGAAGGCGCCCGCGGCCAGGGCCGGGTAGCGCACGTTGTGCTCCGCGTTGGGAGTGGTGACGACGACGGTGCGCGGGCGAGCGTGCGCGAAGACGCTGCGCTCCAGCGCGGGCAGCCGCGGCGGGTCGAGGTGCTCGACCACCTCCACGAGCGTCACGGCGTCGACGCCGGCGAGGCGCTCGTCGCGGTAGGTGGCGGACGTCTGCAGCAGCTCCAGCCGGGCGGCCACGGTGTCGGGGAGCCGGTCCGTGCCGATGCGGCGGGCGGCCTTGTCCAGCTCGCGGGCGGAGACGTCCGCGCCGACCACGCGCGTGAAGCGCGGGTCCCGCAGCAGCTCGCGCACGAGCCCGCCCTCGCCGCAGCCGAGGTCGACGACGCTGGCCGCACCGGCCTCGCGCAGCACCGCCAGCACCGCCTCGCGGCGCAGCACCGCCAGCGGCTCCGCCCGTCCTGCGCCGGCCGTCGTGGAGGCGGCGGCGGTGTCGTCGACGAGGGCGGGGCAGGGGAGGCCCTCGACGTCGTCGAGGCGGGCGACGGCGTCGCGCACCAGGGAGCGCTGGTGGCGCAGGTAGCGCGTCATGACGAGCTCGCGGTCGGGGTGGGACGGCAGCCAGTCGCCGCCGGCGCGGACGAGCTTGTCCACCTCGTCGAAGCTCACCCAGTAGTGCTTGGCGTCGTCGAGGACGGGCAGCAGCACGTACAGCTGGCCCAGCGCGTCGGCCAGGCGCAGCGTCCCGCGCAGGTGGACGTCGACGACGCGGGACTCGCCCCACTCCGGCACCTGCGGGTCCAGCGGCTCGGTGCGCGCCTCGACGTCCCAGCCCAGCGGCTCGAAGAGGCGCCGCACGAGCGCGGCGCCGCCGCGGCTCACCAGCGACGGCACGTGCACCTCCAGCGGGAAGGGCTCGCCGGGCAGCTCGGGGCGGGCGTCGCAGCGCCCGGCGAGCGCCGTCCTGAACACCTTGCCGAGCGCCACCGACAGCAGCGACGACGCCGCGTACGGCCGGTCGTTGACGTGGTCGGCCAGCGCGAACCCCTCGGGGGTCTCCCGGCGGCCGCGGCTGCGCTGCAGGGCGGCGGTGTCGACGTCGAGCAGGAGCGCCGCGGTGGCTCGGGCCTCGTCCGCCTCCGGCCACAGCACGTGCGCGGTGCCGCCGAACACCTCGCTGGACTGCGCCCGGTCGGGGTGCTTGTGCAGCAGGAAGCCGAGGTCTCGCGCCACCGGCATCGCCGGCGACGCCGTCACGGTGATCGTGAGGAGCACCCGCCCATCCTGGCGGGCGGCCCGGCCTGGGCGGCACCGGGTTTCCCGTCGGCGTCGCTGGGCCTTGAGGGTGAAGCCACACAGCGCGTGCAGCCCGCTCCCAGCATCGCTGACGACTATCACCGTCGTAGTAGTTGAGATCCTGACGAGGAGCCGCGCGTGACCGCGACCGCCGATCCCGCCACGCGGCGCACCCGGCGCGACGCCGTCCCGTCACCGGCCCCCGTCCGCGCCGGCCGCAGCTGGGGCGGTGACGCCGCCGGCGCCGCAGCGCTCGGCAGCCTCGTCGTCGTCACCGCGCTGTGGCTGCACGACGGCGGCCTGCAGCAGCTGCTCGCCACCGGCTCGTACGGCACCGCCGACTCCCTCACCTCCGCCGGTCGCCTGCTGGGCCTGCTCGCTTCCGACCTGCTCCTGCTGCAGTGCCTGCTGCTGGCCCGCATCCCGTGGGTGGAGCGCACGTGGGGACAGGACCGGCTGGTCAGGTGGCACCGCTGGACCGGCTTCACCTCGTTCTGGGGGATGGTCGCCCACATCGGCGTCATCACCCTCGGCTACTCCTGGGCCGGTGACGCTGGCGCCGGTGCGCGCCTGCGGGCCCTGGCGGCCGAGGGGTGGGACCTCCTCGTCAGCTACCCCGGCATGCTCCTGGCTGCCGCCGGCACCGCCTGCCTCGTCATGGTGGTGGTCACCTCCGTGCGCGCCGCCCGCCGCCGCCTGCGCTACGAGTCCTGGCACCTGCTGCACCTGTACGCCTACCTCGGCGTGGCCCTCGCGCTGCCGCACCAGCTGTGGACCGGCAGCGACTTCGTCGGGAACCCGGTCGCCACCGCCTACTGGTGGGCCCTGTGGGCTGCGGCCGCCACGGCGCTGCTCGTCTTCCGCCTCGGCGTGCCCGCCTGGCACACCTGGCACCGCCGCCTGCGCGTGGCGGGCGTGGTGCAGGAGGCCCCCGGCGTCGTCTCCGTGGCCGTGCGCGGGCACCGCCTCGACCGGCTCGGCTGGCAGGCCGGGCAGTTCGCCGTGCTCCGCTTCCGGGACGGACCGGGCTGGACCCGCGGCAACCCCTACTCCCTCTCCGCCGCGCCCCACCCCGAGTGGATGCGCGTCACCGTGCGCGACGCGGGCGACGGCAGCGCCCGCGCGGCCCACCTGCGCCCCGGCACGCGCGTGCTGCTCGAGGGGCCGTTCGGGCGGCTGACCCTCCAGGCTCGCGAGGACCCGACGCGTCCCGTGCTGCTGGTCGGCGCGGGGGTCGGCACCGCCCCGCTGCGCGCCCTCTTCGAGGCCGTCCCACCCGCCGTGCCCGCCCTGCTCGTGCAGCGCGCCAGCCGCGAGGCCGACGTCCTGCACGGACAGGAGCTGCACGAGATCGCCGCGGCCTCCGGCGGCAGCAAGCGGGCCGCGGCGCTCGTCGGACCCCGCGCCGCCGGCTCCTGGCTCCCGCAGGAGTGGGCCCACCTCGACGACGCCGGAGCCCTGCTGCACCTCGCCCCCTGGGTGGCCGGCGCCGACGTCTACGTCTGCGGCCCCGGTCCCTGGGCGCAGGCCGTCGAGCGCGCCGCCCGGCGCGCCGGGGTACCGCGCTCGCGGGTGCACGTGGAGGGGTTCGCGTGGTGACGGTGCGAGGCGAGGAGGAGGACGCACGATGAGGCGGATCACGCTGTGGCTGGTGTCGACGCTCAGCGCCCTGGTGCTGCTGCTGTCCTACCGGACCAGCACGGCGGGCACCGGCGCTGACGAGGCGGCCGCCCAGCCGGCCCCAGGGACGACGACGTCGAGCGCGCCCCCGTCCACGTCGACGGGTGCAGGCGCTGAGCCGTCGGCGAGCGCCGCCTCGGAGCCGCCGTCGTCGTCCTCCTCCTCGAGCAGCAGCGGCACGTACACCGGCCAGAGCGCGGACACCCGCTGGGGCCCGGTCCAGGTGCGGATCACCGTGACGGACGGGAGGATCACCGACGTCGAGGCCGTCGAGTACCCGCAGGAGAACCACCACGACGTCGAGATCAACTCCTGGGCGCTCCCGCGGCTGCAGCAGGAGGTGCTCGCCGCTCAGAGCGCCCAGGTCGACGCGGTCAGCGGCGCCACGGTCACCAGCGACGGGTACCTGACGTCGCTGCAGTCCGCGATCGACCAGGCGCACCTGTGAGCGAGCTGCCCCGCCGCGCCTGGGTGCAGCAGGTGATGGGCCTGCCCGTCAGCGTGCACGTCCGCGGCGCCGCCCTGGAGGACGACGACGGCGCGCGCAGCGACGTGGAGGCCGCCGTGGCGGAGCTCTTCGCCGAGCTGCGCCGCCTGGATGCGCGCTTCAGCACGTACCGGCCCGACAGCGAGGTCAGCCTCCTGCGCACCCGTGCCGGTGCGCTGGGTGGCGACGGTTCGCCGGGGGAGCCGTCGCCGCTGCTGGCCGAGGTGCAGCACCTGTGCGCCGTCGCCCGAGGTGCCACGGGCGGCGCCTTCGACGCCGACCTGCCCGGCGGCTGGGACCCGTCCGGTCTGGTCAAGGGGTGGGCCGTGGAGCGGGCGGTGCGGCCGCTGCGGGCGGTGTGCTCCGAGCGCGGGCTCGACTGGCTGGTCGACGCCGGCGGTGACGTGCTGCTCCGCGCCGTGGACGGGCGCACGTGGTCGGTGGGCGTCGAAGACCCGGCCGACCCCTCCCGCCTGCTCGGCGCCCTGCGCCTGCGCGACGGTGCGGTGGCGACGTCGGGGTCGGTGCACCGGGGTGCGCACGTCGTCGACCCGGAGACGGGGCGGCCGGCGAGCACGTCCGCGCAGGCGACGGTGGTGGGACCGTCGCTGCTGTGGGCGGACGTGTTCGCCACCGCAGCCGTCGTCAAGGCCGGCGGGGGAGCGGAGGTGGCCAGGGCGTGGCTGGACACCCTCTCCGGCTACCGCGGCTCCCTGGCCTCCTCGCCGTGATCATGGGCGTCACGCCCATGATCACGGAGAGGGGTCAGTCGCCCTTGACGTTGACGACCTGACGCAGCTCGTGCCGGACCTCCACGAGGTCCGCCGCGTCGGCCATGACGACGTCGATGGGCTTGTACGCACCCGGGTGCTCGTCGAGGAACGCCGGCGAGGAGGCGTCCCACTCGACCCCGGCCATGCGCTCGACGAGGTCCTCCTGGGTGAAGGTCCGCCGCGCCTTCGCCCGCGACAGCGCCCGGCCGGCACCGTGCGGCGCACTGCTCAGCGCCACCCGGTTGCCCAAGCCCGCGACGACGTACGACCTGTCGCCCATCGACCCCGGGATGAGCCCCAGCTCGCCCGCCTTCGCGGAGATCGCCCCCTTGCGGGAGAGCCAGACCTGCCGGCCGAAGTGGCGCTCCTGCTCGGTGTAGTTGTGGTGGCAGGAGACCTCCTCGAGGCGCTCCAGGTCACGACCGACGAACTCCTCCACGCACGTCATCACCCGGTCGACCATCTCCGCCCGGTTGAGCCGCGCGAACTCCTGGGCCCACCGCAGCTCGCGGACGTAGGCCCAGAACTCGTCGGTGCCCTCCACGAGGTAGGCGAGGTCCGGGTGGGGCAGGCTGATCCACCACTTCGCGCACAGGTCGGCCGCGACGGCGATGTGCCGCTGGGCGATCTTGTTGCCGACGCCGCGCGAGCCGGAGTGGAGGAACACCCACACCCGCTCGGCCTCGTCGAGGGAGACCTCGATGAAGTGGTTGCCGGACCCGAGCGAGCCGAGCTGGAGGCGCCAGTTGCCGGTCGTCGCGCCCGGGTCGAAGCGGGCCTGCTCGGCGAGCGCCTCCAGGGCGGTGACGCGCGCGGCCGCCGTCGTCGTCAGCTGGTCGTTGTAGCGACCCGCCGACAGGGGGACGGCGGCGGCGATCGCCTCGCGCAGCGGCGCGAGGGATCCACGGGCGCGCAGGTCGTCAGCCACCAGCGGCGTGAGCACGGCACTCATCCCGCAGCCGATGTCCACTCCCACGGCGGCCGGGATGAGCGAGCGCTCGGTCGGGATGACGGAGCCGACGGTGGCTCCCTTGCCGAGGTGCGCGTCGGGCATGAGGGCCACGTGCGGGAACACGAAGGGCATGCGGGACGTCGCGAGGGCCTGCTTCCTGGTCTCCTCCTCGAGGATCGAGGCCCAGGACAGCAGCCGGTCGTTGATCTTCTCCACCCCTCCATCGTGCGCAGGGGTGCAACCGGATTGATCTCCCCCGCTCACCCGCTCCGCACTTTCCGGGGCAAGTGTGAGAAGGGGGTGCCCCTTCACGCACTCGCCGCGGAAAGTGCGTGAAAGGGGGTCAGGCGACGCGGGACAGGCTGCGCAGCAGCTGCGCCTCGAGGGAGGCGAGGTCGCCCTCGGACAGGCGGCGGGCCACGGCCACGAGGGCGGGCGGCAGGGCCTGGGCGGCCTCCCCGCGGCAGGCGGTGGCCAGGCCCGCGCCGTGGCGGGGGCCGGCCTCCAGCACGGTGCCGGACTCGGCCATCTGACGGGCCCAGTGCTCGACGTGGGTGGCGAGGGTGGCGGTCATGCCAGCGAGCATCGGCACCCGGCGGGGCGACCTTGACCGGCGCGGTGGGCCGATCCGGTGCACCTTGGTACCGGCAGCGCCTCCCAGGACCTCCACAGGTCGACGGGCTCGACGGGGAAGGCGCCGCCACCCTACGGTTGTCAAAGTTTCCACTACTACCTGACGTGTCGTCGAGATCGCCCGCCGGGCGACGCCGAGAGGGGCCACCCGTGAGCTCGAGCACCACCAGCACCCGTCGCGCCAGTCCCCGGTCCGCCGCACCGAGCGGCGCCCTGCGCCTGCTCCAGGCCGCCACCGCCCTGTCCGTCCTCGTGGTGCTGGCGCAGTTCGTCACCGCTGGCCAGCTGCTCAGCGGCGCACCCGGCGCCGAGGGGCTCCACGCCGCCGGGGCGATCGCTCTGCACGTCGTCCAGGGCCTGGTCGTGGTGGCCGCGCTGCTGCTGCAGCGCGCCACGCGCGGGCCGGTGTGGCCGACCGCCCTGGCGGCGCTCTCCTTCCTGGTGGGGTTCGCGCAGGCGTGGACCGGTGACCACGCGGGTCTCGCGGTGCACGTGCCCGGGGCCGTCATCACCACCGTCGTCACCGTCTGGCTCACCGCCTGGGCCTTCAGCGGCGCGCGCCGCACCGCCTGAGCCCCGGCTCGACGCCCGGCGCCGCCCGCGCCGCGCCCACCACCCCCGTCGCGCACGGCGGCGGGGGTGGTGCGGCGTGAGGTGGATCTCGGTGGCCGGGCCCGGTGTTCGAGCCACGGGGTCCGCCCGTGGTAGGACTCGAGGCGATCCGCCGACCGCACCGCCGCGCCCGTCCGCGCCGCCGACCCTCCGAGGAGCACCCCTCATGCCCACCACCCGTGGCGTGGACGCCCAGATCGCCCGCTCGTGGCTGCTCGTCAACGCCGGTCGCCCCGACGACTTCGAGCCCGCCGCTCGCTCGCGCGCCGACCAGGTCATCCTCGACGTCGAGGACGCCGTCGACCCGGCCAACAAGGCCGAGGCCCGCAAGGGCGTCATCGAGTGGCTGGAGACCAGCGGGCACAGCGCCTGGGTGCGCATCAACGACCACACGACCCCCTTCTGGGCGGACGACGTCCGCGAGCTCGCTGTCGCTGCCGCCTCCGGTGGGGGACTGGCTGGCGTCATGCTCGCCAAGACGGAGGCCCCCGAGCACGTCACCGAGACCTTCGACCGGCTCGGCGGCCACCTCCCGGTCATCGCCCTGGTCGAGTCGGCGCTCGGCATCGAGGAGGCCGTGCGCATCGCTCGCGCCCGCGGCGCCTTCCGCCTGGCCTTCGGCAGCGGCGACTACCGCCGCGACACCGGCACCGCCGCCGACGACCTCGCGATGGCGTACCCGCGCTCCCGCCTGGTCGTGGCCAGCCGCATCGGCGGACTGCCCGGCCCCATCGACGGACCCACCGTCGGTTCCAGCCACGCCGTGCTGCGCGAGCAGTCGGCGCTCACGGTGGCGCTGGGCCTGACCGGCAAGCTCTGCCTGCAGACCGAGCAGGTGCCGGTCATCAACGAGGTCATCAGCCCGACGCAGTCCGACATCGCGTGGGCGCAGGACTTCCTCGCCGACTTCGAGGCCCGCGGTCGCGTGGTCCGGGACGGCTCGGACCTGCCCCGCCTGGGCCGGGCCCGCAAGATCATGACCCTCGCGACCGCGCTGGGCATCGTCCCGTCCGTCTGACGCCCGCCCCGCGACCACCCGCCCCGGCCGCCACGGGCTGTCGGTGGCGGGTGCCACCGTGGGGACCGTGGACGACGACGACGGCGACCTGCCTGTTGCGCGGGGAGAGCTCCGCCTGGTGACGGTGCTGCTGACCCTGGCCGTCCCGGCGTCGGCCGACGCCGAGGACGCCGCCGCGCTCGCCGCCGACGCGGCGGCGTCCACCGCGCTGCACGTCGTGCACGCCACCGGCGTGGAGGGGCACCTGCCGGCGCCCGGCGCCACCGTGGTGCGCGCCGGGCGGCAGCAGCCGTGGACCGCGGAGTCGGTGGGGGTGCGCTCGGTGCGCCTGCGCGACATCGCGGGGGACGTGGTCGAAGCGCCGCGCGCCAGCGTGCTGCCCGACCCGCTCGACGCGGGTGCGCTCGCCGAGGGCGCCTGACCGGCGTGCCCGAGGGGGCCGGCCCGTCGCGGCCGCGCTGGGCGGTGTGGGCCTCTGAGGTGATGGCCCCGACCGTCCTCGCCGCCGTGGTGCCCGTCGTCGTCGGCTCCGCTGCCGACGGGTGGCGGGGTGCCGGCCTCGCGGCGGCGGGCGCGGTGGTGGCCGTGGTGCCCGGCCTGCTGCTGGTGCTGCACCTCGTGCGGCGGGGGCGCGTGGTCGACCACCACCTGCCCGACCGCGCCGACAGGCCCCGCGTGCTCGGCGCGGCGGGAGTGGGCGTGGTCGCCGCCGCGGCGCTCGTGGCGTCGCTGGGAGCCCCGCCGGCCCTGCGCGTGTTGTTCGCGGCGATGGTCGTGCTCCTCGCCGTGGTCGTGGTGGTGTCGTCGCGCTGGAAGGTGTCGCTGCACGCGGCGGCGGCCGCCGCCTCGCTCGGCGCGCTGCTGGCGGCGCTGGGGCCGTGGGCGCTGGTGGGCCTGCCGCTGCTGGTGGTGCTGGCCGCGTCGCGCGTGGTGCTGGGAGCGCACACGCCGGCGCAGGTGCTGGTGGGGCTGGCGCTGGGGGCTGCCGCGGCAGCGGTGGCGGCCCGGCTCGCCGGCTGACCGGCTGCCTCGCAGCCTCCGGGGCGTCCACGTGGGCGACGCGCTCTGCGCGGTCGTTGCGCTGAGCATCTTTCAGTACGATACTGTCTCGTACTGAAAGATGCTCCAAGTCCCGAGGAGGGTCGCGTGCCCGAAGACCCGAGGGTGGTGCGCTCCCGCGCCGCCGTCGTGACCGGAGCCGCCGAGCTGCTGCTCGAGGACGGCCCCGGGGCGGTCACCGTCGACGCCGTCGTCCAGCGGACCGGCGTCGCCAGGTCCACCATCTACCGCCACTTCCCCACGAGCACGGACGTGCTGCGCGCCGCCGTCGACGCGGTGCTGCCCGTCGCCGTGCCGCTGGAGGAGCTCGTCCCGCAGGGCGCAGCGGCCGCCCCCCAGCAGCTGCGCGCCGCGCTGGGGCGCCGTCTGCACGTCACCGCCGACCAGCTGTCCACCGCCGCCTGGACGCGCGCGCTGCCGGCGCTGCTGGAGCTGGTGGCCCGCGACCCCTCCCTGGAGGAGCACCGGGCGCAGATCGTCGCCCGCCACCGCGAGCCCCTCGAGGAGCTGCTGCGCGCCGTGCGCGACGCCGGGCTGCTCCCCGCGGACGCCGACCTCGCCGTCGTCGCCGCCCGCCTGCTCGGCCCGCTCTTCTACCGCCGCCTCATCAGCGGCGAGCCCCTCACCCACGAGCTCTGCGACCACCTGGTCGACGCCGTCCTCACCTCCGGAGACCCCCGATGAGCCACCAGCACGCCCACCGCCTCGAGCCCGAGCGCCCCACGCTGCGCGCCGAGCTGCGCGACGCCATCGCACCCCGCACGGTCGCCCTCGTCGTCGCCGTCCTCCTGCTGCAGCTGGGCTTCGTGCTGAGCTACGTGGGGGCCTTCCACGACCCGAAGCCGCACGACGTCGCCGTGACGGTGGTCGGCCCCACCCAGCAGGTGGCGGACCAGACCGCCGCCGCGCTCAACGGCATCGACGGCAGCCCGCTGGACGCCACCGCCTCCACCGACGCCGCCGCCGCGCGCGCCGACCTCACCGACGACGCCACCAGCGCCGTCCTCGTCATCAGCCCCACCTCCACGCAGGACCAGCTGCTCGTGACCACCGCGGGCGGAGCGTCCACCGCTACCGCCGTCCAGACCGTGCTCACCCGCGCCGAGGCCACGCAGGGCCGCACGGTGGCGGTGGAGGACGTCGTGCCCGCCGCCGGCGGCGACGCCCGCGGCCTGTCGGGCTTCTATCTCGTCACCGGCTGGGTGGTCGGCGGGTACCTGCTGGCCGCGCTGCTGGGCGTGGCCCGCGGTGCCCGGCCCGCGACCCTGCGCCGCGCGGTGATCCGTCTGAGCGCGGTGCTCCCGTACGCCGTGGTGTCGGGGATCGGGGGAGCGGTGGTGGTCGGCCCGGTGCTCGGGGCGCTCCCCGACGACGCGGCCACGTTCTGGGGCCTCGCCGGGACGGGTGCGCTCGTCGTCGTCGCTGCTGCGACCGTGACCATGGCGCTGCAGGTGCTCGCGGGCACGATCGGCATCGGCCTGGCGGTGCTGCTGTTCGTCGTCCTGGGCAACCCCAGCGCCGGGGGTGCGTACCCGCCGGCGCTGCTGCCGCCGTTCTGGGCGTGGCTGTCGGGCGTGCTGCCCAACGGGGCGGCCGTGGACGCGGTCCGCCGGATCGCCTACTTCGACGGCGCGGACGTCGGCCAGCGGTTGCTCGTGGTGCTCGCGTGGGCCGTGGTCGGTGCAGCGGTCGCCCTGGTGGCTGCGCGCTGGCACCAGCTCCGCACCGACGGCCGCGCCCGTGCCCGCACCGCCGACGCGGCCAGCGCGCCCGAGCCCTCCGCCGCCTGACCCCCGGCCCCACCCTCCATGATCACGGACGGGAAGGAGGGGGGACCCCCTACCTGGGGAGGGGGTCCCCGGGCGCGCCCGGCCACCACATCGGGCCCGCAGGAGGGCGCGCCCCGGGTGTGACGCGCCTAGCGTCGACGCTGTGATCGAAGCCCGGAACCTCGTCAAGCGCTACGGCGCCAAGACCGCCGTCAACGACCTCAGCTTCACCGTGACCCCCGGCCACGTCACCGGCTTCCTCGGCCCGAACGGCGCCGGCAAGTCGACCACCATGCGGAT
Organism: Quadrisphaera setariae; assembly: GCF_008041935.1. Taxonomy (NCBI): domain Bacteria; kingdom Bacillati; phylum Actinomycetota; class Actinomycetes; order Kineosporiales; family Kineosporiaceae; genus Quadrisphaera; species Quadrisphaera setariae. The sequence goes on from NZ_VKAC01000003.1 coordinate 14,413, forward strand.
GGTCGTCGGTCTCGACCGGCCGACCAGCGGCGCGGTCACGGTCAACGGCAAGCGCTACACCGAGCACCGCACCCCGCTCGCCGAGGTCGGCACGCTGCTCGAGGCCAAGGCGGTGCACAAGGGCCGCAGCGCCCACGACCACCTCCTCGCCCTCGCCCAGAGCCAGGGCATCGGCCGCAAGCGCGTGGCCGAGGTCATCGACCTCGTCGGCCTGCACGACGTGGCCCGCAAGCGCGCCGGCGGCTTCTCCCTGGGCATGGGGCAGCGTCTCGGCATCGCCTCGGCCCTGCTGGGGGACCCGTCCACGATCATCCTCGACGAGCCCGTCAACGGCCTCGACCCCGACGGCGTGCTGTGGATCCGCACCCTGCTGCGGGGCCTGGCGGCCGAGGGCCGCACGGTCTTCGTCAGCTCCCACCTCATGAGCGAGATGGCGCTGACCGCCGAGAAGCTGGTCATCGTGGGCCGCGGGCGGCTGCTGGCCGACACCACCGTCGAGGACCTCATCGCCACCGCCACCGACCGGCCCGTGGTGGTCCGGTCGCCGCAGGCCGGCGAGCTGGGCCGGCTGCTGGTCAGCACCGGCGCCAGCGTCACCGACGTCGAGGTGGGGGAGCTGTCCGTGACCGGCACCACCGCCGAGCGCATCGGGGAGGTCGCCGCCGAGCGCGGCATCGTGCTGCACGAGCTGCACACCGAGCGCGCGTCGCTGGAGCAGGTCTACATGGCCCTCACCCGCGACTCCCGCGAGTACACCACCGACGACGACACCGACGCTGCCGACCAGCGCGCGCAGCAGGAGCAGGAGGTGGCGGCATGACCACCAACCCCTTGACCGACGGCACCAGGACGACGACGAGCGAGCAGCGCAGCGTCCCCGCTCCGCGCGAGCACCGCTCGAGCCACCGCGTCGACGCCGCCCCCTCCGGCGCCACGCTGCCGCGGGCCGTGCTGGCCGAGTGGACCAAGCTCCGCTCGCTGCGCTCGACGTGGTGGACGCTGCTCATCGCCCTCGGCCTGGCCATCGGCTTCGCTGCGCTCATCGCCGCGGTCCTGTCCAACCCCGAGAACGCGCAGCCGCGCGGCGGGCCGGGCGCACGGGGTCTGGCCGACCCCGTGGCCGCGGCGCTGGGCGCCACCGGCTTCTCCGCGCTCGTCCTCGGCGTGCTCGGTGCGCTGGTGGCCTCGGGGGAGTACGCCACCGGGTCGATCTCCTCCAGCCTGATGGCTCTGCCGCGCCGCTGGCCGCTCGTGGTGGCCAAGGCCTCGGTGCTGCTGGCGGTGCTCGTGCCGTTCACGCTCGTGCTCTCCCTCGGCGCCCTGTGGATCGCCCAGGTGGTCTACGGCGACAAGGCCACCATCGACTGGACGGCCAGCGAGACGGTCTTCGCCGTGCTCGGCAACAGCGCCTACCTCGTGGCCGTGGCGCTGTTCGGCCTCGGCCTCGGACTGCTGCTGAGGGCGACCGCCGGCGCCATCACGTTCCTCGTGGCGGTGGTGTTCGTGGCGCCGCCGCTGCTGCAGCTGGTGACGTGGGACTGGGTGCAGGCCATCGCGCACCGCTTCCCCGACGTCGCCGCGGCCTCGCTGCAGTCGACCACCGCGACCGGTGTGCTGTCCGACGTGGCCGCCTGGCTGACCCTGCTGGGCTGGGCCGTGGTGCCGGTGGCGCTGGGAGCCCTCGCCCTGCAGCGCCGCGACGCCTGACCCCGCTGCCGGAGCTCGGCATCGACCTGCGCGCGACGCTCGCCGCCCACCCCCGTCTCCGAGACGCGGGGTGGGCGGCGCTCGTGCTGCTCCCGCTGGTCCCCGACGCCTACCTCAGCGCCGGACCCCACGCCGTCCCGGTCGTGCTCGTCTCCGCCCTGCCGCTGTGGTGGCACCGCCGGGCTCCGCTGGCCGCGCTGCTGCTCACCTGCCTCCTCGTCGCTCCGGCCTGGGGCGCGCTCGGTGGTCGGCCGGCCTTCCCCGCGGTGCTGGTGCTGGCCGGCGTGGTCTCGCTCGCCCTGCACCGGCGCGGAGCGCAGCTGCGGGTCGGTGTGGCGGCCGCCGTCGTCGTCGTCCTCGTGCTGGCCGCCACCGACCGCCTGGCCCGGGGCGACGGCGCGGCGCCCACCTCCGTGTGGGCCTCGCCGGTGGTGGTGGGCCCGATGCTCGTGGCGGCGGTGCTGCTCGGCACCACGGTGCGGGCCCGGCGAGAGCAGGTGCGCCTGCTGCGCGAGCGCGCCGAGCAGCTGCGGGCCGAGCGCGACCAGCGCGCTCAGATCGCCGTGGCCGCCGAGCGCGCCCGCATCGCCCACGAGCTGCACGACGTCGTCGCGCACGCCCTCACCGTGGTGGTCAGGCTCGGCGACGGCATGACCGCCCGCGCCCGCCGCGACCCCACCGCCCCGCCCGACGCCGGCGCCCTCGACGCCATGACCGCCACCTCCCGCCAGGCCCTCGGCGAGATGCGCCGCCTGCTCGGCGTGCTGGAGCAGCCGGCCCAGGAGTCCGGCGCTGCACCGGAGCGGGCTCCCCTCCCCGCCGGTGAGGACGACGACGACGGCCTGGACGCCGTCGTCGCCGCGGTCCGCGCCGCGGGCGTGCCCGTCCGGCTCACCCGCACCGGCTCGCAGGACGGGTGGAGCCGCGCCACGCGGCTGGCGGTGCACCGCATCGTCACCGGGGCGCTCACCAACGTGCTCGACCACGCCGGTCTGGGGGCGCGCGCTGAGGTGTCCGTCCGCTGCGTCGACGGGCGCGTGGAGGTGGTGGTCGAGGACGACGGCGTGGGCGTCGGCGTGCCGCCCACCGACGGTGGCGGCGCTCCTGGCCGACGCCCGGGACGCGGACGCGGTCTGCCCGGCATGCGCGAGCGCGCCGAGGCCTTCGGCGGGGAGTTCTCGGCCGGCCCGCGCCCCGCGGGCGGGTGGCGCGTGAGGGCGGTGCTGCCCGTCCAGCCCCTGCAGCCCCGGCAGCCGGCGCCGCCGGTGCAGGGTGGTGCCCCGTGAGCGAGGAGCAGCCTGTGCTGCGCGTGCTGCTGGTGGACGACCAGGCGCTGGTGCGGCTGGGGTTCCGCATGCTGCTGGAGGCCACCGGGGCCGAGGACGGCGTGGAGGTCGTGGGGGAGGCCGGGGACGGCGCGACCGCCGTGCGCATGGTGTCCGCGCTGCAGCCCGACGTGGTGCTCATGGACGTGCGCATGCCGGGTGTCGACGGCATCGAGGCGACGCGGCGGATCGTGGAGTCCGGCTCGGCGGCGCGGGTGCTGGTGCTCACCACCTTCGACCTCGACGAGCTGGCGTTCGCCGCGCTGCGGGCAGGGGCCAGCGGGTTCCTCCTCAAGGACGTCCAGCCCGACGAGCTGGTGCGCGCCCTGCGCGCGGTGGCCGCCGGGGACGCCGTGCTGACGCCGAGGCTGACGCGCCACCTGCTGCAGCTGGCGGAGGAGCGCCTGCCCGGGCCTGCTGCCGGTGGGGCGGAGGTCGCGGTGGTCCGCCCCGAGCGGGCGCAGCTGGAGCAGCTGACCCCGCGCGAGCGCGACGTGCTGGTGGAGGTCGCCAAGGGCCTGTCGAACGCCGAGATCGCGGCGCAGCTGGTGCTGTCCGAGCCGACCGTGAAGGGCCACGTGGGCCGCTTGCTCGCCAAGCTCGGTCTGCGCGACCGGGTGCAGGTGGTGGTGTGGGCCTACCGCGCGGGAGTCAGCACCCCCGACGGCCCCGCCCCCCTCCGTGATCATGGGAGCTACCGCCACGACCGGCGGTGATCATGGGGGTCGCCGACGTCCGGTGGTGGCGACGTCCATGATCACGGTGGGTCCTGCTGGTGGAGTCCATGACCACGGCCAGGGTGGGGAGAGGGGGGGAGCGGGCGCCGCGTAGCGTCGTCGCCCGTGCCCGCGCTGCTCGTCGTCGCCGTCTCCGCTGAGGGCCGCGCGCCCGCCGTCGTCGGGGTCGACGAGCCCGTGGTCGCCGCTGACGACCTCGGCCTCACCCGCGGCGACGGCTGCTTCGAGGGCCTGCGCCTCGTGCGCGGCGGCTCGGGCGACGCCGCGAGCGAGGGCGCCGTGACGGTCCCCAACCTCTCGGCGCACCTCGCGCGGCTGCAGCGCTCTGCCCGCTCCCTGGAGCTCCCCGACGACGCCGCCGGCTGGGCGCGCCTGCTCGACGTCGCCGCGCGGGAGTGGGCGACGGGCTTCCCGGACGACGACGAGGCGGCGGTGAAGCTCTCCGTGACCCGCGGGCGTCCGGTGCCCGCGGGTCAGGTCCCGCGACCGACCGCGGTGGTGACGGTCAGCGCGATGGACGCCGGTTCGCTGCGCGCGCGCCGCGAGGGGATCGCCGTGGCGTCGATGACGCGCGGCTACGGGCCCGAGTCCTTCGCCGACGCGCCCTGGCTGCTCGGCGGTGTCAAGACGCTGTCCTACGCCATCCACACCGCTGCCCAGCGCGAGGCGGCCCGCCGCGGCGCTGACGACGCGCTGTTCACCGCCGCCGACGGCGCGCTGCTCGAGGCGCCGACCGCGTCCGTCCTGTGGGTGCCCGAGCCCGGCCTGCTGCGCACCGTGGCCCAGGGGGCCAACGGCATCCTGGGGAGCACCACCCAGCACCTGCTCTTCGACAGCGCCCGCCGCGCCGGGTGGCGCGCCGAGGAGGCCAGCGGCACCCTCGCAGACCTGCGCGCGGCCCAGCTGGTGCTGCTCACCAGCGCGGTGCGCGGGCCGGTGCGCGTGGTGCAGCTCGACGGCGAGCCGGTCAGCCAGCACCCGTCCGCCGCCGGGCTCACCGCCGAGCTGCAGGCCCTCGCCGGCTTCTGACGCAGCCGACCGGGTTGGATGGGGCGATGCCGCACCTGCTGCACCTCGACTCCTCCATCGGCCCCGCCTCCGGCCCGGGCGCCTCGCGCTCGCGCGAGATCACCGCGACCTTCGCCCGGGAGTGGCAGGCGGCCGCGGGCGCCGGCGCCACGGTCACGCACCGCGACCTCGTCGCCGACCCGCTCCCGCACCTGCTCGACCCGGACCTGCACTGGGCGCCGGCGCTGCGCCCGGAGGGGTCGACCCCCGACCCCGGCGCCGAGGCGCTGCAGGCCCGGCTGCTCGAGGAGCTGCTCGCCGCGGACGTGCTGCTGGTGGGTGCGCCCCTCTACAACTACTCGCTGCCGTCCACCCTGAAGGTGTGGCTCGACAACGTCCACGTGCCGGGCACCACCACGCCGTTCCCCGGCCACGAGGCGCAGCCGCTGGCCGGGCGCACCGCCGTCGTCGTCACCAGCCGCGGCGGCACCTACGACCCCGGGACGCCCACCGCTGACTGGGACCACGCCGTGCCGCCGCTGCAGATCGTGCTCGGGGACGCCTTCGGCATGGACGTCCGCGTCATCACCACCAGCGCCACGCTGTCCGAGCACGTCGAGGCGCTCAGCGCCGGGGCGGACCGCGCCAGGGCCGACCGCGCGGCCGCCCACGAGCAGGCCGCGGCCCTCGCGCACGAGCTCGCCGCCGCGAACCTGTAGGATCCTGCTCAGTCGCGTTCGCGCGGCGAGATGGTGGGCGTAGCTCAGCTGGTAGAGCGCCGCGTTGTGGTCGCGGATGTCGCGGGTTCAAGTCCCGTCGCTCACCCCACCGAACAGGCCCGGGCGGTCCCGCCCGGGCCTGTTCTGCGTTCGGCCCCCGGGTGCGCAGTGCGGTGCCTGCGCCGAGCGGGTGGTGCCCGAAAGTTCTGACCCGCTCCTGCCGATGATCCCTTCGACGAAGCACCGCACGGAGGCGGACTCCTGGAGGGAGCACACAGTGCAGCAGCGGCCGCGCCCGGACCTCGTGGTGGAACTGTCACCGGAGGCGAGCGTGATGCACCTCCTCAGGCAGGGCGTCCCCCTGTCGCTCCTCATGGACCTGTCGCTGCCCGGCGGGCCCGACTCCGAGGAGATCCTCGACCAGGAGCGCTGGCAGGCCGAGGGCTCCTGGGCCGATCGGCGCTGAGCCTCAGCCGCGGGTGACGCGCTCGGCGGCGGCCTTGGCCGTCGCCGAGTCGGGCCCGGGGTCGGGCACGAAGACGGCCTGGCGGTAGTACCTCAGCTCGGTGATGGACTCGCGGATGTCCGCGAGCGCCCGGTGGCCGCCGTTCTTGGCGGGAGCCGCGAAGTACGCGCGGGGGTACCAGCGCCGCGCCAGCTCCTTGATGGAGCTCACGTCGATGATCCGGTAGTGCAGGTGGTCGTCGAGCTCGGGCATGTCGCGCGCGAGGAAGCCGCGGTCGGTGCCGACCGAGTTGCCGGCCAGCGGCGCCTTGCGGGCCTCGGGGACGTGGCCGCGCACGTACTCCAGCACGAGGCGGTTGGCCTCCTCCAGCGTGACGCCGTTCGGCAGCTCCTCCAGCAGCCCGGAGGTGGTGTGCATGGTGCGCACCACCTCGCGCATCTGCGCCAGGGACTCGTCCGAGGGCTTGATGACGACGTCGATCCCCTCGTCGATGATCTCCAGGTCGGAGTCGGTGACGAGGACGGCCACCTCGACCAGGGCGTCGACGCCGAGGTCGAGGCCGGTCATCTCGCAGTCGATCCAGACGATGCGCTCGGCGGAGGGGCTCACCACCGGCGTCACTGTAGTGAGTGCTCCCGACGGTCCGCCGCGTCCTCCCGCGGAGGGGGACCCGGAGCCGACGCCGAGCCGGCCCCGGCACGGCCCGTCGCGGGGCCGCGAGACCGGGTCGCGGCTAGCGTGGCGGTCGTGGAGCCAGCCCCCGCCGTCGTCCTCCGCGGTGAGGGTGAGCCGCACCTGCACCTGCCCCAGCGGCGGGCGCGCCGCACAGGCCTCGGCCGGGTGCTCCTGCGGATCGCGCTCGTCGTCGTCATCGCCGGCTGCGGCCTGCTCACCGTGCTGCTCGTGGCCACCGACACCGGCATCACCGGCTTCGGGGTGGGGACGCTGCTGGCGCTGCTGCCCGTGGTGCCGGTGGTCGCGGCGATCCTCTGGCTGGACCGGTACGAGCACGAGCCGCCCCGCCAGCTGGTGTTCGCCTTCGCCTGGGGCGCCTTCGTGGCGACCTTCGTCTCGCTGGTGCTGAACACCTCCTCGATGGAGCTCATCCGCGCTGCCGGGGGGAACCCCGACTCCGCCGCCGTGCTCGTGGCGCCGGTCGTGGAGGAGACCACCAAGGGCCTGGCGGTGCTGCTGCTGTTCCTGTTCCGCCGCCGCGAGTTCGACGGCGTGGTGGACGGCATCGTCTACGCGGCCCTCGCCGGCGTCGGCTTCGCCTTCGTGGAGAACGTGCTCTACCTGGGGCGCAGCTTCTCCGAGGACGGCGGCGGGGTGACCGCCGTGACGTTCGTGGTGCGCTGCCTGTTCAGCCCCTTCGCGCACCCGCTGTTCACCGCGGCCATCGGCGTGGGCATCGGTGTGGCGGCCTCCCGGCGCAACCCCGCGGTGCGGGTCTTCGCTCCGATCCTGGGGTGGTGCGTGGCGGTGGCGCTGCACGCGCTGTGGAACCTCACCGCCTCGCAGGGCCTGCAGGGCTTCATCGGCACCTACGTGGCGCTGCAGGTGCCGATCTTCGCCGCCGCGGTGGCCGTGGCCGTGGTGGCCCGCACCCGCGAGGGCCGCGTCCTGCGCCGCCACCTGGCCGGCTACGCGCAGGCCGGGTGGATCACCCCGGCGGAGGCGGCGATGCTCGCGTCCCTGTCGGAGCGGTCGCGCGCTCGCGACTGGGCCGGGCGCGCCCTCGGGCCGCAGGCCAAGGGAGCCATGCGCGACTTCCAGGAGCTGGCCAGCGAGGTGGCGTTCCTGAGGGACCGCATGGAGCGGGGCACAGCGCCCGCCGGGGCCGCCGACGCGGAGCTGGCGGGCCTGCAGTCGATGTGGCGGCTGCGGCGCGCGTTCGTCCCCACCGGTGCCTGAGCGCCGGAGGTCCTGACGGCCCGGAGCGGCCGGTCAGGGGGCGGTCAGGGGGTGGTGCTCAGGCGCCGACGGACCACAGGTCGCGGGCCGCGCGCCACACCGGCAGCCACGACCCGCCCTCGGTGACGAGCGTCGCGAGGACCAGCGGCTGCGTGAGGCGCAGGTGCAGCAGCACCGCGCACGTCGCCAGCAGCGCCGCCTTGCCGGCCGAGGGGGTCGCCCCCGGGGGCGTGCGCACGCGGAACGCCGCGGTCCCGGCATCCAGGTCCAGGACGACGCCGACCCCGGCGTCCTCGAGCAGCGCGTCGATGCTGCGCGACAGCGCCGCCACGCACTCGCGCGCGCCCGGCGTCGTCGTCGTGGGCAGCGCGGCGAGCGGCACGGCGTAGCGGCCGAGCACGTCTCCCGCGAGCACCGCTGCGAGCGCCACCACGGTGCCCCAGTCGGTGGTGCCGACGCGCAGGTGCGGGAAGGCGGACTCCACCAGCTCCGCCAGGCTCGCCCGCAGCCGCTCCGGGACGGCCTCGCCGGCCTGCCCGGGCAGCTGGCCGTAGCGGGAGGCGTCGGCCAGCTGGGCCTGCACCTCGCGGGCCACGGCCTCCGGGCTGCGGCGCCGCGGCTGACCGCTGGGGGCGGAGCGGGGGAAGGTGGACGCCTCGGCGGAGCGGGGCGCGGGAACGCGGGGGGAGGCGGTGCGGTGCAGCGACGCCGCGGCTCCCCGGCCGAGGGCCGCGGGGGGAGCGGTGGGCGTCATGAGGGGCACCCCCCGAGGCTAGGCGGCACCGGCGCCGCAGCCCCGCGTTCGGCCCGCGACGCGCCGGAACCGGACGCCCGCGGCTGCCGGGGAGCCGGCTGGGAGGCGTCTGGACGAGGCAGCGGCCCGCAGCCGAAGGGCTGCGGGGCCGCTGCGCCGCGCTGCGGCGGGTGGTCCAGGTGCAGGGATCAGGCGTTCGACGGCGAGGTCTGCGCGTCGACGTCGAAGGACCCGTCGCGCTGCTGCTCGCCGGAGGACCCCGCGGGGTCGGTCGTGGGGCTGGAGCCGGCGTCGCCACCGGCTGCAGCAGCGGTGCGCGCGCGGGCGGCGCGGCGGGCGGGCGTGCGGGGCGACGTGCCCGACGCGCTGCCCGACGCGCCGCCCGACGCGCTGCCCGACGCGCCGCCCGACGCGCTGCTCGAGCCGCTGGAGCGGCGGCCGCGGGCCGAGCCCTGGGTGCGAGCCGCGGCGTCGTCCGCCTTCTGCTCCAGGTCGTTGGCGGCGTCCGCGATGCGGTCGGTGGCCTTCTCCGCGACGTCAGCGGCCTTGGCCGCCACACCGCCCCTGCGGCCGGCGGTGCGGGTGGCGCCGGCGTCCGCGGTGGTCCCCCCAGCGGCGCTGGCCTCCGCCTGGCGCCCGCCCTCGGCGCGGGCTGCGTCCTCGCCGTGCGCCAGCCGCTCCCGCTGGTCGCGGGACTCCTTCGACTTCCTGGCCTTCTTGGACGCGGTCTTCAGCGCGTCGTTGTGGTCGCGCTCGGCCCTCTCGGCGTCCTCGCCCACCGCGTCGGCGTGCTTCGCGGCGATCTTCAGCTGCTTCTCCAGCGCCTCCACCCCCTTGCGCGCGGTGACGACGTCGCGGTCGGCCAGCGCCAGCTGCGCGCGGGCGGCGCGGCGGACGGCCTTGGCGGCCTTGCGGACCTGCTTCGCCTCGTCGACCTTGCGGGCGAGGGCCTCGCGCTGGTCGCCGGCGTCGTGCGCGGCGCGGGCTGCGCGCTCCAGGGCGACGCGCGTGAAGTCAGCGTGGCCGGAGGCCTTGTCCGAGGCGGCGGCGGTGGTGCCGCCCTGGTGGCGGTCGGTGTTCTCGGGCGTGCGGGAGGGCCCGGCGGTGTTCTCAGCCATCGATCCAGTCTCGGACGACCGATCTCCCGTCGCCACCCGGCGACGGGGCTGCGACCGGTCGGCGGACGCCCGCGGGCCGGGGCCGCCCGCACCGCGCAGGATGGGGTCATGACCACCTGGCTCATCACCGGCTGCTCCAGCGGCCTCGGGCGCGCCCTGGCCACCGCCGTCCTCGAGCGCGGCTGGAACGCCGTCGTCACCGCCCGGGACCCGCAGACCGTCAGCGACCTCGCGGACGCGCACCCGGACACCGCCCTCGCGCTGCCCCTGGACGTCACCGACGGCGCGCAGGTGCAGGCGGCCGTGCAGGCGGCCGTCGAGCGCTTCGGCGCCGTGGACGTCCTGGTCAACAACGCCGGCTACGGCTACCGCTCCGCCGTCGAGGAGGGCGAGGACGACGCCGTGCGCGCCCTCTTCGACACCAACGTGCACGGCGCCGTCGCGATGACCAAGGCGGTGCTCCCCGGCATGCGCGCCCGCCGCAGCGGCGCCGTCGTGAACATCTCCTCCATCGGCGCCCAGCTCTGCCCGCCCGGCTCGGGCTACTACGCGGCGACCAAGCTGGCGCTGGAGGGCATCACCGGCTCGCTGCGCGCGGAGCTGGCGCCGCTGGGGATCTGCGCGGTGTGCGTGGAGCCCGGCGGCTTCCGCACCGACTTCGCGGGCAGGTCCCTCACCGGCACCTCCACCGTCATCGACGACTACGCCGAGACCGTCGACGCCCGCCGCAAGGAGAACGACAGGGTCCACGGCACGCAGCTGGGAGACCCGGCGCTCGCCGCCCGCGCCATCATCGACGCCGTCAGGTCTCCCGAGCCTCCGGCGATGCTCCTGCTCGGCAGCGACGCCCTCGACGCGGCGCGGAAGACCAACGAGGCCCGGCGCCGCGAGCTGGAGTCGTGGGCCGCGGTCTCGACCAGCACGGACGTCCGCGCCCAGGACGGCGCAGAGGGCAGCGCGGGCTGACCTCGGGCGGCGCCGGCGGGGGGTCGCCACGGCTTACGATCGTGGGGTGGTGGCGATCAACCGGGTGGCGCGCGTCGTCCTGGTGCTCGCCCTCCTCTGGTCGCTGGTCGCCCTGCTGGCGGCGGTCAACTGGCACGTCAACTGGACGACCCTCCAGCGCGCCGGCGGGGGCGGCTCCGACTTCGCCGTCCACGCCCAGGAGCGCTGGCAGCTCTGGGTGGACCTGACGCTCGTGGGCGTGGTGGTGGCGGTGCTGGCGCTGGTCGGGGCCGTCTGGCCCCTGGTGCGCTCCGCGGGGGCCCTCGCCCAGCGGCGCGGCGAGGCGGACGCTGACCTCGAGATCGACCTGCGAGGGCCCGCGGGCTTCGGCGGCGGCTCGGAGGAGGTCCGCCGGCACGCGGGGGAGAGCGATGCCCGCTGAGGGGTCCGGGCAGCCCGTCGAGCACCTCGTGCGCCAGGGCCGCGGTGCCCGAGGGCTGCGCTGGGCGGTCGTGGCGTTCGGCACGTACAACCTCCTCGTGCACGCCGTGGAGGGCCGCCTCTGGCTGGCGCTCGCCTGGGCGGGCCTGACCGGCGCCCTGCTGGCCGTGCAGCTGGCGCCCCGCCGGCTCGGCACGCGGGTGGAGCGAGACGGCCTGCGCGTGGGCACCGGCACTCGCTGGGGCCGCCTCATCACCTGGGACCAGGTGGAGCGCCTGCGCGTCCAGGGCCCCTACGACAGGTCCAGCGCACTGGTCCTGTCCGAGGGCCACCGCCTGCTCCTGCTGCGCGGGATGGACGCCGACGCCGTCCGCGCGCTCGCCGCCGCCCGCGGCCTGCCCCTCGACGACCCGGCCCGCCGCCGCTCGGCCACCGACCCCGTCCAGGACGTCGACGACGAGAGCGGCTCGGCTGACCGGTCCGCCCCGGCCGCCGGACCCGACCTGGACGCCCAGACCGAGCCCCTCGACGACGGTCCGCTCGACGGTCCGTTCCGCGCGTCGAGCCGCAGGGGCGCCCCGCCGGCCTGAGCGCTCCCGCCGGACCGGTCTCCTCGGGAGCCCGGCTCAGAGCAGACCGGCGAACCGCCTGCCGGCGTCCACGAGCTCGACCCGGTCGAGCGCTCCGACGTCCTTCAGGGGCACCCACGCAGCGCGGTCGGTGCTGCCGCCGACCTCGTCGCGGAGCGCCCCGCCGACCACCCGCGCGCGGTAGACGATCCGCAGCGCGTGCATCGGCCCGCGGTCCGCGCCCACTCGGTGCTCCGGCGCCACCACCGCGGAGTCCACGCCGAGGAGCGCCTCGAGCTCCGCCGCGTACCCGTTCTCCTCGAGCACCTCGCGCACCGCGGCGTCCGCCAGGTCCTCCCCGGGGTCGATGCCGCCCCCGGGCAGCGTCCACCCCGAGCGCCCGTGCTCGTTCCAGTGCGCCAGCAGCATGCACGGCCGCCCCTCGTGCTCGGCGACGACGACGGCGTACGCGGCGACCCGGGTGTCCACGGATGGACGCTAGAACGGCAGTGACCGGCCCGGTCAGCCCGGTCAGCCCGGTCAGCCCGGTCAGCCCGGTCAGCCCGGTCAGCCCGGTCAGTCCAGGTCGACCGGCAGGGAGGGGTCGCGGTGGTGCTCGAGCGCCCGCCGCAGCTGGCGCTCGGTCACGCGCGCCGCCGACAGCGGCGGCAGCGCGTCGAGGGAGAACCAGCCCACGTCGAGGGTCTCCAGCTCCTGCGCCGGCCTGACGTCCCCGGTGGCCCGGCACAGGAAGAACAGCTTGAACACGGCCACCGGCAGCGGCGGGACGTGCCCCTGGACGTCGCGCTCCCAGCAGGCGAAGAGCTTGACCACCTCGGCGGCGTAGCCGCTCTCCTCGCGGACCTCGCGCAGCACCGCGGTGCGCGGGGTGTCCAGCGGGTCGGCCCAGCCGCCGGGAGGGCACCACCTGCCGTCCGAGCGCTCCTGCATGAGCAGCACGCGCTCGTCGTCGTCGAAGAGCACGCCGCGCACGTCCACCTTGGGGGTGGCGTACCCGCTGTCGCGCCCGAGCTCGGCGTGCAGGTCGTCCGCGGGCCGGGCCGTCAGGACGGCGAAGAGCTCGGCGGCCAGACGGCTGGCCTGCGCGTAGCGCACCTGGTCGTAGCGGTCCTGCGCGAAGGTCGCGCCGTCCTGGGCGAGGGCCGCCAGCTCCACCGCCACCCTGCGCACCCGCTCCGCCGCGCTGGTCGTCGGGTCGCTGGGTGCCTCGCTGCTGGTCGCTCCGCCGTCCACGCCGGCCACCGTACGGCTGTCCGCACGGGCTGTGAGGTCCACAGCCGTCGCACAGCCGGCGCCGGGCGTGCGGAGAGCCGGTGCGTGCACCGTGCGGAGGACGGACGGACAGGCTCGCCCGCCAGGACACCGCAGGAGGCGCCCCGTGACCGCGACCGCTGGCATCCCCGTCGTGGCGCCGGTCGAGGAGCCGGCCGTCGACCCGGCTCCTGCAGCCGCGTCCACGAGGCACAGGCCGTCCCGCGACTGGGCCCCTCCGGTCGCCGTGCTCGCGGCCGTCGGTGCGGTGTCCCTGGTGCCGTGGGTGGTCTACCTGGGCGCGACCCTGCCTGCCGACTACACGACCACCGACTGGGTCGGCACCTGGCAGGGCCTCGACGCGGCGCTGGCGGTGGTGCTGGCCGTGACCGCGCTGAGCACCTGGCGCCGCTGGCCCAGCGCCGCGCTGTGGGCCTGCGCCGCCGGGGTGCTCATGCTGGCCGACGCCTGGTTCGACCTGTCGATCAGCACCGAGGGCTCCGACCGCGTCTGGTCGGTGGTGTGCGCGTGCGTGGAGGTGCCGGTGGCGCTGCTCGTGGTGCGCCACGGCCACCGCGAGCTGCGCCGGCTGCTGCGTCGTGTGACGCCCGACGTGCAGAACCCCTCCGACGTCCCCTGATCCGGGCCCACCGCGGACTTCTGCCCGTCCGGCGTCACAGCTCCCGTGGGCGCGGCTGTCCCGCCGGACGTGCAGGACCCGGCTCAGGTGCCCCTGGGGGGTGCTGTCGGGCACTTCTGCATGCTCGGCGGGACGCCGACCGCGCCGGGAGCAGTCCTGCTGCTCGTCACACTCCGTGGCGGTCACCCAGCGTGGCGAACGGCTGTGACGGGTGGTGCTCACGAGACGATGGGGATGTGCTTGCGCCTGAGCTGACCCTGGCCGACGTCGTCCCGGGGAGGCCGCTCGAGGCGCTCCTGCGCACCCTGCGCCCCAGCGCGGACGGCTCGCTCGCCGTGCTCGTCGCCCTCACCGAGCACCCCCACCCGGCGGTGCGCGCCGCCCTGGCCCAGCGCCTGCCGCTCCTGCCCCACGGCCCCGCCGGGCCCGCGCCCGAGCTCGTCAGCGCCCTCGCCCGCCTCACCGGCGACGACGACGCCCGCGCCCGTGAGGCCGCCTGCTTCGCCCTGGCCACCATGTGGCGAGACCACGACGTCCCGGGTCTGTGCGACGCCCTGGCCGCCCGGCTGCACGACGCCGACGCCGACGTGCGCGACGAGGCGCTGCTCGGCCTGGCGCACCGCCGCGACCCGCGGGCGCTGGCCGCGGTCGACGTCGCTCTGGCCGGGGCCGAGGGGCCGGCGTCGCGCCTGGTGCTGGAGGCCGCTGGCGCGCTGGGGGACCCCTCGCTGCACGAGGCGGTGCGCACCCACGCCGAGGCGTGGCTCGCGGACGAGGACGCCGACCCGGCCGACCTCGACGTGGTCGAGGCCGTGGTGCGGCTGACAGACCCCGACGGCGTGGGGGACGACCTGCTCGACGGTGTGGCCGACCTGTGCCGGGCCCGCGCGCACGCCCGCCCCGCCGGCCGTGCGGTGGCCGCGTGGGAGCAGCTCGACGCGGTGCTCGACGTGGCCCCGCACCGCGCCCGCCAGGCGCTGGAGGAGGTGGCGGCGCGGCTGCACGGCGACGCGGCCGCGCTGGAGCACCTGAGGGAGCGCTCCGCGCTCGGCCAGCTCGCTGCCGCCCTGCCGATCGGGTGACCGCACGACCGCCCGGAGACCGTGGCGGGCACCCGCGCTCGGTCGGGCGCGCGAGCGCCCTCGGGCGGTGCGGCGCTCGCTAGAGTCCTCGTGTGGAACGTTCCCGATCTGCTGTCCAGGCCGTGGTGTTCGACATCGGCGGTGTGCTGTCCGCCCCTGAGGGCGCCGTCCCCCAGGTCGCCGAGGCGCTCGGCCTCCCCGTCGACGCGGTGGGCCCCGCGTACTGGGGGCCGCGAGAGGCCTACGACCGCGGTGGCGCCCTGGCCGACTACTGGCGGGCCGTGGGCGAGGCGCTCGGTCTGGACCTCGTCGGTGCGCGCGCCGCCGAGCTGGACGACCTCGACGCCCGTCGCTGGGGCGCCCTCGCCCCCCGCTCCGCCGACCTGCTCGCCGAGGTCTCGCAGGTGGCGGCCAGGGGAGCTGTCAGGTTGGCGGTGCTGTCCAACGCCCCCGCGTCGCTGGCCGGCGTGGTGAGGGCGTCGGAGTGGTCGGAGCCCTTCGAGGCGCTGCTGTTCTCCGCCGAGCTGCGCGCCGCCAAGCCCGGACCGGCCGTCTACGCCGCCGTCGAGCAGGCGCTCGACCTGCCCGGTGACCAGCTCGCCTTCTTCGACGACAGGCCGGTCAACGTCGAGGCGGCGCGGGCCCGCGGCTGGCGCGCGCACCTGTGGACCGGCGCCGACGAGGCGCGCGCCCAGCTGGTGCGGCTGGGAGTGCTCGATGGCTGACCGGCAGGCCGAGGGGCGGGGCGAGGTCGAGCGCGCCTCGGCCAGGCCGGCGACCATCCTCGACGTCGCGGCGCGGGCCGGGGTCTCCAAGTCGGTGGTGTCCCGGGTGCTCACCCAGGCCCCGGGCGTGGCGGCGGCGACGCGCGAACGCGTGCTGCACGCCGCCGGCGAGCTCGGCTACGTGCCCAACACCATGGCGCAGGCGATGGTCGCCCGGCGCACAGGAGCGCTCGGCGCCTTCGTGCGCGACGCCTCCACCCCGTTCTACGGCCACCTGCTCACGCTCATGCAGGACCGCGCCGCCGAGCTCGGCTACCGCGTGGTGACCGCCACCGGGTCGGGGCGCTTCTCCGTGGCCGACGAGCGTCGGGCCCTCGACGTCATGACCGGGCTGCGGGTGGAGGGGCTGGTCATCTGCAGCGGCCTGCTCCCTGAGCGGGACGTCGAGGAGGTGGCCGCCAAGGTGCCGACCGTGGTGGCCGGCCGGCCGCTCGTCAGCGACGCCTGCGGCAGCGTCTTCTGCGACGAGGCGGGTGGCGGCCGGGGCGTCGCGGAGCACGTGCACGCGCTCGGGCACCGCCGCGTGGCGGTGCTCGTCCACTCCCCGGACCTGTCCCTCACGCTCTCTCCTCGCAGTCGTGCGGCGGCCGACCACCTCACAGAGCTCGGTGCGGACGTGGTGCGCCTGCCGGTGCACGACTTCTGGCGGACCACCCACGAGGACGTCGACGCCGTGGTCGCGGCCGCGCTCGACGCCGGCGCCACGGCGCTCGTGCTGCCCTCGGACCGGTTGGCCCTGCGAGCCCTCGAGGCGCTGCGCGTGCGCGGCCTGGAGGCCCCCGGTGACCTGTCGGTGACCGGGTACGACGGCTTCGGGGAGCTGGCCAGCCCGTTCCTCGGGCTCACCACGTGGCGCCAGCCGCTGCCCACCATCGCGCGGATGGCCGTCGACTCCCTCGTCGGTCTCGTGCAGGGGCGGGTCGACGGCCGCGGCGCCACCGCCCTGGCCGGCGAGCTGGTGGTCGGGCGCACCGCGTCGACCCCCGCCTGATCTCGCCCGCACCCGGCTCGTCCGCCACCTGACACCAGCCGTTCACCCGATCTCTTGACGAGGGACATCTGGCACTGGGAACGTTCCCTGCATGACAGGGAACGTTCCCTTCACTTGCCCAGGACGCCGGTCAGGACCAGCGCTCGTCGCGCCAGCGCTGGTGCTCCTGCTCGTCTTCGCCTACTGGCCGGTGCTGCGCAGCGCCTGGCTCAGCCTCCACGGGTCCGACCTCCTGGGCCGTCCCACGCGCTTCGTCGGCCTCGACAACGTCGCGCAGCTGGTGCTCGACCCCGCCCTGCGCTCCGTGCTCCTCACCACCGTCGTCATGGCCGCGGCCTCCACGGCGCTCGCCACCTCGGCCGCGGTGCTCGCGGCCCTCCTGCTGCGCCGAGCCGCCGCGCGCGCCCGCGGCGCGGTCTCCCTCGTCCTGTCGCTGCCCTTCGCCTACTCCGCAGCCGCAGCCTCGGCCACCTTCGCCGGGCTGCTGGCGCCCTCCAGCGGCATCGCCGACCGCCTCCTCGCCGCGGCCGGGGTGAGCGGACCGGGCTGGCTCACCGAACCCGCCTGGGCCGTGGCCAGCGTCTCGGTCACCACCGCCTGGTACGAGTTCGGCTTCGCCTTCCTCGTCGTGCTCGCGGCCGTCAGCCAGCTCGACCCGGCCCCGCTGGAGGCCGCAGCGCTCGACGGCGCGGGGGAGTGGCGCAGCAACCTGGCGATCGTCCTTCCGGCGCTGCGGCCGAGCATCCTCTTCGTGGTGGTCACGCAGACCATCTCCGGGTTGCAGGTCTTCACGCAGGTGGCCGTGCTCACCGGCGGCGGACCGGGCAGCTCCACGCACACGCTGGTCTACGAGCTCTACCAGCGCGCCTTCGGCGGCGGCCTGCCCCAGTACGGCGTCGCCTCCGCGCTGGGGCTGCTGCTGCTCGTGCTGGTCGGGCTGGTCAGCGCCGCGCAGATGCGCCTGGGCAGGGAGCGCTGATGACCGGCCCCTCGACGTCACGCGCCCTCCTGCGGCCCCGGCCGCTCGACTCCGCCCTGCGGTGGACGGGCCTGGCGGTGCTCGTCGTCGTCGTCGCGGGTCCGGTGTACCTGACCGTCGCCACCGCGCTCCTCACGCCGGCCGACATCGCCGCTGGTCGCCTGCTGCCCGACCCGCGCCACCTCACGCTGGCCAACGTCCGCGAGGCGCTGGCGAGCATCCCGCTGGGCCGGCAGTACCTCACCAGCGTGGCCGTCACCGCGATCCAGGCCACCTGCCAGGTGGTGCTCGGTGCGATGGCCGCCTACGCCCTGGTCTTCCCGGCCTGGAAGGGCCGCCGCCTCGTCTTCGCGCTGCTCATCGGCACCCTGGCCATCCCTGGCGAGACCACGGTGCTGCCCAACTACGAGCTGGTGTCCGGGCTGGGCCTGCGCGACACCGTCATCGCCGTCGCCCTGCCCTTCCTGGCCGCCGCCTACCCGGTCTTCCTGCTGCGCCAGGCGTTCTCCGACCTGCCCCGGGAGGTGTGGGAGGCGGCCTCGCTCGACGGCGCCGGCCACCTGCGCACCCTCGTCAGCGTCATCCTCCCGATGGCGCGACCGCAGCTGGTCACCGCCGCGCTCTGGTCGGCGCTGGCCGCCTGGAACGGCTACTTCTGGCCGCTGCTGATCACCGACTCGCCGCAGAACCGCACCGTGCAGGTCGGGCTCGCCCAGCTCGTGGCCAGCGAGTCCTCCACCCCCGGCGTCGTCTACGCCGGAACGCTCCTCGTCCTCGCACCGACGCTGCTGCTGGTGCTCCTCGGCCAGCGCTTCCTCGTCAACGGCCTGGCCGCCCGCTCCTCCTGAGCTCCCCGCGCACCCAGCGCGTCCCCCGCACGTCTCCGCACCCCACACCACCGCCCTTGGAGGTCCGTCATGCCCGCTCCCTCGCGTCGCAGCCCCCGCCCTCGCCGTCGTGCCGTCGTGGTGGCCATCGCCCTCGGCGCCACGGCGCTGACCGGTGCCTGCAGCAGCAGCGCCAGCACGCCCGGCGCCGTCAGCACCAGCGCCCTCGCCTCCGCCGGGCCGGTGACGATCACGCTCTGGCACGGCTTGGGCGGAGCCCCCGGAGACGCCTTCGCGAAGGTCGTGAGCGAGTTCAACGCCACCAACCCGCAGCACATCACCGTGGACGCCGTCTTCCAGGGCTCCTACGACGACGCCCTCACCAAGTACACGGCAGCCGCCCGCGACGGCAGCACCCCCGACGTCATGCTCACCAACGACATCTCCACCGGCTTCATGCACGACCTCGGCCAGACCGTGCCCGCCGGCGACCTCGCGAAGGCCAACCCCGGCAGCCTCGACCTCGAGCACCTCTCCCCGGCGGCTCGCAACTACTACACCGCCGACGGCACGCTCCTCGCCGTCCCCTTCAACACCTCGGTGCCGCTCCTCTACGTCAACACCGACCTGCTCGCGAAGGCAGGCGTCGACACCTCCACCCTCGGCACGACGGACGGCCTGGACGCAGCCGCCCGCAAGGTCGCTGCTGCGCTGCCAGGGGTCAAGGGCTTCGCGCTGCCCCAGGCCGGCGGCTGGTGGTACGAGCAGATGACCGCCGCGGCCGGCGAGCCGTACTGCACCCCCGACAACGGGCGCAGCGGCGGCGGTGCCACGGCGCTCTCGCTCACCGGCCCCGCGCAGCAGCAGGCCTTCGCCACCGTGGCCGGCCTCGCGCGCGACGGCGTCTCCCTGAGCACCGGCTCCGACGACAACGCCCTGCTCAACGCCTTCGCCTCCGGCCAGGCGGCCATGATGTTCAACTCCTCCGGCGCGTACAGCGGTCTGGTGAAGGCCGGCATGAAGGACGTCACCGCCGTGCCGCTGCCGCTCAGCGGCCCCGCGGCCTCCAGCGGGCCGCTCATCGGCGGTGCGGCCCTGTGGGTCAGCGGCCAGGGGCACTCCGAGGCGCAGCAGGCGGCCGCGTGGACCTTCATCAGCTACCTCAGCTCCGCGGAGGTCCAGGAGGAGTTCTCCCAGGCCTCCGGCTACGTGCCCGTCAACACGCAGGTCGCCTCCAGCAGCACCGAGCAGAGCTACCTCGCGGCCAACCCGGTCGCGGCCGTCGCCGCGAAGGAGCTGGCGGAGGCCCCGGTGGTCCCCGCGACCGCCGGCTGCCTCACCGGCGCGCTGCCCACCGTGCGCAAGACCGTCGTCGCGGACCTCTCCCAGGCCATCAACGGCCAGGGCGACCTGGCCGCCGCGCTCGCCAAGGCCGAGGCCGACGCCACGAGGAACATCACCGACTACCGCGCCCAGGCGGGGAAGTGAGCCCGGACATGACGACCACGACGACGACGCCGGCCATCGCGACCGAGCACCTGCGCTGGAGCCGGTCGGAGGGCGACCCGTACCGCTACGGCGTCTACCTCATGCCCGATCCGCGCACCGCCCTCGCCGTCACCACCGCCACCACGGCGGTGCGCGCCCAGTACGGGCTGCTGTCCGCCGGGGCGTTCCCGCCGCACGTGACGCTGGTGGGCAGCCAGCACTGGGGCCTCGACGAGGCGCGGGCCGTCGAGGTGCTCGACGCCGCGCTGTCCTCCCGGCCCGCCGTGCGCGTGCACAGCAGCGGGGTGCAGCGCCTGGGGGCGGGGTGGGTCGTCGACTGGCACCTGCTGCCGGACGGTTCGCCCAACCCCGAGCTCGTGGCGCTCGCGGACGCCGTGGAGGCTGCCGTCACGCCGCTGCGCCGGCCGGCCTCCAGCCCGCCCAGCAACGACGTGCACCACGAGACCTGGCACGCGCACCTCTCGCTCGCCTCCCACGACCTGCACGACCGCGCCGACCTGCGCGAGGAGGTGGGCGATTTCCTGCGGGGCCTGCCGCTCGACCTGCCGGGGGCGGTGGTGGCGGATCGCGTGGCGCTGTACCGCACCGCCAGTGACGACTGGTCGGGCCGCTGGTGGCGCTCCCTCACCTGGGAGCACCTGCGCACCTGGCGCCTGGCCCGCCCGTGATGAGGGACCGGTGGAGCACCTGAGGACGTCGACCGGCCTCGCGCCGTGGGCGGGGGCTGACCGCCCGTCGGTGGACCAGGGGCTGCAACGGCCGCGAGGCCCCGCGCGTCGTGGGGGCGTGAGCACCCGGAGCGCGGCTGCCGCCGTCGTCCTCGTGGCCCTGCTGACGACGGGGTGCGGGGCCCGCGGCCGTGGTCCGGTCGAGGAGCCGCTGCCGTCCTCGACCGTGGCGCCGGTGCCGGCGTCCGCGGGGGAGTGGGAGGCGATGAGCGCGGCTCCCCTGGAGCCGCGCGGCGGGGCGCTGACCGCGTGCACGGGTGAGCGGCTGCTGCTGCTCGGCGGGCACCGGAGCGACGAGCAGCAGCCGCCCTGCCCGCCTGGCGCCAGCTGCGCCGGCGTCGAGCCGACCCGGTTCGACGACGGCGCCGCGTGGGACCCGGCCACCGACGCCTGGACCCACCTCGTGGATCCGACCGGCGCCGAGACCGGCCTGTCGCAGGACGGCGACGGCGCGGTGTGGTCGGGGGAGTCCCTGTTCACCCGCTCGCAGCGGTTCACGCCGGACCTGGCTGCGGGCACGCTCACCCGTGCCCCCTTCGACGCCGGACCCGCGCTCGTCTACTCCGACCCCGTCTGGACCGGTGACCGCCTGGTCGCGGTCGGATGGGACTGCGGGGGCGCAGCCTCCGGCGTGGACGGGCAGCTCGTGGCGCAGGTCGTCGACCCTGCCACCGGGACCGCGACGGCGGTGCCCTGGCCGTACGACCCGCCGGGCGCCGAGAGCGTGCGCACCGCGTGGACGGGGAGCGAGGTGGTCGCGCTCGTCGCCACGGACGGCGCCTCGGAGACCGGTGAGGGCACCTGGCGCGCGGTCGCCTTCGACCCGGCCACCTCGACCTGGCGCTCGGTCGCCGACCGTGCCGACGGGCCCCGCGAGCTCGCGTGGGACGGGCGGCGCCTCCTGCTCCAGGACCAGGACCGGGTCGGCGCCCTCGACGTCACCACGGGGGAGAGCACCGACGTGGTGCAGCTGCCCGACCGCACGAGCGGCGGGCTGGAGCTCAGCGCCTCGGGGCGCGTGCTGCTCCACACCTGGCGCGGTGCCTACCTGCTCGACGACGGCGACGGCGACGCCGGCTGGCTGCGGGTGCCCGACCCGCCGGGAGCGGACCGGACCACGGCGAGCACGGTCGCCTGGGCCGGCGACGACCTCGTCGTCTGGGGCGGCACCCAGGCGTACGAGGAGGACGGGGGAGCCACCCGCAGCAGCGCTGACGGCTGGGTCTGGCGAGACCTGGGAGCCTGGCCGTCCACGTCCAGGAGCGGCTCGTGAGCGGCTCCTGGCCCGGGCCCTCCCGCGAGTCGCGGGTCGGTCAGCGACGGCCGGTGCGCATGCTGGACGCCCAGCACGCCGACGACCACGCCGACGACCACGCCGCCGACCACGCCGCCGACCACGCCAGGAGCCCGCATGAGCACTCCGGAGCCTGCGGCGCCCCAGCCCGCGGCGCGGCAGCGGGTCGCAGCGGTCGACGTCGTGCGGGGGCTGCTCCTGGTGGTGATCGTGGTCAGCGGGAGCCTGGTGGAGCCGCCCGCCTGGTTCGACCACGCCCCGTGGGCCGGCGCGCACCCCCTGGACCTCGTCTTCCCGTCCTTCGTCCTGCTGATGGGCGTGGGCCTGGGGTTCGCCTGCTCCCGGGGCGTGCAGCTGTCGCGACTGCCCCGGCGGGTGCTGGTGCTGCTGGCTGCCGGGCTGGTCTACAACGCCGCGGTGCAGTGGGCCCGCCTGGGGACCGTCGACCTCGACCAGCTGCGGTGGACCGGGGTCCTGCAGGTGTTCGCGCTGGTGACGCTGGTCATCAGCCTGGTCCACCTCGTGGTGCGGGGGTGGGTGGCGTGGACCGCCGTGGCGCTGGCCTTCGCGGCCGGCCACACCTGGCTGCTCGCCCGCTGGGCCGCCGCGTGCCCGGGCGGTGAGCTGGCTCCCGCGTGCAACCCCTCCCTGGGTCTCGACACCGCCCTGCTGCCGGCGCGGCACCTGTACTGGCAGATGGACGCCGGGCACGATCCCGAGGGCCTCGTCGCGGTGCTGGGCGCCTGCGTCACCGCGGCCGCCGGAGTGGCTGCGGCCCACGCCCTGCGCGGTCGTCGGGCCACCCCCGACGACCAGGCCCCGGGGGAACCCCCCGCCGCCGGGCCGGTCGGTGGGGGACTGGTCGGCCGGGGACTGGCCGCGGCGGGACTGGTGGGGTCGGGAGTGGTGCCCGCTGCGGCGCGGCTGGTGGTGGTCGCCGCGGTGCTGGCGGGGGCCGGGCGGGCCGCCTCCCTGTGGGTGCCACCCGTGAAGCGGCTGTGGACGGCTCCCTTCGGCCTGTCCGTCGCCGCACTCGTCATCGCGCTGGTCGCGGTGGTGCACCTCCTCGTCGACGCGCCGTGGGTCGAGCAACGGCGAGCGCGAGGTCCAGCGGCGGCGGCCGTGGCGGCGGGCGCCCTCCGAGCGCTCCGCGAGCCGTTCGTGGCGCTGGGGCGCAACAGCCTGCTGGTCTACGTGGGCAGCGAGGTGCTCGCCGCCGTCCTCCTGCTGCGCCCGCTGCGCGCCGACCCGGCGATCGAGCCCAGCCACGCCCAGTCGCTGGCGGACCGCCTGGCGTGGCTGGGGAGCCCGCAGATCGGGCTCAGCGCCGCGCTGCTGGCGGCCTGGTGGCTGCTCGCAGTCCTGCTGCACCGGCGCCGCTGGTACCTGCGCGCCTGATGCCTCAGGCGCCGCCCGCCTCGCCGTCGTCGTCCGCGTCGTCGTAGCGGCGGTACATCGCCGCCATCCCGCCGCCGCTGTCGAGGTTCCGCAGCAGCGCGTCGGCGATGCCGGTGAGCTGGGCCAGCTGCGCAGGGCTCAGGACGTCGACGACGTGCTCGCGCACCGCGCGCACGTGACCAGGTGCCGCCTGCTCGATCCGCTCGAGTCCGCCGTCGGTGAGCTCGGCCACGGTGGCGCGCCGGTCGTCGGCGTCCGGTCGGCGTTCCACGAGGCCGCGGGACTCCATGCGCTTCACCACGTGCGACAGGCGGGGCAGGGTGGCGCTGGTCTGGGCCGCCAGCTCGCTCATGCGCAGGGCGCGCCCGGGGGCCTCGGAGAGCATCGCGAGGACGAAGTACTCGAAGAGCGTGACGTCGGCGTCGCGCCTCAGCTGGCTGTCCAGGGTGCCGGGCAGCACCTCGAGCAGTGCCGCCACGCGCACCCACGCGGCGAGCTGGGTCTGGTCGAGCCAGGGGACGTCCACACCCCCATGGTGCGGCACGGATGGTTGTAGGGACAACTTCCGAGTGCTACGGTCTCAGCAGGAAGTTGAAGCGACAACTACTGAGGAGGGTCATCAGTGGAGCCCGTCGTCCTGCGCCGCGGCGCCTGCGGTGCCGCAGGCGCCGGAGCCGCGCCGCTCGTCGTGCTGCTGCACGGTCGCGGCGCCACCGAGGCCGACCTCGTCGGCCTGGCTGACCACCTGCCCTCCGGTGAGGGCGGCCCTGAGTACGTCGCCCTGCGCGCCCCGATCGCCGAGGGGGGCGGCTACGCGTGGTTCGCCAACGCCGGCATCGGCCGCCCGCTGCCCGGCTCCCTCACCGCCTCGACCGCCTGGTTCCGCACCTGGCTCGACGCCGAGGCGCCCCTCGACGTCGAGCGCCCGCGCCCGGTGCTCCTCGTCGGGTTCAGCGGGGGAGCGACCTTCGCCGGTGGCGCCCTCCTCGCCGACCCCGCGCGCTACGCCGGGCTCGCCACCCTCTTCGCCACCCTGCCGTTCGACGCCGGAGTGCCCACCACGCCCGGCCACCTCGCCGGCGTGCCGGTGTTCGTGGCCCAGGGCGACGCCGACACCGTGATCCCGCCCGAGCTCCAGCGCCGCACCTGGACCTACCTCCACGAGACCTCCGGCGCCGACCTCACCGCCGTGCGCACGCCCGGCGGCCACGGCCTGACGGCCGACGTCGTCGTCGCCCTGCACCGCTGGGTGGCAGACGTGCTCACCGCACAGCGGACCGGCAGGCTCGCCTGATGGACCTCGGACTCTCAGGCCGCGTCGCCGTCGTCACCGCCGCCTCCAAGGGCCTCGGCCGCTCCAGCGCGCTGGCCCTCGCCGGCGAGGGTGCGCGGGTGCTCGTCTCCGCCCGCTCCGCCGACCTGCTCGACGGGCTGGTGGACGAGGTCGCCGCCTCCGGCGGCGAGGCGCTCGCGGTGCCCGGCGACATGACCGACCCCGCGCTGCCGTCCCGGCTCGTGGCCGCCGCGCTCGAGCGGTGGGGGCGCCTCGACGCCGTGGTCGGCAACGCCGGAGGTCCGCCCACCGGGCGTGCTCTGGACGTCGACGACGACGCGCTGCTCGCCGCCTTCCAGGCCAACGCCCTGGCGTCGATCCGGCTGGCCCGCGCGGCCGTGCCGCACATGACCGAGCGCGGCTGGGGGCGGGTCGTCTTCATCGCGTCGGCCAGCGTCAAGCAGCCCATCCGCGACCTGGCCCTGTCCAACACCGCGCGCACCGCGCTGTGGGCGTGGACCAAGACGGCCGCCGCCGACGTCGCCGCCAGCGGCGTGACCATCAACATCGCCGCGCCCGGCCTGCACGCCACCGACCGGCTCCTCGAGCGCGGCGTCCCCGCTGGCGCGCGCACCGGGACGCCAGAGGACTTCGGGAAGGTCGTCGCCTTCCTCTGCTCCGAGCCCGCCGCCTTCGTCAACGGCACCGCCGTGGCCGTCGACGGCGGAGCCACCCTCGGCCTGCTCTGACCCGCCAGGTGCTGGTGACGTCCCGGATCACGTCCGGTGGTGCCGGCAGCTCCCACGACCACGGTCAGGAGACCGTCCGTGATCGTGCGAGCCACCAGCAGCACCCGTCGTGATCATGGGAGTCACCAGCACCTCCACCACTGCTCGACGTCCCGGAGGACCCGCCATGACCACCCCGTCCAGCACCAGCGAGCTGCTCCTGCCCGGCGCCACCACCATGGACGCCGTCACCCTGCACGTGGCTGACCTGCCCGGCACGACCGCCTACTACCGCGACGCCCTCGGCCTGGTGGAGCTGGACGGAGCGGTCGCCCGGACCGCCGTCGACCTCGCGACCCCGGGCGCAGCGGGCGCGCAGCACGCCGTGCTCGGGCGGGGCGGCACGCCGCTCGTCGTCCTCGTCCACACGCCGGGACTGCCCGCGCCGAAGCGGGGCGAGGCCGGGCTGTTCCACACCGCGCTGCTCTTCCCCGACCGCGCCGGCCTCGCCGACGCCGTGGCCCGCGCCGCGCAGCACCCCCGCTCGCGCTACGTCGGCTCCGCCGACCACCTCGTGTCGAACGCCTTCTACTTCACCGACCCCGAGGACAACGGCATCGAGCTGTACTGGGACCGCCCGCGCGAGCAGTGGGACTGGAAGGCCGGCCAGGTGGTCATGGACAACGCGCCGCTCGACCCCGACGCGTTCCTGCGCGAGCACGTCTCCGCACCCCTCGACCAGCCCGCGCGCAGCGACGCCGAGGTCGGCCACGTGCACCTCAAGGTCGGAGACGTCGAGGTCGCCCGCGCCTTCTACGTCGACACCCTCGGCTTCGAGGTGACCGCGGAGTGGCACGGCGCGCTGTTCGTCGCCGCCGGCGGCTACCACCACCACATGGCCATGAACACCTGGTCGAGCCGCGGCGCCGGTGCCCGCGCCGCGACCCTCGGGCTGGGGCAGGTCTCGCTCGTGCTGCCGGCGCGCTCCGACCTCGACGCCCTGGCCGACAGGCTGCGCGCCGCCCGGGTCGACGTCCGCGACGACGGCCGCACGCTGCGCTTCGAGGACCCGTGGAAGAGCCTCCTGGAGGTCAGCGCCGCCGCCTGACCACCGGTCCCCGTTGGCACGGGGCGCCCCTGTGCCAGACCCACTGGCACGGGGGCGCCCCGTGCCGGTGGGGAGACGGCGCCGCAGGGTGGGCGCCTCGCTCAGGAGGCGCGGCGCAGGCGCTCGGGGACCACGGCCTCGCGCGGCGCGGTCGGTGCGAACGCGTACGAGTCCACGCCGAGCCCGCGCAGCACGGCCCGCTCGACGGGGGAGTGCCCGCCCGCGCTGGCCCCCGTGCCGTCAGAAGGGCGGTCGAAGCGCATCGGCTCCGCCAGCGCGATCGGCGGGTTGGTGATGAGCCGCTGCGCGCGCAGCACGTTCTGCGACGTCGCGTGCAGCGTGAAGGGGTGCATGAGCACCACGTCACCAGCCTTCCCCGTCACCTCGGTGAACTCGCGGCACCTGCTGATGAGCGGCGTCTCCTGCAGCTCGGTCGGCAGGAGCCCCTCGGGGTGCTCGGCGAGGTGGCGCGCCACCACCCCGACCGAGTCGGTCGCCACGAACGTGCCGCCGCCCGTGGACAGCACGTCGGTCCACAGCACGATCGTCAGCAGCCCCTGCTCGGGGGAGTCGAGGAAGTGCCGGAAGAAGTCGCCGTCCTTGTGCCATCCGGGCACCTGCGGTGACGGGGGGTCGAACGGCCGGTCCGCGCCCACCCCGAGGTTGGCGATGAACCCGTCGCCCCACTCCCAGGGCAGGTCCACCCGCGGGTCGGCCCCGGTGTGCCCGAGCAGCTGCAGCGCCGCCGCGTGGGCGCGCGGGGCCAGCTGCGCCGCGTCGACGCGCTGCTCGGTGGGCAGGTGCACGCGCGGCCGCGTCCAGGTCGCCGGGTCGTCCGGGTCCACGCCGAGCCGTTCCCACCCCCGGTCCACCCAGCCCGGGGGCTGGGTGGAGGGGTCGAAGGCGCCCTCGACGACGACGACGCCGGTGGCCAGGAACTGCTCGACCTGCTCCGCCGACAGCGGTGCGTTCTCGCTCATGGTGGTGCTCCGTGGTGGTGCGTCTGCGGGGCCGCCGCGGTGCTGCAGCGACGGGTGCGGGGTCAGCCCTTGAACGCGCCGTCCATGATCCCGGACACCATCTGGCGGCCGAAGAACGCGAACAGCACGAGCAGGGGCACGGTCACGAGGAACGAGCCGGCCATCGCCAGGCCCAGGTCGACCGTGAGGTTGGACTGCAGGGCCTTGATGGCGATCTGCGCGGTGTAGACCTCCGGCGACTTCAGCACGATGAACGGCCACAGGAAGTCGTTCCAGGCGTTGACGAAGCCGAGCAGCCCCAGCACGAACGCCGCGGGCCTCACGATGGGGAAGGCGATCTTCGAGAAGATCTGCCAGCTGCTGGCGCCGTCCACGCGGGCGGCCTGCAGCAGCTGGTCGTCGATGGTGGCCGAGATGTGCTGGCGCATCCAGAAGATGCCGAAGGCGCTGACGAGCCCGGGGACGACGAGCGCCTGCAGCGAGTCGACCCACCCCAGCTGCGCGATGATCATGTACTGCGGGATGACCGACAGCGACGCCGGCACGGTCATCGTCAGCACCAGCAGCAGGAACAGCGCGTCGCGCCCCTTGAAGGCCAGCTTGGCGAAGGCGAACCCCGCCAGCGCGCACAGGAACGCCTGCCCGACGGCGATCAGCCCGGCCACCACGAGGCTGTTGAACAGCGACCGCAGGAAGGGGATGGTGTCGAAGACCAGCTGCGTCACCACGAGCAGCCGCCCACCGGGCACGACGCGCGGGGGCATCTCGGCGGCGGCCTCGGTGCCGGCGGAGGCCACCACGAACATCCAGTACAGCGGGAACAGGCACGCCAGCACGGCGAGGGTGAGGACGGCGTAGGTGTACCAGCGCACCCGCCCCACCTGGCGCCCGCGCGGCACCCGGTCCAGGCG
Organism: Quadrisphaera setariae; assembly: GCF_008041935.1. NCBI lineage: Bacteria > Bacillati > Actinomycetota > Actinomycetes > Kineosporiales > Kineosporiaceae > Quadrisphaera > Quadrisphaera setariae. The sequence continues at coordinate 42,621 of NZ_VKAC01000003.1, forward strand.
CGGCTCCCGTCGTCGTCCTGGGCCCTTCGACCGCCCGGCGGCCGACGAGCGGTCCGGAGCGTCCACGAGCTGGGCCATCAGGCACGCCTCCCCACACGGCTGGACAGCAGGTAGTTGATCAGCGCGACCACCACGATGATGGCGAACAGGGCCACGCCGATCGCGGAGCCGTAGCCGAAGTTGAAGACCCCGAAGCCCTGCTCGAACTGGAACAGGGAGAGGGTCTGGCACTGCCGCTCGGCGCCGCAGGTGGTGCCCGAGGTGGGCTGCAGCAGCAGCGGCTCGGTGAAGATCTGCAGCCCGCCGATGGTCGAGGTGATGACCGTGAAGATGATCACCGGGCGCAGCGAGGGCAGCGTGATGTTGAAGAACTGCTTGACCTCGCCAGCGCCGTCCACGGAGGCGGCCTCGTACAGGTCGCGCGGCACCGCCTGCAGCGACGCCAGGTACAGCAGCGTCGTGTACCCGAACCAGCGCCAGGTCACCATGACGGCGATGAGCACGTGGCTGCCCAGCACGGTGTTCTTGAAGTCGACGTGCTCGAAGCCGAGCAGGCCGATGAAGAAGTTCAGCAGGCCGTAGTCGCGGTCGAAGAGCTGCGCGAAGACGATCGTCGTCGCCGCCACCGAGGTGATGTACGGGACGAGCATCGACATCCGCCAGAAGCTGGCGAACCGCAGCCGGGCCTTGTTGAGCACCTGCGCCAGCACGAGCGCGATGACCAGCTGCGGGACCGTCGACAGGATCCAGATGCTGAAGGTGTTGCGCAGCGCGTTCCAGAACCTCGGGTCCTCGCCGAGCCGGACGAAGTTGTCCAGCCCCACGAACGTGCGGTCGCCGATGGGGTTCCAGTCGAACAGCGCCACCACGAAGGTGAACACCAGCGGGAACAGCCCGAAGACGGCGAAGAGCAGGTAGAACGGCGCGACGTAGCCGTAGGGCGCCAGGCGCTCCCAGCGGCTCTCGACGGGCTTGGTGGCGGTCGTCCCGCGGGTGGCGCGGCCGGCCTGCGGGGTGAGGGTGGCGCTCACAGGTCACCCACCACGATCTCGACGTTGCGCACGCCCTTGGCCCACGCCTGCGCCGGGTCGGCGGCGCTGAGCTCGACCGCCTTGATGGCGTTCTGCAGCTCGGTGCCGATCTCGGCCGTGTACCGGCCGACGGGGAACGGGGTGATGTCGAGCACCGCCTTCGTGAAGATCGCGCCGGTGGGTGCGTTCGAGAAGTAGGGGTCGGTGAAGTCCGCCAGCTCGGGCTCGGAGTAGTTCTCCGGGGTGGTGGGCAGCGAGCCGGCGTCGACGAAGTGCTGCAGCTGGGACGCCGGCGACTGCACGCTGCGCACGTACTCCCAGGCGGCCTCCTTGCGCTCGGCCGCGGCGGGGATGGCGAGGTAGCTGCCGCCCCAGTTGCCGATGCCGTTGGGGATGGTGGCGAGGTCCCACTGGCCCTCCAGGTCGGGCGCCTGGGACTTGATGGTGCCGAGCATCCAGCTGGGGGAGCAGGTGACGGCGAACGCGCCGCGGCCGATGCCCGCGTTCCAGGCGCTGCCGAAGGAGTCGACCCGGGCGGAGATGCCCGCCGCCAGCGCGTCGAGGGACCAGTCGAACGCCTGCCTGACCTGCGGGTTGGTGTAGGCGTACCCGCCGTCGGCGTCGTAGAACTGCTCGCTGACCTGCCCGAGCGCCTGGTAGAAGACCGACGTCGCGGCGTTGTCCACGAACGCGTTCCCCGTGGCCTCGGTGTAGCGGCGGCCCGTCTCGATGAAGCTCGGCCAGTCCGGCCACAGCGCGCTGACCTCGTCGCGGTCGGTGGGCAGGCCCGCCGCGGCGAAGAGGTCCTTGCGGTAGGCGACGGCCAGGCCGCCGACGTCGGTGGGGATGCCGATCACCTGGCCGCCCCGGGTGGTCGCCTGGGCGATGACCCAGTCGAGGTAGGGCGCGCCGACGTCGTCGCCGCCGAGGCGCCGGTAGTCGACGAAGTTGTCGGGGGACAGGGCGAACTTGGGCAGGTCGGCGGCCTGCACGAGCGCGAGGTCGGGCACCTTGCCGCCGGCGATGGCGGTGGTGAGCGCCTGCGCGGTCTCCTGGGAGCTGCCGACCTCGGTGAGCTTGATGGTGACGCCGGGGTTGGCGCTCATGTACCGCTCGACGTCGGCCTTCTGCCCGATGCCCGTGAAGGACCAGAACGTGAAGTCCCGCGGGCCGGTGGGCGCCGAGGGTGAGCACGCGCTGGTGGCGGCCGCCGCTCCGAGGCCGGCGAGCGCGTACGAGAGGACCTGCCGGCGCGACGGCGCGCGCCGTCCGGGGGAGTGGGCGAGGGGTGGGGCGGTGGTTCTCACGGGGCTCCCCTGTCGTCAGGGGCACCTCGAGCGCCGTGCGGGTGGGGCGGGGCCGGTGGGCCGCGTCGTCGTCGCCGGGCCGGGTGCTCGTCGTCGAGCGGTCTTGATCTGCTGGTCAAGGACGTGTATCGATATAGGTTCTGTATCGATATAGAACCGCACGCCCGGCCCGTCGTCAAGGCGCGGACGGGGGTGTCGAGGACGACGACGACAGGGGAGGCTCTGCAGGTGGTCACCATCCGCGACGTCGCCGCAGCAGCTGGTGTGTCGCCCATGTCCGTGTCCAACGCGCTCTCGGGGACCCGGCCGGTCTCGGAGGTCACGCGCGTCAAGGTGATGTCCGCGGTCGAGCGGCTCGGCTACCAGGTGAACACCGCCGCCCGCAGCCTCCGGCAGGGCCGCACCGGGGTCGTCGGCGTGGTGGTGCCGACCCTCGAGAGCCAGTACTACGCCCAGCTGTGCGGCCGCCTCGTGCGCCGCTTCGCCGAGGCCGGGCTGTCCGCCGTGGTCGAGGACACCGGCGCCACGTGGGAGCGGCAGGCATCGGTCTTCCGCGACAGCCGCGTGGCCGCCTACGACGGCCTCGTGCTCTCCCCGATCGGCCTGTCCGAGGCGGAGCTGCGCAGCTTCGCCGGCCGCCTGCCGCTCGTCGTCCTCGGGGAGCAGCAGCTGCACCGCAGCGTGGACAGGGTCGGCATGGCCAACGCCGCCGGCGCCGCCGCAGCCACCCGCGTGCTGCTCGCGCGCGGCTGCCGCAGGCTCGCCGTGGTCGGCGCACCGCCGCTCGACCAGCTCGGCGAGCGCGCCGAGACCTCGCTGACCGAGGGGGCCGCCTTCGTGGAGCGCGCCCGCGGCTTCCTGGCCGCCACGCGCGAGGTGCCCGGCGTCACCACCACCTCGCTCTACACCGGGTCCACCCTCGCCGACGGCCGGCGGGCCGGGCACGACCTGCTCGCCGCCCACCCCGACGTCGACGGCGTGCTGTGCGCCACGGACACCCTCGCCTTCGGCGTGCTGCGGGCGCTGGCCGACCGGGGCGTGCGCGTCCCCGACGACGTGCGCGTCATCGGCTTCGACGACGTCGAGGAGGCCAGCTTCAGCGTGCCGTCGCTGTCCAGCGTCGACCCCGGCCACGAGGCCATGGCCGCGGCCGCGGTGGAGCTGCTCGTGCGCCGCATCACCGACCCGGGCGCCGCCCCGCGCGACGTGGTGGGCGAGGCCCGCGTGGTCGAGCGGCAGTCCACGGCCTGACGCCCCACCCAGGGGGCACACTGTCCCCGCACCACGCACCACGTCCGCTCGAACCCCCGGGAGGTGTCCTGTGGCCAGGCGCCGACTGCCGCTGCCCTCGATGGGCCGACGCGGCCTGGTCCCCTCGCGCGACCTCTCCCAGGACGGCGCCATCCCGATGGCCCGCCCGGTGCGGCGCTCCAGCCTGGTCGACAGCGGCGTCTACTGCGGCGGTGAGCGCGTCGCCTCCCCGCAGGACCTGTCCGGCACCGTCGCCGCGCTGCGCGAGGAGCCCGGGCGCACCGCGTGGATGGGTCTGTACCGCCCCGCCGCGCAGGAGCTCACCGCGCTCGCCGAGGAGTTCGACCTGCACGAGCTGGCCGTCGAGGACGCCGTCGTCGCCCACCAGCGGCCCAAGCTCGAGCGCTACGGCAGGACCCTCTTCGTCGTCCTGCGCGCCGCCCGCTACCTCGACGACGTCGAGGAGGTCGAGTTCGGCGAGCTGCACCTGTTCATCGGACCCGACTTCGTCATCACCGTCCGCCACGCCGAGAGCCCCGACCTGTCCGCGGTGCGCCGACGCCTGGAGGCCGACCCCGAGCTGCTCGCCCGCGGCACCGAGGCGGTGCTCTACGCCATCCTCGACGCCGTCGTCGACGGGTACGGCCCGGTCCTGCGCGGCCTCGGCACGGACATCGACGAGATCGAGTCGCAGGTGTTCAGCGGAGACCCGCAGGTGTCGCGGCGCATCTACGACCTCTCCCAGGAGGTGGTCGACTTCCAGCGCGCGGTCACGCCGCTGGTGTCGATCCTCGCCGGGCTCACCGCCGGCTTCGAGAAGTACGGCGTGGACGAGGAGCTGCAGCGCTACCTCCGCGACGTCGCCGACCACGTCACCGTGGCCGCCGAGCGCATCGACGCCTACCGCAACCAGCTGCGCGACATCCTCCAGGTCAACGCCATCCTCGTGGGGCAGCGCCAGAACGAGGAGATGAAGGCGATGACCGAGGCCAGCTACGCCCAGGGCGAGGAGGTCAAGAAGATCTCCTCCTGGGCGGCCATCCTCTTCACGCCCAGCCTCATCAGCGGGATCTACGGGATGAACCTCAAGATCCCCGAGACCGACACCGCCTGGGGCTACCCGTTCGCGCTGGGTCTCATGCTCGTGCTGTCCGTGGCCCTGTACGTCGCCTTCAAGCGCCGCGGCTGGCTCTGACCCGGCCCGTCCGCCGGGATGACGCGACACGCGGGACGGTCAACCCGCGGTCTGACGGCCGCGGAGCCGCCTGATCACTAGCGTGCGCTCGTGACGACGACGGGCGCCGAGGCGCTCCTGCCCTCTCCCCGGCCCCAGGGCGACGCCTCCGAGGTCCCTCAGTCCTCCGGCGGTGGTGAGAGCACCTCCCCGCCCGCGTCCGTGCAGCGTCCCCGCCTGCGCGGCGTCGACCTCGCCCGCGGGCTCGCGGTGCTCGGGATGTTCGCCGCCCACATCGGCGCGGCCCCCACCTTCCTGGCCTCCGACCCCAGCACCTGGGGCGGGGTGGCGCACGGCAGGTCGTCGATCCTGTTCGCCACCCTCGCCGGTGTCTCGGTGGCGCTCATGAGCGGTCGCACCACTCCTCCCGGTGACGAGGACGTGGTGGCCGCCCGGCTCCGGCTGCTGGTGCGCGCGGTCTGCCTCTTCCTCGTGGGCGGGCTGGTCCAGTACCTCAGCACCCCCGTCGCCGTGATCCTCGAGTTCTACGCGGTCCTCCTCGTGCTGTGCGTGCCCCTGCTGCGCTGGCGCCCCCGCCACCTGTTCCTCCTCGCCGCCGGCATCGCGCTGGTGCTCCCCGGGCTGCGGGCGCTGCTCGTCGCGGCACAGGGCACCAGCTCCTGGCTGGGCAGCGGCGGCGAGCTCGGCACGCTGGCCGTCAGCGGCATGTACCCGGCCGTGGTCTGGGCGGCCTTCGTCGTCGCCGGTCTGGGCGTGGGTCGCTGCGACCTCACCGCGGCGCGCGTCAAGGGCGCACTGGTGGCCGTCGGCGTCGCGCTCGCGGTGGTGGGCTACGGCGGCTCGTGGGCCCTCACCCAGGCCTTCCCCTCGATCGACCCGATGAGCCCGGCGAGCTCCTCGGCCGGCCCGTCGTCGAGCGGCCCGTACCCCGAGCCCCAGCAGGTGCCCGGCTCGGAGGTGGACCTCACCGGCTTCACGTGCATGGACCAGATGGACGGCACCTACTGGTGCGCCGACGACTCCGGGCCCAACGCGCTGAACGGCCCTCCGCCCGGGGCAGAGAGCGACGCCGGTGCCGGAGTCCCGCCCTTCACGTCCTCCCTGCGGGTCAGCGACTTCCTCGGCACCGCCGCCCACTCCGGGGCCACGCCCGAGGTCATCGGCTCCGGGGGCGTCGCCCTCGCCGTGCTCGGCACCTGCCTGGCCCTGGCCGACGCCCTGGGGCGCCGGCGGGCGGGTGGGCTGGTCGCGCCGCTGGTGGCGGTCGGGGCCATGCCGCTGACCGCTTACTGCGCGCACCTCGTGGCCATCGCGGTGGTCGGGCACCTCCCCGGCGGGATGATGGCCGAGGGGGAGCCGGGCTGGCTGTCGGGCAGCTGGCAGCTGTGGGCGCTGTTCGCGGGGGCCGCCCTCGTGGTGTGCACCCTGTGGGGCAGGTTCCTGGGCCGCGGGCCGCTGGAGCGCCTCATCAGCTGGACCGCACGGCGCGCCACCCGGGCGTGAAGCGGGTGTGAGCGGAGCGTGACGACGCGCCGTCCTCGGAGGCCGCTGAGGGGGGTGCCGTTGATCAGCGGAGGTGCCTAGTGCCATCCTCCGCCGTGCCCGGGTTCGACTTCACCACCGACGACGTGCCGCCGCTGCCCCTCGACGAGGGCTGGGCGCAGGCCGTGGCGCGCGAGCGCTTCGGGCTGGACGTGCGGGCGCGCTCGCTGGGGAGCCAGCAGGACGCGAACTTCCTCCTCACCCGTCACGACGACGACGCCAGCGGGCCCGCCGAGGTGGTCGCGGTGCTCAAGGCCTCCAACCCCTCGACCAGCGCCACCGAGGTGGAGGCCCATGACGAGGCCGCCGACCTGCTGGCCCGCCGCTGCCCGGACCTGAGGGTGGCGACGGTGCTGCGCGGCGACGACGGCGCGCCCCTGCGCCAGCGGGTCGCCACCCCGCACGGCGACGTCACCGTGCGGCTGATCCGCTTCCTGCCCGGAGGCACCGCCGTCGACCACGGCCTCCTGCGGCCTGCGCTCGTGGCGCGGATGGGCGAGGTGGCGGCGCGCGTCGACCTGGCCCTGGAGGGGTGGGAGCACCCCGGGCTGCAGCGCGTGCTCGAGTGGGACCCGCAGCACTCGCTGCGAGGTGTCGAGCTCATGGCGTCCTCGCTGCCCGCGGACCGGCGCGAGGGCGTGCTCGCCACCGCGCGGGCGGCGTGGGCGCGCGTGGCCGCGGTCGCCGACCACCTGCCGCAGCAGGCGGTGCACCTGGACCTCACCGACGACAACCTCGTGCTCGCCGAGCACCCTGCACCCGGCGGCGGTCGCACCCTCGACGGCCTCATCGACATCTCCGACCTCGTCTGCACGTGGACGGTCTCCGAGCTGGCCATCACGGTCTCCTCGCTGCTCCACCACGACGGCGTGCTCCACGCGGGCCCGTCGGCGGTGCTGCCCGCGGTGCGCGCCTACCACGAGGTGCGCCCGCTGTCCGGGGCCGAGGTGGCGGCGCTGTGGCCGCTGGTGGTGCTGCGCGCGGCGGTGCTCGTCACCAGCGGCAGCCACCAGGTGGAGGTCGACGGCGGCAACACCTACGCCAGCTCCCGGCTGGAGCAGAACGAGTGGCGCATCTACGAGCAGGCCACGGCTGTGCCGTGCGACGTGGTCACCGCGCTGCTGCAGCACGAGCTCGGTGCGGACGCCCCGCCGTCGTCGTCCCCAGTCAGCCCGACGACGACGGACGCAGCGGCGGCGGTCCCGGCGGCGCCGGCCGCCGTCGAGGACCTCGTGGCGGACCTGGCCGACGCCGCCGTGCTCGACCTCTCGTGGGACTCCGACGCGCTCGACGGCGGGGCGTTCCTGCGCCCGGGCCTGGTGGCGGAGCTGGCCGGGGCGCACCTGGAGCAGGGCGCCCGCGCCGTGGTGACCCGCTGGGGCGAGGCGCGCCTGGCCGGCAGCCCGGCGCTGTCCGCCCAGGCGCCCGCCACCGTCGCCACCGGCGTGGAGGTGTGGCCGGCCCGGCCGCTGGTGCTGCGCGCGCCGTGGGCGGGCGTGCTGGAGCGCACCTCCGGCGGGCTGGTGCTGACCGCCGGGGAGGACCGGCTGGTGCTGGCCCTGGACGACCCCGACCCGGCGCTCCTCACCGACCCGGGCGCCGTGGGCGCCGGCCGGGCGCTGGCGGAGCTGGCGGCGGGGGAGCGGTTCGCCGTGCAGCACCTCACCGGCGGTGCCGGTGGGGGCGTCGAGGCGGTGCCCCTGCTCGTCTCCGCCGCGGAGGCGCCGGGCTGGCTGGCGCACACGGCCGACCCGGCCCTCCTGCTCGGGCTCCCAGCAGCCCCGCCGCGGCCCTCGGCCCGCGACGCCGCGCGGGAGCTGCTCGTGCGCCGCGACGACGGCGTGCTCGCTGAGGTGCAGGAGCACTACTACTCCGGCGCCGTCGAGCCGCCGCGCGTCGAGCGCGGCTGGCGCCACCACCTCGCCACCACCGACGGCCGCGTGCTGCTCGACATGCTCAACAACGTCACGGTGGCCGGGCACGCCCACCCGCGCATCGCCGCCGCAGCCAGCCGGCAGCTGGCCCGGCTCAACACCAACTCCCGCTTCCACTACGCCGGCGTGGTCGAGCTGTCCGAGCGCCTGGCGTCGCTGCTGCCCGACCCCCTCGACACGGTGTTCCTCGTGAACTCCGGCTCGGAGGCCACCGACCTGGCCATCCGCCTCGCGACCGTGGCCACCGGGCGGCCCGACGTGGTGGCGGTGCGCGAGGCCTACCACGGGTGGACCTTCGCCTCCGACGCCGTCTCCACCTCGGTGGCCGACAACCCCGCCGCGCTGGAGACCCGCCCGGCGTGGGTGCACACCGTGGAAGCGCCCAACGCCTACCGCGGCCGCTACCGCGCTGCCCGGGGAGACGACCTGGGCCGCTACGCCGCCGACGCCGTCGCCGCGGTCGACGCCCTGGCCGCCGCGGGCCACCCGCCGGCGGGGTTCATCGCCGAGGCGTTCTACGGCAACGCCGGTGGCATGCCCCTGCCCGACGGCTACCTGGAGGCCGTCTACGCCGCCGTGCGCCGCCACGGAGGGCTGGCGATCGCCGACGAGGTGCAGGTCGGCTACGGCCGTCTCGGCTCGACGTTCTGGGGCTTCCAGCAGCAGGGTGTGGTGCCCGACGTCGTCGCCGTCGCCAAGTCGGTCGGCAACGGCCACCCCGTCGGCGCGGTCATCACCACCCGCGAGGTGGCCGCCCGCTACCGCGACGCCGGCTACTTCTTCGCCTCCACCGGAGGCAGCCCCGTCTCCTGCGCAGTGGCGATGGCGGTGCTCGACGTGCTCCAGGGCGAGCAGCTGCAGGAGAACGCCCGCGTCGTCGGGGCGCGCCTCAAGGGCGCGCTGACCTCCCTCGCCGAGCGCCACCGGCTCATCGGGGCCGTGCACGGCGAGGGCCTCTACCTCGGTGTGGAGCTCGTCCGCGACCGCGAGACCCTCGAGCCCGCCCGCGAGGAGACGGCTGCGCTGTGCGACCGCCTCCTCGACCTCGGCGTGGTCATGCAGCCCACCAGCGACCGGCAGAACGTGCTCAAGGTCAAGCCGCCGCTGTGCGTGGACGAGGCCGCCGTCGACTTCTTCGTGGCCGCCGTCGACAGGGCCCTGTCCGAGATCGCCTGACCCGCGGTGGCGGCCGACCTCCCATGATCGTCGTGGTCATGGGAGGTCGGCCGCCCGGAGGAGCCCTCAGCCGCGCAGCAGGGGGACGACGTCCTCGGTGAACTGGGTCAGGAAGCGGGTCTGGTCGTGGCCGGGCCCGTGGAAGACGAGGTGGTCGAAGCCGGCCTCGACGTAGCCCGCCACGGCGGCGGTGACCTCGGCGGGGTCGTCGGTGACGATCCACCGCTTCGCGACCTGCTCGATCGGCAGCTCGTCGGCCAGGCGCCCCATCTCCACCGGGTCGTGCACCTGGGACTTCTGCTCCGCGCTCAGCGACAGCGGCGCCCAGAAGCGGGTGTTCTCCAGCGCGCGGGTGCGGTCGCGGTCGTAGGAGACCTTGATCTCGATGGTCCGCTCGATGTCGGCCTCGGTGCGCCCGGAGGCCTCCAGCCCCTCGCGCAGCGCCGGCAGCAGCGTCTCGGAGTACAGGTCCATGCCCTTGCCGGAGGTGCAGATGTACCCGTCCCCGGCGCGCCCGGCGTACTTGGTCACCCCCGGGCCGCCGGCGGCGATGAACACCGGCACGGGCTGGTCGGGCTTGTCGTAGACGGTGGCGTCGTGCAGGCGGTAGTACTCGCCCTCGAAGGTGACCCGGTCCTCGGTCCACAGCGTGCGGATGAGGCGGACGGCTTCGCGCAGGCGGGCGAAGCGCTCACGGGTCTCGGGGAAGGCCGAGCCGACGGCGTGCTCGTTGAGGGCCTCTCCGGTGCCGACGCCGAGGATGACCCGCCCCGGGGCCAGGCAGCCCAGGGTGGCGAAGGCCTGGGCGATGACGGCGGGGTTGTAGCGCAGGGTGGGGGTCAGCACCGAGGTGCCGAGGGCGACGCGGGTGGTCTTGGCGGCCACCCACGGCAGCCAGCTCAGCGCGGAGGGGGCGTGTCCGCCCTCGTGGCGCCAGGGCTGGAAGTGGTCGGAGATCCACACGGAGTCCAGTCCTGCTTCTTCGGCCTGGACGGCGTAGTCGGCCAGCTGGGCGGGGTCGAACTGCTCCGCGGAGGCCTTGTAGCCGAGCTTCAGCTCGCGACGCTCATCACTCATGCACCGATCCTGGGCCCTGGCGCCCCGCGCTGCGAGGGCGCCCCGGCAGCGCCGGAGCTGTGGCGCACGCAGTTGCGCCCGGCGCGCTTGGCCTCGTAGAGGGCCTGGTCGGCCCGGTCGATGAGGCGGGACAGCACGTCGGAGGCGCTGCCGCCCTCGGTCTCCTCGGCTCCCGCGACCTCGCCGGCGGGAGCGGTCGCGGTGCCGATGCTGACGGTGACCGGCGGCAGTCCTGGCGCCCGCTGCTGCTCCACCGCCGCCCGCAGGCGCTCGGCGGCCGCGGCGACGGCGTGGTCGTCCTTCCAGGCACCGATCACGGCGAGCTCCTCGCCGCCGAGTCGCACCACGAGGTCACCGGCGCGCACGTCCTCCCGCAGGGCGGACGCCGTGGCCACCAGCACCTCGTCGCCGACGGCGTGGCCCCAGGTGTCGTTGACGGCCTTGAACCCGTCGACGTCGGCCAGCACCACCCCGACCACCTCCGCGCGGCGAGCCGCCCCGCTGAGCAGGGCGCCGGCGGCCTCGCCCATCCCGCGCCGGTTGAGCAGGCCCGTGAGCACGTCGGTGCGGGCCTGCAGGGCGGTCTCGGCCTGCATGGCGCGGACCGCCCGGGCCAGCACCCCGATGATGACGACCGGCACGAGCGACGCCAGGACCAGGGCGCTCACGGAGAACAGCCCCAGCGCTGCGCCTTCGTCGCGGTGGAAGGCGATCACCACCTGCCCGGCCACGACGACCGCCGTCAGCGGCGCCAGACGCGGTCCCCGCCGGAACACGATCCCGGTCACGGGCACCAGGGAGAGCACCACGGCGCACACCCACTGCCAGGTGGGGTCGCGCACGAGCACCGCCTCGACGACGAGCATGCCCGTGGCGCCGCACAGCTGCGCGAGCGCCTCGCCCTCCGTCAGGCGCCGGCGCACCGCGCCCCAGAGCGCGAGCAGCGCCCAGGTGCCCGCGACGGCGAGCAGCGTGGGCGGTGGCACGGCGAGCACCCCCGCGCGGGCGAGGCCCACGGCGACCAGGACCTCCGCCGCCGCCCCCGCGTTCATCGCCACCACGAGAGCGGTCCGCCAGTCGTAGGGCGCGGCCAGTGCGCGCAGCCGCGGACCGGGTCCCCTCACCCTCGTGTCATCGGCAGGGGGAGCAGAGCGGTCAAGTCCTCCGTGCGCCGGACGCAGCGGCTCCCGCATGCGGTCAGGTCGAGCTCCAGGAGGGGGCCGCGTCCGCGCGCGAACCGCGGCAGACCCGGTTCCTCCCCTCGCGCTTGGCCTCGTACAGCCCCTGGTCGGCCTCGTCGATGAGACGGGCCAGCGCTCCGGAGGGGCTGTCGGTGGCGACCCGGCGGGCCGGCGCGCTCGCCGTCCCGATGCTCACCGTGACGCGCGGCAGGCCCAGGACGTCCTGGTGCTCGACCGCTGCCCGCAGGCGCTCGGCGGTGACGGCGACGTCGTCGTCGTCCTTCCAGGCGCCCACGACGGCCACCTCCTCACCGCCGAGGCGGACCACGAGATCGCCATCGCGGACGTGCCGGCGCAGCGTCTGCGCGCACGCGACGAGCACCTGGTCGCCCACGCCGTGCCCCCAGGTGTCGTTGACCCTCTTGAACCAGTCGACGTCGGCGACCAGCACCCCCAGCACGCGTCCGTCCTGCGCGGCGCCGGCGACCACCTCGGCAGCGGCCTCGCCCATCCCGTGGCGGTTCAGCAGCCCGGTGAGCGCGTCCGTGCGGGCCATGTGCTCGGCCCGCTCCTGCGCCGCGCGCACCGCCGAGGCCAGCACGAAGACGACGACGACGGGCACCAGCGAGGAGAGCAGCACCGCGGAGAGCGTGTACGCGGCGAGCAGCGGGTCGGGGTGGCGGGCGAGCACCACGACCACCTGGCCCGCCACCACGAGGAGCGTGAGGAGCGCCAGCAGGGAGCGGCGCAGGAACATCACCCCCGCCACGGGCACCACGAAGAGCACCGTGGCGCACACCCACTGCCACGTCGTGTCCGGCACGAGCACCGACTCGAGCACCAGCAGCGCGCTCACCGCGCTCAGCTGCACCAGGGCCTCGCCCTCGGTGAGGCGCCGGCGCGCCAGGCACCAGGCGAACAGGACGGCCCAGACGCCGGCGACGACGAGCATGGTCGAGGTGGCGACCTCCAGCACGCCCCTGCGGCTGAGCTGCGCCCCGATGAGCACCTCGACCACCCCGGCGCCGAAGAGCACGGCGAGCAGCCCGGTGCGCCAGTCGAAGGCAGCGGTCAGACCCCGCGCGCCCTTCGAGACCCCCGCCACCCACCGGTCATCGGCACGCGGGCGTGCGCCGCACAGGTCCCCGTGCGGCAGACACCAGCGCCCCCGGTGTCAGGAGTGCTCGACCGCGGCGCGCTCCACCGGGAGGGCCGCCACGTAGCGGCGCAGGTAGGCGTCGAAGCCGGCGACGTCGCCCGCGTCCGGGTCGAGGGTCTCCAGCTGCGCGTCGGCGAAGACGGCCTCGTCGAGGTAGGTGGCCAGGTCCCGCTGCTCGGCCGCCTCACCGGCCTCTCCGGAGGCGGCGCGGGCGGCGGTGAAGGCCGCCAGGACGGCGATGCCCCACGCCCCGCCCTCGGCGGCGACGTCGCCGACCGACACGGGGGTGTCGATGGCGGCGGCGAGGTGGCGCTGCGCGACGCCCTTGGTGCCGAACACGCCGCCGTGGGCGAACATCCGGTCCAGGCGCACGCCCTCGGCGGTCAGCACGTCCATGCCGATCCGCAGCGTGGCGAACGCCGCGTAGATCTGCGTGCGCATGAACGTCGACAGGTCGAACGGGCTGCCGGGCGTGCGCAGGAAGAGAGGACGCCCCTCCTCGAGGTCGGTGATGGGCTCACCGGACAGGTAGTTGTAGGCGAGCATCCCGCCGCCGTCCGCGGCGCCGTCGAGGGAGGCCTCGAAGAGGGTGCGGAAGACTCCTGCGTCGTCGAGGGGTGAGCCGGCGGCCGCGGCGAACTGCTTGAACAGCCCCGCCCACGCGTTGAGCTCTGAGGCGCCGTTGTTGCAGTGGACCATCGCCACCGGGTCACCGGCGGGGGTGGTCACGAGGTCGAGCTCGCGGTGGACCTGCGAGAGCGGCCCCTCCAGGACGACCATCGCGAAGATCGAGGTGCCGGCGCTGACGTTGCCGGTGCGCGGGGCCACCGAGCCGGTGGCCACCATGCCGGTGCCGGCGTCGCCCTCGGGCGGGCACAGCGGGGCCCCGGCCTGCAGCGCGCCGCTGGGGTCGAGGAGGCGGGCTCCGGCCTCGGTGAGGTGGCCTGCGACCTCACCGGCGGGCAGCACCCGGGGCAGCACGTCGGTCAGCTGTCCGGCGAACCCCGCGCCGGCCAGGACGCGCTGCGCGGTGGCGAGCCGGTCGGCGTCGTAGGTGCCGGTGGAGCTGTCGATGGGGAAGACGCCGCTGGCGTCGCCCACGCCCAGGACGTGCTCTCCCGACAGCGCGTGGTGGACGTAGCCGGCGAGCGTGGTGGCGGTGGCCAGGCGCGGCAGGTGCTCCTCGCGGTCCAGCACGGCCTGGTGCAGGTGCGCGATGGACCAGCGGTGGGGCACGTTGAAGTCGAGGGCGGCGGACAGCTGCTCCACGGCCTCGCCGGTGTTGGTGTTGCGCCAGGTGCGGAAGGGCACGAGCAGCTCGTCGTCGGCGTCGAGGGCGAGGTAGCCGTGCATCATCGCCGAGACGCCCAGGCCCGCCAGGCGGGTCAGCTCGACGCCGTGCTCGTCGCGCACGGTGGCCGCCACCTGGCCGTAGGCCTCCCGCAGGCCCGCGCGGACGTCCTCCAGCGAGTACGTCCACAGCTTGTCGACCAGCTGGTTCTCCCACGTGTGCCCGCCGGTGGCCAGCACGCGGTGGTCCGGTCCGATGAGCACCGCCTTGATGCGCGTCGAGCCGAGCTCGATGCCGAGCACCGCCCGTCCCTCAGTGATCTCCGTCGATGACTGCGTCGCCACGGGCACAGCCTGCCCGATCCGTGGGAGCGTTCACACCGCGGGGCCGCCGCACGGGTGGCGAGGCGCGGACCGGCCCGCCGCAGCCGTGCCTCCGCTAGCGTCGTCGTGTGGGCGACCCGCGGACCGGCGCGCTGCGCGCGGCCCGCGGCCTCGCGCTGGCGCTCGCCGTCGTCGCCATCGCGGCCGGGGCCCACCTGCTCGGCGGCGGGCAGCTCCCGCCCCCGCTCCTGCTGGCCGGGGTGGTCGTGGCCGCGGCCTGCACCGGCCACGCCGTCACTGCTCGCCGGCTGGGCGGCCCGTCGGCGCTGGCCGTGCTCGGAGCGGGCCAGGTGGTGCTGCACGCGGCCTTCGAGCTGCTGGCCCCGGGCGGCCCGGGCGCCCTGCCAGCGTCCGGGCTCGTCGCTGCCGGCGCCCACACCCACGCCCATGCCCACGCGGGGGCGTCCCACCTCGGTCTCCCGGACCTCTCCGGAGCCGCCGACGCCGCCTCGAGCAGCTCCGACCCCGTCCTCATGCTCGCAGCGCACGTCGCAGCCACGGCCCTGACGGCCGCCGTCCTGGCGAGCACCGACCGGTCCCTGTGGCTGCTGAGGGCCTGGCTCGCGCCGCTGGTGCTGCTGCTCGCTGTGCGCGCGCCCCTGGTGCGCTCCCGCCGGGGAGGCCTGCGGGCGCCCGCCGCCGACGCTCTCCTCGCCCCGCCGCACCAGCCGGCCCTGTGCCGCACCACCTCGCGCCGCGGTCCGCCCCGGCGGGTCCTCGCGCCGGCCTGACCGCACCCCGCACCGGCGGGTGCGCGGTTCCGCCGGTCGTGCCGTCAGACCCCCGCAGACCTCGACGACGACGCTCCCGGCCGCGTGCCGGCTGCTGCGCCGTCGCGGGTCGCCGCACGTCCGGAGGACCCCGTGACCGCCTCACACCTCACCCCACCCACCGCACCCACCGCACCCGCACCCGCACCCGCCACGTCCGCAGCCGGACCGTCGGCGTGGTCGCGGCTGCGCCCGCTGGTGCTGCGGCTGCACTTCTTCGCCGGGGTGCTCGTCGCCCCGTTCATCCTCGTGGCCGCGGTCACGGGTGGCCTGTACGCCGTGGCGCCGCAGGTGGAGCAGGTCGTCTACGACCACGAGCTGCACGTGGCGCCGTCCGCCACCGCGCTCCCGCTGGACGCGCAGGTCAGCGCGGCCCTCACCGCGCGGGGCGCCGGCAGCGAGAGCACCCTCCTCGCCGTCCGTCCCGCACCGACCCCGTCGGACACCACCCGCGTGCTGTTCAGCGACCCGTCGCTGGGGGAGTCCTACCGGCTGGCCGTCTTCGTCGACCCCGGCACCGGCGAGGTCCGGGGGCAGCTGCCCGTGTACGGCACGTCGGGCTCGCTGCCGCTGCGCGCGTGGGTGAGCGAGCTGCACCGGAACCTGCACCTGGGGGAGCCGGGCCGGGTCTACAGCGAGCTGGCCGCCTCGTGGCTGGCGGTGCTGGCCGTCTCAGGTCTGGCGCTGTGGACGACGCGGCGCGTCACCTCCCACCGCCTGCGGCGGACGCTCCTGCTGCAGCGCGGCACCACCGGCCGCGCCCGCACGCGGTCGCTCCACGGCGTCACCGGGACGTGGATGCTCCTGGGGCTGCTGGCGCTCTCCGCCACGGGCCTGACGTGGTCGACCTACGCGGGGGAGCGCGTCACCGCGCTGCGCTCCGCCCTGGCCTGGGAGACCCCCGCCGTCGACACCGCCCTGGGTGACGCCACCGCCGGGGCCGGGGCGCAGGGCTCGACCGCCGGGCACGAGGACCACACCTCGATGGCGGGCACGGCAGGGATGGACGGCTCCACGCCCTCCGCTGCGGACCTGGCCGCGCAGACGACCTCCGTGCTCGCCGCCGCGCGCGCCGCGGGGCTGGACTCCGCCCAGGTCGAGGTGGAGCTGCCCGCTGACGCGACCTCCACCTGGAAGGTCGACGAGGTGCACCGCAGCTGGCCCGAGCAGGTCGGCAGCGCCGCGGTCGCCGTGGACGCGCCGACGGCCGAGGGCGGACGGCCCAGCGCTCACGTCGTCGACGTCGTGAGGTTCTCGGACTACCCGTTCATGGCCAAGATGGCCCGCTGGGGCATCGACGCCCACTCCGGCAGCCTCTTCGGCCTCGCCAACCAGCTGGTGCTGCTGGCGCTGGCCGCGGGCATCACCGCGTCGGTGCTCTGGGGCTACCGGATGTGGTGGCAGCGCCGGCCCGACAGGTCCACCCGCTGGGGCGTCGGCAGGCCGGCGCAGCGCGGAGCGCACCGGTGGCTGCCGCTGCCGGCGCTCGTCGTCGTCCTCGTGGTGACGGCCGCGGTGGCGTGGGCCCTGCCCGTGCTGGGGGTCAGCCTGGCGCTGTTCCTGCTGGTCGACGCGGTCACCGGAGCCGTGGTCAGAACGCGCACCACCTGAGCGGGCGTCGAGGGTCCCGACAGCGGCTCACCGGGGCTGAGGTGCTGACAGCTCGGCGCACCAGCGCGTGAAGCCCTCCACGAGGAACGCGGTGGCCACGCGGCTCACCCGGGCCCGCGGCGCCATGAGGTCGAACGCGTGGAAGCAGCCGGGGTAGACGCGGCTCTCCACCCGCACGCCCGCCTCGCGCAGGCGCTCGGTCCAGGCGACCACCTCGTCGTGGAACGGCTCGGCGTCGCCGACGAACGTCAGCACCGGCGGCAGCCCGCGCAGGTCCTCGGCCCGCGCGGGCGCCGCCGTGGCGGGCACGGAGGCGCTGCCGCACAGCGGGCCGAGGTAGGCGTCCCAGCCGGCGTCGTTGGTGGCCGAGCTCCACACCGGCGCGGTGCTGCCCGTCGAGGACGGCGTCGGCCGGTCGTCGATCATCGGGTACAGCGGCACCTGGAAGGCCACCGCCACGTCACCGCGCTCGCGGGCCAGCAGGCAGGTCGCGGCCGTGAGGCCGCCGCCGGCGCTCTCGCCTCCCACCACCAGCTGGTCGTCGCGGGCGCCCAGTCCGGCGGCGTGGTCTCGCAGCCAGACCAGCGCGTCGTAGCAGTCGTGCAGGGCCGCCGGGTACGGCTCCACCACCGACAGCCGGTAGTCGGGCAGGACGACGACGCAGCCCGTCGCGTCCACGAGCCGGCGGGCCGTGCCCACGCTCATCTCCGGGGAGCCGACGGCGTACCCGCCGCCGTGGACCCACAGCACCGCGGCGCTGGGTGCCCCACCGCGCTGCCGCCGGACGACGAGCGCGCGCGTCCGGCCGCCGTCGCGCCGAGGCAGCCAGCGCTGCAGCTGCTCCACGCCGCCGCCGAGGTCCTTGTGCGCCGGCGTCGGACGCATCGCGCGACCGGTGGCGGAGACCGCGTTCGCCAGCCTCACCTGGAGCCGGTGGCTGCGGGCGCTGCGCGGGGTGACCAGGCCCATGAGGGCCGCCGCCCGCCTCAGCTCCGGGTCGTACTGCGACACGTCCACCGCTGGTCTCCTCACCGCGCGCCCGCGCGGGCCGCTGGTCCCGCAGCGTGCCACCGCGCGCGACGGTGGAGCGGGACGGGGAGGATCGGGCGGGTGGACGCGGCACGGCTCTGGGTGGGCACCAGCTGGAAGATGACCAAGACCCGTGCCGAGGGCGTCGCGTGGGCGCGGGCGCTGGTCGCCGCGGCCGCCGACCGCGGGGGCGAGGAGGCCTGGGCGGGCGTGCAGCCCTTCGTGGTGCCGCCGGCCACCGCCATCTCCGACGTGGCGGCCGCCCTGCAGTCGCCCGGCACCTCCCGGGTCCTCGTGGGCGCGCAGGACGCGCACTGGGAGGACGCCGGCGCCTGGACCGGCGAGCTGTCCGTGCCCCAGCTGGCCGACGCCGGCGCGCAGCTGGTGGAGCTCGGGCACTCCGAGCGCCGCGAGCACTTCGCCGAGACCGACGAGCGGGTCGCCCTCAAGGTGTCGGCCGTGCTGCGGCACGGGCTGCTGCCGCTGGTCTGCGTGGGCGAGACCGCGCAGCAGCGCGACGCCGGCCGCTCGGTCGACGTCGTCCTCACCCAGGCGCGGGCCGCCCTCGACGCCGCGGGGGACCAGCGCTGCGTGATCGCCTACGAACCGGTCTGGGCCATCGGCGAGCACGGCCGCGAGGCCCGCCCCGAGGAGGTCGCGCCCGTGGTCGCGGCGCTCGCGGACCTCGTGGGCGAGCGCGGAGGCACGCCGGCGCGCAACCCCGTGCTCTACGGGGGGTCGGTGACGGTGGAGGGTGCGCCGGGCGTGCTGGAGGTGCCGGGCGTGGACGGCCTGTTCGTGGGGCGCACCGCCTGGCGCTCCGAGGGGTTCACCGCCCTGCTGGACCTCGCCGCGCGCTGACCCGCGGCGGCCCAGCGGCTCAGGACCCAGCACCCAGCGCCTCAGCGCAGGTCGAGGTCAGCGGCGGACCCGGCCGGGTCCGCCGCGACCGAGGCGCGTGGAGCGAGATCCACCTGCGGGTGCGACCGGCCACGGGCAGGGTGAGGCGCATGGCCACACCCCTGCGCATCCTCTTCATCGGCGGCACCGGGATCATCAGCTCCGCCGCGTCCGCGCTCGCCGTGGAGCGCGGGCACGAGCTGCACGTCCTCAACCGCGGCACCACCTCGCTGCGCCCGCTGCCGGAGCAGGCGGTCCAGCACACCGCCGACGTCCGCGATCCCGCCGCCGCGCGCGAGGCCCTGGGAGACCTCGAGTTCGACGCCGTCGTCGACTGGCTCTCCTTCACCCCCGACCACGTGCGCACCGCCACCGACCTCGTGCGCGGCCGCACCGGGCAGTACGTCTTCATCTCGTCGGCGTCGGCCTACCAGACCCCGCCGGAGCGGCTCCCCGTCACCGAGTCCACCCCGCTGCGCAACCCGTTCTGGCAGTACTCCCGCGACAAGATCGCCTGCGAGGACCTCCTCACGCAGCTGTACCGCGAGGAGGGCTTCCCGATGACCGTGGTACGCCCCTCGCACACCTACGACCGCACGCTGGTGCCCTTCGACGGCGGCTGGTCGTTCGTGGAGCGGATGCGGCGCGGGCAGCCCGTCGTCGTCCCCGGAGACGGCACCTCGCTGTGGACCCTCACCCACCACACGGACCTCGCCGGGGCGCTCCTGCCGCTGCTCGCGCAGCCGCGGGCGCTGGGGGAGGCCTTCCACATCACCGGCGACGACGCCTGGACGTGGGACCAGATCGCCCGGGCCCTGGGCCGCGCCGCCGGGGTGACCGACCCCGAGCTGGTCCACGTGCCCTCGGAGGCCATCAACGCCGTCGACCCCGAGTGGGGTGCCGGGCTCCTCGGCGACAAGGCCCACTCGATGGTCTTCGACAACAGCAAGGTCAAGGCCCTCGCGCCCGGGTGGCGCGCGGTCGTGCCGTTCGAGCGAGGTGCGGAGGAGATCGTCGCCTGGCACGACGCCGACCCCGCGCGCCGCTCCCTCGACGAGCGCTGGAACGGCGTGGTCGACGGCCTGGTGGAGCGCTTCCGGGTCCGCTGACGGTGGGCCGGCGGTCGACTGGGGGCGTCTCCCATGTCGATCAAGACCTGGGGCGAAAGTCCTCATGGTCCTCTGCCGATGGTCGGGGGGTCAGCCGCCAGCCCCCCGAACGGGAGACGCCGTGTTCGCTCGCCTGCGCGACCTCAAGGTCGCCACCAAGCTCTTCGCCGCGTTCGGCGTCGTCTGCGTCCTCCTGCTGACCGTGCTCGGCATCGGGGTGCTGCGGCTGTCCGAGGCGCAGGAGCGGCTCGACGACATGTACTCCGGCAACCTCATCTCCCTGGAGGCGCTCGCCGCGGCGCGCCTGGACATCCAGCTGCTGCGCCAGGACACCTCCCGCGCCCAGGCGGGCATCAACGACCCGAAGACCATGAAGCTGGCCCTGGACGGCAACGTCGAGCACGAAGCCGCCCTGGACGAGGACTGGAAGCGGTACGACTCCGGGAAGACGGGAGCCACCGCAGAGCAGCGCGCCGAGGCCTGGAAGCTGGTCGGCCAGTGGCGCGAGGAGCGCAAGGCCCTCTTCACCTTCGCCCAGGCGGGCGACAACGCGGGGTACAGCAAGCACCGCGACGACGTGGTCGCCCCGCTGACCACCCAGATCGCCAAGGCGATGGACGGCCTCTACGCGGCGGAGCTCGCGAACGGCGCGGCCGACGCGAAGGCCGGTGCCGCCGCGTTCCGCAGCGCCATGACCCTCATGGTCGGCGCGGCCGTCATCGCCCTCGCGATCGCCGTCACCACCGCCGTGGTCCTGGCGCGCTCCATCTCCCGCCCGCTGACCCGCGTGCTCGACGTGGTCAAGGGCCTGGCCGAGGGCCGCCTGGACCAGCGCACCGGCATCACCAGCAGGGACGAGGTCGGTCAGCTGGCCAGCGCCACCGACGAGTCGGTGGCGAACCTCGCCGGGGTGGTCCGCACCATCAAGACCCGCGCCGACGACCTGACGCGCGCCTCCGAGGGCCTGACCGGCGTCTCGGCGCAGCTCTCGGCGGGTGCCGAGGAGTCCTCGGTGCAGGCCAACCTGGTGGCGGCGGCCTCCGAGGAGATCTCGGTGTCGATGTCGACCATCGCCGCCGCCGGTGAGGAGATGACGTCCGCGATCGGCGAGATCGCCGCTTCCACCGCCACCGCGGCCCAGACCGCGGCCGACGCCGTGTCCACCGCGCAGGAGGCGGACGCGATCCTGACCCGCCTGGGCACCTCCAGCCGCGAGATCGGCGAGGTGGTCAAGCTCATCACCTCCATCGCCGAGCAGACCAACCTGCTGGCGCTGAACGCCACCATCGAGGCCGCTCGCGCCGGCGAGCTCGGCAAGGGCTTCGCGGTGGTGGCCGGCGAGGTCAAGGAGCTGGCCCGCCAGACCGCCCAGGCCACCGACGAGATCGTCGGCAAGGTCTCGGCCACCCAGGCGGACGCCGCTGACGCCACTGCGGCGATCTCGCAGATCAGCGAGGTCATCGGTCGCATCGACGCGCTCCAGGCCACCGTCGCCTCGGCCGTGGAGGAGCAGTCGGCCACGACGGCGGAGATGGTGCGGTCGGTGACCGAGGTGTCGTCAGGGACGCGCGAGATCAGCGCCAACATCGTCGGTGTGGCGACGGCGGCTCGCGAGACCACCTCCAGCGCTCAGGCCACGACGACCACCGCTGACGACCTGCAGCGCACCGCGCGCGAGCTGCGCGAGTCGGTGGCGGCGTTCCGCCTCTGAGGCCGACGTCCGGACGCCTCGGCCCGCCCCGGGCCGAGGCCGGGGGCCCGGCCCTGAACGGGACCTGAACACCAGCCTCCGCAGGCCCCCGGACGGGCCTTCCGGGTGGTGCCAGCGGCCCCCGACCTGCCTAGCGTCGACCCATGACCGCACAGACCGGGCAGACCGGCCGCTCCGGACGCGCCGAGGACCAGCGATGACCCTCCGCGTGGTGTACCGCTCCTACGGCGGCGACAACCACAAGGACCGTCCGCGCGGCTACAGCAAGCTGCTGTGCCTGCAGTCGTTCGTGCGGGCCCTGGAGGGGGTGGACGTCGACGTCGTCTTCCTCAACGACGGCCCCGTGCCCGTCGAGCTGCTGGAGCTCATGCGCGGCGCCGGCCGCGTGGAGCAGCTGGTGGGGTCGGGCATGCGCGCCTCCTACTGGGGTGCCCTGCAGCTGGCCACCCGCAGGCCCGGCTGGCACGACGACGACGTCGTCTGGTTCAGCGAGGACGACTACCTCTACCGCCCCGACGCGCTGCGCGCCCTCGCCCGAGCCGCTCAGGACCCGGCCACGGCGTCAGCGGACTACTTCGCCCTGTACGGCTCCACGCCGGGACGCTCGGTGCTGCGACCGGAGGAGAGCGAGCTGCCGGACCCGCGCGGCTGGCAGGCGGGGGAGCCGCGCGTGGTGGGCGAGCAGGAGTGGCGGCGGCTGCGCAGCACTGCCTCGACGTTCGGCGGCCGCGTCCGCGCTCTGCGCCAGGACCTGGGGATCTTCAGGCTGTGCATGTGGCCGCACAAGACGATGCTGCGCGACCACGACACCTGCCTGGTGCTCCAGGGCTCCTCGCCCTACACGGCCTCGGACCTGCTGCGGCCCGTCGTGCAGCCGGTCCTCGGCGGCGGGCGCGGGCTGAGCGGCGCGGTGCGCCACGCCGTGCTGCTGCCGTTCCTGGCGGCGACGGCCCTGCGGTCGCTGCGGCGCCCGAGCCGCCGCCGCACCTTCCTGGCCGCGGCCCCCAACCTGGCCACGCACATGGAGGACGGTCGCCTCGCTCCCGGCACCGACTGGGCCCGGGTGGCCGAGGAGGTCCGCTCCTGGGCGGCTCAGCCGCCGGTGCTCGACCTCGACGACGAGCGGGAGCGCAGCAGCTCCACGGCCACGGGGATGAGCGAGACCACGACCACCACCGCGATGATCGGCAGCAGGTAGGCGTCGATCCCCGGGATCCGCGTGCCCAGCACGTACCCGGCCAGGGTCACGCCCAGGCTCCACACGAGCCCGCCGACCACCTGCCACAGCGCGAACCTGCTGGCCGGCACCCCGACGGTGCCGGCCAGCGGGTTCATGAGGGTGCGCACCACGGGGATGAACCGCGCCAGCACCACCGCGCGGCCGTGGCCGTAGCGGTCCAGCACCTGCTGGGCTCGGCGCACCCCGGCCTGCAGCTTCGGGCGGTCGGGGCGGTCCAGCAGCGCCGGGCCCACCCGGCGCCCGATGAGGTAGCCGACCTGTGCCCCCAGCACCGCACCTGCAGCGCCGGCCAGCAGCACCCGGCCCAGCGGCAGGTGCGCCGCGCTGGCCGCGGGTGTGGCCGCGAGCAGCCCGGCGGTGAACAGCAGGGAGTCACCGGGCAGGAAGAAGCCGATGAGCAGCCCCGTCTCGGCGAACAGGATGACGAACAGCCCCACCGCGCCGAAGGAGCCGAGCAGGTGCTGGGGGTCGAGCAGGCTCATGCGGCCTCCCGGCCCGCCACCGCGCGAGCAGCGGGGCGCTGGACGTCGGCGCGGGTCACGGCCAGCACCCCCACCAGCGCGGCGATCGCGGCCAGCGCCACCACGGTCACCAGCCCGTCACCCAGCCCCACACCGCCCCCGACGTGCGCGGGCTTGCCCAGCCAGTCCGCGAACGAAGCCCCGAACGGGCGGGTCAGCACGTACGCGGACCAGAACGCCACCACCGGGCTCAGCCCCAGGCGCCAGGCGGCCAGCGGCACCAGCATCGCCGCGCCGAACAGCAGCCCCGAGGCCAGGAACCCCCATCCCAGCGCCAGGCCGGTGAGGTCACCGGCGGCGGTGCCCAGGGCGAAGGTGGCCAGCACCGTGGCCCAGTAGGAGCACTCGCGGCGGGTGGAGTCGACGGCGTGGATGGACAGCGTCCCCTCCACCTTCCACCAGGCGGTGAACAGGACCGCGACGACGACGGCCCACGCCGCGGTCGTGACCGCGTAGGACAGGCCCGTGACCACGTGGGTGATGTCGGCGGTCATGGTGCCGAAGACCGCCACCGCGGACACGGCCGTCCAGTAGCGGACCGCGGAGTACTCCCGGGCGCGCAGCTGCCAGGCCAGCGCGCCCACCAGCGATCCGACGCCCACGAGTCCGCCGAGCACGAGGCTGGTCTCGCCGAGGTAGTCCGAGGCGGCCTCGCCCATGCCGGTGGTGAGCACCTTCACCAGCCAGAACACGGCGGTGATCTCGGGGACCTTCGCGGTACGGGCGGTCGTCCAGCCCGTCGTCCAGCCGCCGCTGCGGCGGCGCGGCGTCCGCGTGGTCCGGGGAGTGGTCGGAGGCGTGGTGGTCGGAGGCGTGGTGGTCGGAGGCGTGGTCATGCAGCGGTCTCCTGGGCGGCGTCGGGGCGCAGGGCTCACGACCCTGCCCGGGCAGCGTGCGCCGCCGCTCCTGAAAACCTCCTGAGCAGCCTCCGAGGTGGGCGCCCGGACGGCCCGGCGCTCGCCCGAGGGGCGCCTTCAGCTGCCGGGGAGCACGAGGTCCACCGCTCCGCCGCCGTCCGGTCCGGCGGGGTGCGGCACCACGGCGCCGCCGGCGCCGCTGGCCAGGCGCTGCGCCAGGGCCAGGCCCAGCCCGGCACCGGGGTGCCCGTCAGAGGGGTCGGCGCGGAAGCCCGGTTCGAGCACCCTGCCGACCACGGCGGCGGGGATGCCCTCGCCGTCGTCGTGGACGCCGACCACCACGTCCTGGCCGTCGCGGCGGGCGCTGACCACCACCCGGTGCCGCGCGTGCCGGACCGCGTTGGCGACCAGCGGCGCCACCGCCCGCTCGAGCACCGCGGTCTCGACACCCGCCACCAGCCCTGCGGGCACCTCGACGGACACCGCGACGTCGTCGTCCTCGGGGGGGCGGTCGGCGCGGGCGACCGGGCCGCCGGTGACCTCCTCGACGGCGGCGCGCAGGGCGGAGGCCACGTCGCAGCGGCCCGCCGTCGCGGCGCTGGTGCGCGCCGAGGCGAGCAGCGCGTCGATGACGCCGCGCATGCGCGCGGCGGAGGCGTCCAGCACCGCCAGCGACTCCTCGCGCTGGTCGGCGGTGCGCTCGTCGGCGCGCAGCCAGTCGAGCTCGGCCTGCAGCTGGGCCAGCGGGGTCCGCAGCTCGTGGGAGAGCTCAGCGGTGAGGAGCCGCTCGTGGCGCAGCACCGCAGCGATGCGGGCCAGCAGGCCGTCGAGCGTCCCCGACAGCTCGGCCAGCTCGGTCGGGCGGTGCTCCTGGCCGAGGCGCTGCTCCGGGTCGTCGGTGCTCCACAGCTCCACCTGCGCGCTCATCTGCGCGACCGGCGCGAGGGCCCGGCCCAGGGCCGCCCGCAGCACGAGGTGCACCACCACGAGCAGGCCCAGCCCCAGCACGGCGCTGGCGACGACGGCGGTGTCTCGCAGCCGCGCGTAGGGGTTGAGGGAGGCGCTGGTCACCACCGCGCCCACGGCGTCGCCGTCCCGCTGCACCGGCAGCGCCACCAGGCGCACCGGGTCGTCGAGGTCCACGGTGCCCGCCAGGGACCCCTCCGCGCCCGTGCCCCTCCCGGCCAGGGCGTCGCGGGCCAGCGCCGCCGCGCCGTCGGTGGCCTCCTCGCCGGCGCCCCAGGGCGCCTTCACCACCACCCCGCCGGCGTCCACCACCCACGTGCCGGTGACCAGGGCGCGGTCGTCGTCGGGGCCGATGACGCTGAGCAGGCCGTCGGGCCCGATCTGGACGGCGGAGGACGCCGCCTCGGCGCGGGCGAGCAGCGAGTCGTCGGCGGCGCGGCTCAGGGAGGCGGCCACCAGCAGGTTCCCGCCCACGCCGAGGGCCAGCACCCACCCGGCGGTCACGGCCGTGGCGGACCAGGCGACGCGGCTGCGCAGGCTCCCCGGGCCGCGCCGGACCCACCACCGCGGCTGCCACCGCGCTCGAGGGCGGTCGCGAGCCGGCGCGCCACCCGCCGCGGTCGGGGCGCTCACGAGAACCGGTGACCGACGCCGTGCACCGTGGTGATCTGGTGCTGGCCGTCGCTGGCGGCCGCCACCTTGCGGCGCAGCCTCGCCACGTACTGGTCGAGGGTGTTGTCCGAGACGATGGCGCCGTGCGACCAGCCGGCCGCCGCGAGGGCCTTGCGCCGCACCACCTCGCCGGGGGCGTTGACCAGCACGGCCAGCACCCGGTACTCGGTGGGGGTCAGCGGCTGCTCCGAGACCCCCACCAGCCGGTGCCCGACAGGGTCGAGGCGCAGCGCAGCAGGCGCACCGGCGCCGGTCGCGCTGGCGCTGTCGGGCACCGGCTCCGGCGCCGGGACCGTCCCGGTGGCGGAGCCCGGGCGGTGGGCGAGCGCCCCGAGGCGCACCAGCAGCTCGGGGGTGCGGAACGGCTTGGACAGGTAGTCGTCCCCTCCGGCGCCGAAGCCGGACACGACGTCCTCCACCTGGCCGCGAGCGGTGAGGAAGAGCACCGGCGCGGTGATGCCGCGGCTGCGCAGCGCCTGGCAGACGTCGCGGCCGTCGGAGTCGGGAAGGCCGATGTCGAGCACCACCACCGCGTAGGGGCAGGTCGGGCCGGGGCCGGCGGCGGCGAGGGCGCCCTGCCCGGTGCCGGTCGCGTGCACGCGGGCGCCCGCCTCGCCCAGGGCGCGGGAGACGGCGGCGCGCAGCCTGGCGTCGTCCTCGACCAGCAGCACGGGCACCTGCTCCAGGCCGAGGCTGGCGCGGATGGCGCTGGAGGCGTGGGTGGGGCGCACCCGGCGATGATGCGGCACCGACGGGCGTTCGCGCGCCCCGCCGAGCCGCGGATGACCCCGTTCGCCTCGAGGGGCGGGGCTGTTCCTTACGGTGTAAGAACAGGAGGTCGCCGCGTCGGCGCGGTGGCTGCGGCGCCACGTCTGCGCCGCCGGCTCCAGACCGAGGAGGCCGTCGTGGCTCGTTCCGTGTCGTACTCGTCCCGCAGCGCGGCGCAGCGCCGCCGCGTGCCCACCCGCTTCGTCGCCGCCGGCGTCGGAGCCGCGCTCGTGGTCCTCACCGGACTGCTCGTGCTCGGACCGGTGCTCGGGCTCGTCGCCGCCGCCGCCAGCGCCGGGCCGCTGCTGTCGATCCCCGTCGGCTCCATCACCGCTGTGGTGGTGCTGGGGTACCTGCTGGCCCTGGGGCTGCTGGTGGCGGCGGCCCTGTCGCGGCTCCCGGTGGCGTCGTGGACGCTCGTCGTCGTCGCCTGGCTGGTGTCGCTGGTGGTGTCGGTGTGGCCGATCATCGCCACCGCCGACCAGGCCGTGGACCGGGGGCGCGACATCTGGCCCTGGATCCAGCAGCTGGTGCAGCAGGTCAGCTCCTGACGGCTCACCGCGGCTCGGCCCGCGCCTGACGGCGGTGCCCGGACCGGCTGCGGGGTAGGGGGCCTCCGGCGGGCTCGAGCGACCGGCGCCCGCCGCAGCCGAGGAGGCCGTCATGACCCGCACCTGGACCCCGTCCCCCGCCCGCACTCCTGCGGCGCCCGCCCTGCTGGACGGAAGGGCGCTCGGAGGTCTCGCGGCCGGAGCGGCCCTGGCGGCTGGCGTCGTCCTGGCGCGCAGGGTCGCGGGGGTGGCCCGTGGGAGCCACGGCACGTCGCTGCGGCTGCGGGCGCTGGACACCGCGGCCGGGGTGCTGCAGCGCAAGCGGCCCCTGGAGGCGGTGAGCACCTGCCTCAACGGGTTCCACTTCTACGCCGACGACCTCGGCCGCCAGGTGGAGGCGACCCACCTGTGCAGCCACCGGAGGCCCGGCCTGCACCAGTGCGTCATCTACGACAGCGACGCGCCCGACGCGCGCCTCATCGGCGTGGAGTACATCGTCAGCGAGGAGCGCTTCAGGTCGCTGCCCGAGGAGGAGAAGCGGCTGTGGCACAGCCACCGCCACGAGGTGCGCTCGGGCACGCTCGTGGCGCCCGGTGTGCCGCAGGCCGCCGAGCACGCCCACGTCGAGCACCTCGCCGGCACGTACGGCAAGACCTTCCACACCTGGCAGTACGACCGCGACGACGAGGTGCCCCTGGGGGTGCCCCAGCTCATGATGGCCTTCACCGGTGACGGCCAGCTGCGCCCGGACCTGCTGCGGGCCCGCGACCAGCGCCTGGGCGTCTCGGCCGAGCGCAAGCGGCGCCAGCGCGCGGACGTCGCTGTGGGCGGTCCGGTGCCGGGCGCCGACGCGTGGGAGCACGGCACCACGCCGCAGCTGCGGGTGGAGGAGGTCCCGGTGCGCCGCCCCGTGCGCCCGAGCCCCTGACGGCGCCCGGGCGGGCGTCCAGGTGACGCCCGGGAGGGCTACCCCTGGGCGCGCCGCTGCCAGCCGATGGCCTGGTCGCGCAGAGCCCTGAGCTCCTCGAGCTGGCGCTCGTAGGCGGCCTGCTCGCGCGGGCTGCGCGGCCACGTCCTCTCGCCGGTGCGGTGGTCACCCGCGTGCAGGGTGGTCAGGGCGCACCGGCGACGCAGTCCCTGCCGCCCGTGGCACCTGCTCGTCGACTCCACGTCACCTCCGGGTGCGGACCCTCGGGCGAGGGACGGCTGCGGCTGTCGCTCGACATCCTGGCGGACGCCGACCGTCCCGTGCGGCCCGGCCGAGGACCTCGACCGCTCCCCTCGGGGGGACGCGCCGACGCCTGGCAGGCCGCCTGTCAGGGCTGGCGCGCGAGCGCCGACCGCCTGCGCCCGTAGAGCGCGTACAGCGCCAGGCCCAGCAGCATCCACGCGGCGAAGACCACCCACGTCGTCCCGTGCAACCCGACCATGAGCAGCACGCACAGCGCGACGCCCAGCAGCGGCGTCACCGGGAACAGCGGCGTGCGGAAGGTGCGCGGCAGGTCGGGACGGCTGCGCCGCAGCAGCAGCACACCGACGTTCACCAGCGCGAACGCGAACAGCGTGCCGATGCTGGTGGCGTTCGCCAGCTCGCCCAGCGGCACCACGCCCGCCAGCACGGCGACGACCGCCCCGGTGATGACCACGTTGGCCACGGGCACCCGCTGGCGGCCGCTGACGCGGGAGAAGACCCGCGGGACGAGCCCGTCGCGGGACATCGCGAAGAGGATGCGCGTCTGGCCGTAGTAGACGGTGAACACCACGCTGGCGATGGCGACCACCGCGCCCACGGACAGCAGCACGGCGGGCCAGGTGCTGCCGACGGCGCTGCGCAGCACGTCCGCCAGCGCCGCCTCGGACCCGTCCAGCTGCCGCCACGGCACCGCGCCGAGGGCGGCCAGCGCCACGAGGCAGTACACGGCGGTGACCACCACCAACGAGATGAGGATCGCCCGCGGGAGGTCGCGGCGCGGGTCCCGCGCCTCCTCGCCGGCCGTGGAGGCGGCGTCGAAGCCGATGTAGGAGAAGAACACCTGGGAGGCGGCGGCCGTGACGCCGGCGGCGCCGAGCGGAGCGAAGGGCGCGAGGTTGCCCGCGCGGAAGGCCGTGAAGGCCACCGCGCAGAAGAACACGAGCACCGCCACCTTGAGGACGACGACGGCGGTGTTGACGCGGGCGCTCTCCTGCGTGCCGCGCAGCAGCAGCGCCATCGCCAGGAGCACCACCACCACGGCCGGCACGTTGAACACGCCGCCGTCCCCCGGAGGGCCGGACAGGGCCTCCGGCAGGGTGGTGCCGACGGTCGCCCGGGCGAGGTCGTCGATGTAGGCGCCCCACCCGACGGCGACCGCCGAGACGGACACCCCGTACTCCAGGAGCAGGCACCACCCGCACACCCACGCCGCGACCTCGCCCATGGTCGCGTAGACGTAGGAGTACGAGGAGCCCGAGACGGGGATGGTGCCGGCGAGCTCCGCGTACGACAGCGCCGAGAAGAGGGCGGTCACCGCCGCCAGCACGAAGGACAGCACCACCGCGGGCCCGGCCAGGGGGGCGGCCTCGCCGAGGATGACGAAGATCCCCGTGCCCAGCGTGGCGCCGATGCTGAGCGCGGTGAGCTGCCACAGGCCCATGGAGCGGCGCAGGCCGCCGGCGCGCTCGTCGGACTGCTGCGCGAGCAGCGTCTCGACGGGCTTGAGGCGCAGCCCGCCGCGCGGGGCGCGGGGACTGGCCGGTGGGGTGGCGGCGGTCACGGACGGCTCCTCCACGTGCTGGTGGTCCGGTCGCCCGAGGATGCCGCAGCCCGGTCCACCCCTGCGCGGGCGGGGTGGGCGGGGTGGGAGGGTGCCGCCGTGGTGTCAGACCTGACCGCCCTGGTCGGGACCGGGGTCGTCCCCGTGGTCCTGCTCCTGGTGGCCGGTGCTGCGCTGCGGCGCTGGGCGCTGCGCGACGAGCAGCTCTGGAGCGGGCTGGGGTGGCTCGTGTACTGGGTGTTCACGCCGGCGCTGTTCGTCTCGGTGATCGGGCAGACCGACCTGGGAGCCGTTCCGGCCGCCTCCCTCGCGCTGAGCACGGCCGTCCCGATCGTCGTCGTCACCGGTCTGGTGCTCGGCGCCGGGCTGGTGCTGCGCGCCCCAGGGCCCCGTCTCGCCTCGCTGGTGCAGGGCAGCATCCGGCTCAACACCTACGTCGGTCTGCTGCTCGCCTCGGCGCTGCACGGTGCCGCCGGGGTGGCTGCCTTCGCGCTGGCCGGCGCCCTGGTGGTGCCGCTGGTCAACGTGATCAGCGTGGTGGCGCTCACCCGCCTGGGGGACCAGGTGGCGGGGGTGCGGCCCTCGCTGCCGCGGGAGGTGGTGACGAACCCGTTCGTGCTGGGGTGCGCCGCGGGGCTGCTCGTCAACGCGGCTGGGGTGCCCCTGCCCGCGCCCGTGGTCGCGAGCCTGGACGTGCTCTCCGCGCCCGCGCTGGCCTGCGGCACCCTCGTGGCGGGTGCCGCCCTGCGGCTGCGGCTGCGCCGCTCCGAGGTCGCCGCCGTGCTCGTGGTCAGCGGCGTCAAGCTCGTGGTGCTGCCGCTGGCAGCGGCCTGGGCGGCCACCGGTCTGGGGGTGGCGGGGGCGGCGCTGACGGGCGTCGTCCTGGCGTGCGCGCTCCCGACCGCCCCGTCGTCGTACGTCCTGGCCGCGCGGCTGGGAGGCGACGCACCGCTCACGGCCTCGCTGACGGCCGTGCAGACGGTCGCGTCGGTCCTGACGCTGCCCGCCGTGCTGTCGGTCGCGCAGCTGCTCGCAACCCGCTGACTCCCACCCCGCTCGTCCTCGACGCCCCCACGGGCCCGCCGAGGTCGAGCGCCCGCGCCGTGCGGACGGCCGAGCCGAGCCGCGCCGCTCGAGGGGAGCGAGGGGTTGCTAGCGTCCGCCAGCAGCTGGTCCGGGAGGGCGCGATGGGGGACGGCGAGGGCGCCGAGGTCACGATCTACGACGTCGCTGCGGCAGCCGGGGTCGCCGCCTCCACCGTCTCGCGCGCGCTGTCCAAGCCCGGGCGGGTGAGCTTCAAGACCGCCGAGCACGTGCGCCGCGTGGCCGCGGAGCTGGGCTACCGCTCCTCGCGCATCGAGCTGCCGCTGTCGCAGCGCGGCACGGGCGTGCTGGCGGTGGTGGTGGCCGACATCGCCAACCCCGTGTTCGTGGGCGTGGTCCGCGGGGCCGAGCGCGCCGCCGACCAGCACGACCTGACCCTCGCGGTGGTCGAGACGCAGGAGTCCGAGGCCGTCGAGCAGCGGGCCCTCGCCCGCCTCGAGGCGACGGTCGACGGGTTCGTCCTCGCGTCCTCGCGGCTCACCGACCAGGCGATCCGCGCCGTGGCGAAGCGCCGCGCCGTCGTCGTCCTCAACCGGACCGTCGGGTCGGTGCCGTCGGTGGTCAGCGACAACGGGCGCGCCATCACGCAGGCCGCCGAGCACCTCGTGGGGCTCGGGCACACGTCCATCGCCTACCTCGCCGGCCCGGAGGCCTCCTACGCCGACGGCACGCGGTGGCGCAGCCTCAGGGAGGCCGGGCTCGAGCTGGACGTGCGCGTGGTGCGCGTGGGCCCCCACCTGCCGACGCTGCGCGGCGGGGGAGCGGCGGCCGCGGCGTGGCAGCAGCGGCCCACCACGGCGGTCATCGCCTACAACGACCTCATGGCCATCGGCTTCATCCAGGCCGTCACGGCTGCGGGACGGCGCGTGCCCGCGGACGTCAGCGTGGTGGGGTTCGACGACATCGTCGATGCCGAGATCGTGAGGCCACCGCTCACCACCATCGCCGCACCGACGGTGGACATGGGCGCGTCCGCCGTCGGCCACCTGGTCTCCTCGCGGCGCGACACCGCGCGTCCCAGCGCCCCTGACGGCACCACCGGCGAGCCCGTGCTGCTCCCGGCGTGGCTGGTGGTGAGGGCCTCGACGGGCCCTGCGCCGGCGCCGGCCGCCGCGGGTGGGAGCGCTGCGCGTCGGGCACCGGCCCCACGGCCCACCGGCTGAGCGACCTCGACCGGGGGCCCGCAGCTCCTGCTACGTTCTGTCACATGACGAGTCCCCAGGACTCCCGGCTGGCGGCGCACTTCGGACCGCTGGAGCTCGCGGTGCTCGAGGCGTGCTGGTCCAGCCCTCCGCTGGACGTGGCGGAGTGCTGCCGCCTCGTGGACGGCCCACAGGCGTACACGACCGTGAAGACGGTGATGGAGCGCCTCGTGGCCAAGGGGCACCTGCGGCGGCGCAAGGAGTCGAGGGCGTACGTCTACTGGCCGGCCGCGACGCGCGAGGAGGTGGCGGACTCCCTGGCCGCTGCCTCGAGCCAGCGCCTCGTCGAGGACTTCGGGCCCCTCGCGGTGGTGCACTTCGTCGACGCGGTCAAGGGCGACCCCGAGCAGCTCGCCCACCTCAAGGCCCTCCTCGACCGGATCGCCGCTGACGAGGAGCGGCGGTGAGCGACTGGTCGTGGCTCGGGTACCCGCAGGTGGTGCTCACCCTGTGGTGCCCTGTCGTGGTGCTCGGCGCGTGGCGCCTCGCGGGCCGGTGGCGGCGTCGGCTGGCGCCTCGCGAGCGGTTCTTCCTCGCGGCCACCGCGGCCCTGGTCCCGGCCCTCGCGCTCTTCGTGCCGTACCTGCCGGGCCTGGCGCTGAGGGACGCCCTGCCCTGGCGCGCTCCCATCGCCTGGGGCGTCACCAGTGCGGTGGGCGTCGGTCAGGTGACGCGGCCGGTCGCGGCGGCCCTGACGGTCCTCTGGGTGCTGCCGCTGCTCTCCCTGGCGGTCTCGTTCGCGTGCGGTGGCCTCCAGGCCCGGCGTGCGTCCGTGCGCGCGCGGCGGCTCCCGGTGGTGCGCGACGCCGGGTACGGGGTGGTGCACGAGCGGGGGTTCGTGGCGAGCAGCGTCGGGCTCCTCCGCCCGCGGGTCCTCGTGGGGATCGACGTCGTCGAGGCGTCCGCGGTCGACGCGGTGGTGGAGCACGAGAGGTGCCACTGCCGCCACCGGCACGCCCTGTGGGTGTTCCTGGCGACCTGCGCGCTGCGCGCCTGGTGGTGGGTGCCGGGGCGTCGTGCCGTGCTCGCGGAGCTGGCGCTGTCCGGGGAGCTGTGGGCGGACGACGACGCCCGGGCGCGGCACGGGGCGGCCGCTGTCGCCCGCGCGCTGTCGGTCGCGGTCGGCGCGAGGAGCGGGCCGTCACCGATGGGAGTCGCAGCGTTCACCGACCCCGGCCGCTCCCTGCTCCTCAGGGTCGAGGCGCTCGGTGCGCCTGCGCCGGTGAGGAACCGCGGGCGGGCGTGGGCGGTGCGCGCGAGCGCGGTGTGCCTGGCGGGGGTCGTCGTCGTCCTCCTCTGAGGCGGCGGGACGCGGCGCGCCACGGCGCGGGCCGAGCCGCGCGGCCATTTGCTACACGGCGTCGCAGATGTCAGGGTGGGCGCCCGCCCCACTGCTACAGGAGGTAGCGGATGACGACGACGAGCTCGCACGGACCAGCGCAGACGCCCGCAGACCGGCACGCGGCGCCTCCGCTGACCGTCGAGACCACCGGCCTCTCCCGAGCCTTCCGCGGGCGGGCCGTGGTCCGGGACGTCTCGCTGCGGGTGAGGCCGGGGCGCACCTACGGGCTGCTCGGTCCGAACGGGGCCGGCAAGAGCACCACCCTCAAGATGCTGCTCGGACTCCTCGCGCCGTCGGCAGGACGGGTGCAGCTGTTCGGCGAGCCGTTCTCGCGCGCCGCCCTGCGCCGCGTCGGCGCCAGCATCGAAGGTCCGAGCCTGTACGGCCACCTGTCGGCTCGCCAGAACCTGCGGGTGCACACGCTCCTGCTGGGGCTGGGCGACGAGCACGCCGAGCGCGCCCTGGAGCAGGTCGGACTGACCGGGACCGGCCGCGCTCGCGCCCGCAGCTTCAGCACGGGGATGAAGGGCCGCCTCGCGCTCGCCACCGCCCTGCTCGGCGATCCCGACCTGCTGGTGCTCGACGAGCCCCAGAACGGCCTGGACCCCGAGGGCATCGCAGCCCTGCGGCAGCTCGTCTCCCAGCGGACGTCGGACGGCGGCAGCGTCGTGGTCAGCAGCCACCTGCTCGCCGAGGTCGCCCACGTCGCCGACGACATCGGGCTCATCGTCGACGGTCGGCTCCTCTTCCAAGGGACCGCGGAGGAGTTCGCCCCCGACGGCGACCTCGAGCGCGCCTACTTCACCCGCACCAGCGAGCGGGCCGCGTGAGCGCGCCAGCGGCCTCGGCCGCAGGCGGCACCACCCGGCTCCAGGACGCCCTGCGGTCCGAGCTCCACCGCTGGCGCCGCAGCGCCGCCGGACGCCTGCCGCTGCTCGGCGTCGCCTTCGGCGGGCTCGTCAGCGCGCTGTTCCTCGCCTCGGGCTTCAACCGCACCTGGCCGCGGGTGCTGGCCTTCGAGAACCTGTGGGTGGTCTTCCTCGGGCCGCTGGGCGCCGCGCTGCTCGTGGCCACGGTCTGCCACGCCGACCGACGCGACCGCGGCGGGGGGACGCTGTGGCGCCCGCTGAGGCCCGTCACCGCACGCACGAGCCGCTTCGCCGTGCTCGCCGCGCTCGTCCTGGTGATGAACGCGCTCGCCGTCGCGACGCCGTTCACGGTCGCGGCCGCGCTGCTCGAGGGGCCGCCGCCGTGGCTGCGCGCGCTCGAGCTGGTCGCGGTGCTCGGGCTGTCACAGCTGGGCCTGGTGGCGCTCGTGCTGCGCGTGGCGGGCCGGGTCGGTCGCCTGCCCGCGATGGCCGTCGGAGCGGCCTGGACGATGACCGGTCTGCTCACCGCCGAGTCCCCGGCGTGGGTGGTCGTCCCGCCGGCCTGGCTGGTGCGCGGCGCCCTGCCCCTCATCGGCACCCACGCCAACGGAGTGGCGCTGGAGCCCGGTGCCGCCCTCGCGTCGGCCTCTCCGTGGCCTGCGGCGCTGCTGGGTGCGCTCCTGGCCCTGCCGGTGGTGCTCGTGCCCTCGCCCCGACCGCTCCGAGCCCCGCTCGGGCGGCGGGTGGAGGCGCGAGCGGCGGCCCCCACGTCGTCCGCGGCGCGGGTCGCGTGGACTCCGCGCGCAGCCCGCCCCGCGGACCGAGCGGGCACGCGGTCGGATGCGGTGCCCGGGAGGCCACGGGTGCTGGCCGCGGTGCTCCGGGCGACCCGCTGGACCGCGGTCGGGTGGGTGCCCGTCGCCGCCGTGCTCCTCGTCGCCCTGGTCGTGCCGTGGCAGGGGGTGGAGGCTGCCGCAGAGCTGTACGCGCTGCTCGTGCTGCCGGCCGCGGCCGCCGTCCTGCCGCTGGTCGTGTGGGGGGCGGTGGCCCAGGGGTGGGTCGCTGTCGCGAGCCGGCCGACGGGGACGTCCCGCCCCGCTCGAGCGGTCGTGGTCTCCACCGTCGCCGTGGGACTGCTGATGGACCTCGCGGTGGGGGCGGTCCTCGCCGCGGGTGGGCTGCCGGGGAGCGTCGTCGTGGTCCTGCTCCTGGCCTGCGCGGTCACCGGAACGCTGCTGGTCTGCGGGTCCCTGTGGCTGGTGGTGCGCTTCGGCGCTGCCGCCGCCCTCGGGACCGGGATCGGTGGGGTGCTGCTGGCGGCGCTGGTCGGCGGCACCGGGCTGCAGCAGCGCCTGTGGCTGGTGACCCCCTGGGCCTGGGGCGCGTGCACCGCGCGCGAGCAGCTCGTCGTCACCGTGCCTGCGGCGGTGGTGCTGGCCCTGCTCGGGAGCTCCCTGGCCGTCCGGGCCGCCCGCTCCGCGGTGCTCGCGCGCTGATCCGGGAGCGGCTCAGGTCTCGCGGACGGCCTCGAGGTCGATGGTGATGCGCAGGGTGGTGCCGAAGATCGCCACTCCCAGGCCGAAGGCCTCCCTCCACCTCATCGCGAAGTCGTCGCGGCTCAGCTGCGCGGTGGCCTGGAAGGCGACCCGGTGACCACCCCAGGGGTCGGTCCCGGTGCCGGTGCACCGCAGCCGCAGCGGCACCGGACGGGCGGTCCCGTTGAGCGTCAGGTGACCGTCCAGCTGCCACCCCCCGGCACCGTCGGGCAGCAGACCCCGCCCCTCGTAGGTGATCCACCGGTGGTTCTCGGCGTCGAGGAAGTCGGCGCTGCGCAGGTGCGCGTCCCGGGCCGCGACGCCGGAGTCGACGCTGGCGGCGTCGATGCGCACCTCCACCGAGGAGCCGCTGAAGACCTCCGCCACCTCGATGACCCCCTCCACCACGGACAGGCGCCCGCTGACCGCGGACAGGCCCAGGTGGTGGGCGGTGGCGACCAGCGAGGTGTGGTCGGGGTCGATCTTCCAGCGTCCGGCCTCAGGGAGCTCCTCTGCGCCCACACGGGCCAGGCGCAGCTCTCCGACGTCCACGACCACGTCCTCGGGCCGGGTGGCGCCGGGGGACTGCACCGCGATGGACAGGGCGTGGGGCTCGTGCCCGGCGCAGGCGACCAGCAGGGTCGCCGGGCCGGTCTCCACCTGGGTCAGGACGAACCGGCCGTCCGCGCCGCTGGTGGTCCGCGCGCTGCCCGTGCCGTCGGTGGCCAGGAGGGTGACCGAGGCCGCGGGCAGCGGCCAGCCGTCACGGGTCAGGACCGACCCGTGGACGCGCGCACCTGCGGCTCCGGTCGGCAGGTGCGGTGCGCGGCCCTCGCCGCCGTGGGCGGCGTGCGGCGGCTGGACGTCCGGGATCGGGGCGTGCACGACCAGCGGTTCAGCGACCGGCTGCGCTGCCGTGGCGCGGCGTCGTCCGGTGGGGCGGCCGAACCTCACCGCGAGCCGCCCAGCAGCATGTGGACGGACGTCATCTGCTGGTCCTGGACGTCGACCGGGGTCTTGACGGGGGCCTGCCCGGTGTCCACCTGCACCACGGTAGCCGCCGACGAAGGGCTCAGCGCGTCTCGGGCCAGCACGACGGGGGTCTGGACGCGGCCGCCAGACCGGGCCCGTGGTCGATCGAGGCTCACCGGTGTGGAGCTCCGCCTGGTTCAGCGCGGCGGCGCGCCTCCTCGCCGTCGGCGTCGTCACCGGTGCCCTCGCCGCCGTGGTCCTCGTGCTCGGCGTGACAGCGCTCGAAGGGGGCACGCTCCTCGACGTCGGGGAGTTCCTCTTCTTCGCCGCTGCGGTGGGGGCGGCGTGCGCAGTGCCCACCGCAGCGGCCTGCGCCGCGACGGGACTGGTCGTCGCTGCTCGGTGGCCTCGGCGGCGAAGGCTCGCCCTGGGCCTCCTCATGACGTGGCCGGTCGTTGCGACAGCACTGGCCGTGCGGTGGGTCGTCTCCTCCACCGACCAGGCCCCCGCGGCTGCGGCCCTCCTCGGGGGCGCGCTGCTCGGGCTCGTCGCTGCGTGCGTCGCCGTCACGCGCAGGTGGGTCACGGCTCCGCTCAGCTCTGCGTGAGCGACGAGCCGCGGTGGTCTTCTGCGGACTGACCGGGCACTGTGGGCGCTGCGCGACGGGGTGCACCGTCTCGAGGGGCTGCTCTCGAAGTCCAACGGGCCTGACCGGTGCTCCGGAGACGCACCGCCGGGGGGCGCCTCAAGCGCGAGCGGTGGTCTCAGGTCGCACGACCGCGGACAGGTGCACGGCTGCCGCTGCGACCAGTACGAGCCCGACTGAGACCACGGCCTCCTGCAGCGCGGGAGCCTGCAGGACCAGTCCCGCGCAGGTGCCAGCGCTGGTCCCACCGGCCAGCGCCTGCGCCCAGCGCTGCGCTCGCGCCGAGGCGCTCCCTCGAGCCGTCAGGGCCCTCACGACTCCCGCGACCAGTCCCGCGACGACACCGCACGCACCACCGACGAGAGCGCTCAGCACCCCCAGCCACGCCGAGTACGCGGTCTCGCCGGCCGCCACAGCGATCGTCACGCTCACCGCCGTGCACAGCCCCGAAGTGAGCAGGGCGGTCTTGACGATGTGCGAGCCGTGCAGCAGCAGGTGCCTAGGCACAGCAGCTCCCCCCCTCAGAGCACGGACCAGTCGGGGAGATCTTCGTCGGCTGAGCAGCGTTCCGTCATCCGACTCGGGAAGGAGCCGGCTGCAGGCGAGTGCGCCCGGACCAGTACCAGCAGGGGGCGATCTCCGGAGGAGGGCGCGACCATGGCCCTGTGGCCGATCGCTCCGCACCGCACCTGCACCCGGTGCGGTTCCACGAGCTGGCCGAGTGGGAGCAGGCTCGAGCGCCTCGGCACGTCTTCGTCTGGGTCGCGTTCGACCACCGGCTCGTCGCCACTGGTGAGCACGAGGGGCCTGACAACCACGCCGGCGTGTGGTCCGCCGGTGGGTTCCTGACCACCTGGCCGCAGCGACTGGTCGGCACCCCCGGCGCGTGGCTGCTCGGCCACGTCCAGCGGATGGCGCACGGGGAGGACGTGCGCGACGCCGTCCTGGCGGACTTCGCCGCGCGCCACGGCGGCGCGTCCCCCTCCACGACCGTGTGGCCGTTGGCGCTCGAGCCGCCCCGGTGATCGACCGGTGACCGGGTGCCCCAGCGCCTCCCGGTGGCTGGCCGGCAGGGGGGAGTGGGCTGCTGCGGACACCTCTCGTGGTCAGCCGCAGACCATCTCCAGGACGTCCGCCGTGGTGCGGACGTCGCCGAACGTGCGGTAGACGGTCGTGAGCGTGGCGTTCTGGGCGGTGTCGTCGACGGCAGCGTTGGCGTCGGCGACGAAGACGACCCGGTAGCCGAGTGTTGCGGCGTCGCGAGCGGACGACTCGCAGCAGACGTTGGTGACCATCCCCGTGATGACCACCGTGTCGATGTCGCGGTCCTCCAGCAGCTGGGGCAGGTCGCAGCGGTCGGGGAAGAAGGCGCTGGCTGCGGTCTTCTCCACGACCAGGTCCTCGGGGTGGACGTCGAATCCGGGCCACAGCCGCTCTCGTGGGCTCCCGCCGCCACCGGAGGCGGCGTACAGGTCCGCCACCCGCTGGCCGAAGAACTCCACGGCCGCGGGCGTGGGCGGCGTCCCCGTGCCCGGGGAGACCACCCAGGCGGTGGTGCCGCCGGCGGCGCGCAGCGCCTCGGCCAGAGCGACGATCTGAGGCAGGACCCCGCGGCAGTGGGGCAGGTCCGGCTCGTCGACGAAGAAGGGCATCACATCGATGACCACGAGCGCTGTGCGAGCCGGGTCGAGGTGCGTGTAGGCGTGCCGGCGGCCGCGGCGGGCCTCCATCCGCTCGTACTCGCGCTGGGCGATCGACCAGTCGTGGACCCTTGCGTCCAGCCCGCCGGAGTCGGTCGCGGTGACGGCGTGGTCAGGTCGGACCGGCATGGGCGCGACGCTAGCCACCGCCTGCGACAGCCGACGGCGTCGCGGCTCCGACGATGGCCGCTCCCGCCCCCCACCGGCTGCGCTGGACGTGGTGCGGGGGCGGCCGGAGCGACTGCACGTGGTGGCGGTCGCCCTGCTGCTGCTGGTGGTGCTGGG
The DNA here is from genome assembly GCF_008041935.1 of Quadrisphaera setariae. Lineage (NCBI taxonomy): Bacteria > Bacillati > Actinomycetota > Actinomycetes > Kineosporiales > Kineosporiaceae > Quadrisphaera > Quadrisphaera setariae. The sequence continues at coordinate 82,261 of NZ_VKAC01000003.1, forward strand.
CGTGGCGCCGAGGGTGTCGACGCAGACGGTCCTGGGCGGAGGTGGTCAGCGGGGCGACGCCGACCGTTCGGCACGCCACTGCTCGAAGCCGTCGACGTCGCGCACGCCGTCGTCGAGGACCGCCCGGTAGATGTCGGCGCTGGAGACCACCGTGCCGTACTCCGACCTGCCTGCCCACCTCTCCTTGATGAGCAGGACGGCGTCGCGAGCCCCTCCGTCGAGGAGCGGGGGCAGGGTCTGCACGTGACGCAGGTCGGGCTGGCGCTCGGGCTGGTCGACGAACCAGATGTCCAGCTTCCACTCCTCGCGGTCCTCCTGGGCGGCCCTGACCTGCAGGTAGATGCCGTCGGGGTAAGTCTCCGGGTCGGTGTTGAGGCGACCGACCTCGGAGCGCACCGCGACTTCGCGCACGTCGCCGCGGGCGACCAGGTCTCCGGCGAGGAGACCCACAGCGCGGATGTCGAGGTGGTCGCAGACCACGGTGATGTCGATGTCGCGCCACACCACCAGCCCGAGGCGGGAGCTGCCCACGCGGTGCGGCCGCCCGACCCTGCGCAGCAGAGCGTCGAGGGCGAGGTCGTCGACGACCTGGTCGGCCTCGTGCTGGAGCGCGTCCTGGCGCTGGCGGCGGTGCAGGCGCTCGACGGCGTCGGACGGGGTGGGAGTGCTGGCAGCCATGGAGTCCTCCGGAGGTGGGCAGCCGCGCAACGCACCGCGACCGGCAGCGCTGGCGTGCTCGACCCCGGGCGGTCAGGCGAGAGCGTCGACCTGCTCGGCCACCAGGCGCACCAGCTCGTCGTCGTCGGTGAGACCGGTCCGCAGCAGCTCCAGCACCGCGGCGACGCTCCCGTCGCCGGAGCGCGCCGCAGCCTGCGCGGCCTCCGCGCCCGGGTCCTCGACCGGCGTCCCTCGGCCGCGCAGGTGCCAGACCCACGCCGCCACGGCGCGGGCAGCGCCGACAGGTGAGCGCCCGGCCGCACGCTCCGCCAGGAGCGTCGGCACGATCCGCACCGGCAGCTTCAGCGACCCGCCGGAGGCGATCTGGGCCAGAAGGTGCCGCACCCGCGGGTTCGAGTAGCGATCCAGCAGTGCTGACCGGTAGGTCGTCAGCTCCTCGGCCGGCATCGGCAGGTGCCGGCACGCCTCGTCCCAGTACTCCTCCACCCAGCCGCGGCAGACCGGGTCGGCGATGGCCTCGGCCACGGTGGTGCGCCCCCGCAGGGACGCGCCGTAGGCGAGCAGCGAGTGCGAGCCGTTGAGCAGCCACAGCTTGCGCTGCTCGTAGGGCCTGGCGTCGTCGACGACGAGCGCACCCGCGCTCTCCCACGCCGGGCGCCCGGCGGGGAACGCGCCGGCCAGCACCCACTCGGTGAACGGCTCGGTGGGCACGGGCGCGGCGTCAGCCAGGCCGGTGGCTTCGGCGGCGGCGCGCACGTCGTCGTCGGTGGTGGCGGGAGTGATCCGGTCGACCATGCTCGAGGCGAAGTCGACGTGCTCGTGCACCCACGCGGCCAGCCCTGCACCAGCGCTGGAGTCGACCAGGGCCGCGAGCTCCAGCACGCCCGTGCGCGCCACCGTCCCGTTGTGCGGGAGGTTGTCGCACGGGAGCACCGTGACCGGACCGGCCCCCGCAGCGCGGCGCGCCGCCAGGCCGGCGAGCAATCGGGCGGGCAGCGTCGACACCGGCGCGGTGAGGTCGGCGCGCAGCGCCGCGAGGTCGGCCGCGAGCGCGTCGTCGTCGACGGCGAGGTGCCCGTCCGCGCGCACGAGGTACGCGGACTCCGTCAGCGTGGTGGTGACGACGGCGACCTCCGGCCGGCGCAGCAGCTCCAGGTAGGTCGCGTGCTCGCTGGCGGCGTGCACCTGAGCCACCGAGCCGACGACCTCCGCGGCGTCGCCGTCGGGGTGGCGCACGAGCAGCGTGTACAACCCGTCCTGCGGAGCCAGCACGTCAGCGGCGTCGGGGCGGCGACCGGTGAACGCGGCGTAGCCCCAGTCCGGGGCGTCGGAGGCGTGCGCGGTGTACCAGGCCTGGTGGGCGCGGAAGAAGTTGCCGAGCCCGAGGTGCACCAGCCGCACCGGAGGGGCGGGCGGCGCGTCGGGCAGGGAGCGAGCCAGGCGCGTGCGCGCGGTCGTCTCCGCGGTGGTCGTGGTCACAGGCGGAAGGCCTTCCGGGGGGTGGTGGTCGTCAGGTCGACGATGGTCTCGGCCGCCTCGTCCTCCTCGAGGCGGTGCTCCACCACCAGCTGCGCGAGGTGCCCGGCGTCGAGGCGGCGGGCCATGTCGTGGCGGGCGGGGATGGAGCAGAACGCCCGGGTGTCGTCGATGAAGCCCGACGTCTTGGAGAAGCCGGCCGTCTCGGTGACGGCGGCGCGGTAGCGGCGGATGGCGTCGGGGGCGTCGAGGAACCACCACGGCGCGCCGGCGTACACCGACGGGTAGAAGCCGGCCAGCGGCGCGACCTCGCGGGAGAACGTCGTCTCGTCGAGGGTGAACAGCACCAGCTGGAAGACGGGGTGGGTGCCGAAGTCGTCCAGCACCGGCTTCAGCGCGGCCGGGAACTCCACGGTCCGCGGGATGTCGCAGCCCACGTCGTGGCCGAACCGCGCTGCCGTGGGGGTGTGGTGGTCTCGGTGCACGCCCGGGTGCAGCGTCATGACCAGGCCGTCCTCGGCGGACATGCGCGCCATCTCCCACACGAGGTGGCGGCGCAGCGCCGTGGCCCCCGCCGGTGTGAGCTCGCCCCTGCGGGCCAGGTCGAACAGGTCGCTCGCCTCGGGCTGGGTGAGCTTGTCGGCGCGGGCGTCGGCGTGGCTGTGGTCGGCCGAGACCGCGCCGTGCGCGCGGAAGTGGTCGCGCCGGTCCTGCAGGGCGGCGAGGAACCCCGCCCAGGTGCCGGTCCCCACTCGGGAGACCTCGCCCAGCCGGTCGGCCAGGGCGTTCCACCCCGGTGCGCCCACCTCGAGGTACCTGTCGGGGCGGAACGTCGGCACCACGCGGCCGTGCCAGGTGGGGTCTTCCGTGAGGGCGTGGTGAGCGGCGAGGTCGTCGCAGGGGTCGTCGGTGGTGGCGAGCACCTCGATGCCAAACCTGTCGTACAGCGCCCGCGGGCGGAACGCCTCGTCAGCCAGGGCGGCTGCCACCTCGTCGTAGATCTCGTCGGCGGTGTCTGCGGAGGGGCGCACCCGCACCCCGAAGAGCTCGGCGAGCTGGACCTCCAGCCAGTACCGCACGGGCGTGCCGCGGTAGACCGACCAGTGCGAGCACAGCAGGCGGAACGCCCGGCGGGAGGCGGCCTCGTCCAGCGGACCATCAGCCTCGGAGCGGCCGACCCCGAGGTCGGCGAGGTCCACGCCGTGCGCGTGCAGGAGGCGGGTGACGTAGTGGTCGGGCGTGATGAGCAGCGACGTCGGGTCGCGGAAAGGGGCGTCTTCGGCCAGCCAGGACGCCGGTACGTGGCCGTGCGGCGAGACGACCGGCAGGTCACGCACCTGCAGGTGGAGCCGACGGGCGACGTCGCGGACCACCGGGTCGCAGGGCAGGAGGCGGTCCGCGTGCAGCTGCAGCGGCGCGGCGGTGGCCATGGCCTCATCCTGCGGCGGAGCCCGGTGGTCGCCGCCAGCAGTTGCCGACAGTTGCCGGTGCGTGAGCAGGACGACGAGCCGCCGCACGGCGGGACCGCGCTGAGCACCGCTTCGCTGCGTGCCAGCCCGCAGGTGTGGCGCTCAGGTGCTCGATCGTGGCGGGGAGGGGGGCGGAGACGGGGCGAGAGCAGGTGGGTGTCAGGGAGCGAGGCGGGCGCGGCGCTCGGGGAAGGTCCCCTCGGCGCGGATGCGGGCGTTGAGCTCGCGCAGGTACACGTCCTCGTCGAAGTCGAGCGGCACCTCCCGGCCGAGCCAGCTCGACAGGTGGATCGCGTTGGCCAGGCGGACACCCCTGATGCCTTCGCTGCCGGGCGCGATGAGCGGCGTGCCGTGGAGGACGTTGGCGGCGAAGTTCTCCATGACGCCGGCGTGCTGGGCCCAGAACTCCACGGGGAACTCCAGCACCTCCTGGGTGTACAGGGTGCTCGGGTCGAAACCGCCGCGGAACAGGTCGCGGACCTGCTCGGCGCTCATGCCGTCGGAGATGGCGCGCTCGTCGTCGACGAGGCGCGTCACCGTGGCGCTCTTCGACCCCTCCACCACGACCTTGCCGCGGTCACCGAGGATCTCGAACCTGTCGGTGCCGACGAGGTCGTGCACGGCGGTGGTGAACGTGCCGGTGACGCCGTCGCCGTGGTCGACCACGGCGACCACCTCGTCCTCCACGGCGATGTCGCGCCGGAACCCGTAGGCCACCTTCGCGAAGACCGACTGCGGCACGCCGCAGATCCACTGCCACAGGTCGAGCTGGTGGGGTGCCTGGTTGACCAGCACGCCGCCGCCCTCACCGCCCCACGTGGCGCGCCACGCCGACTGCTCGTAGTACCCCTGGGGGCGCCACCACGTGGTGATGGTCCAGCTGGAGCGGCGGACGGCGCCGATCTCGCCGGTCTCGACGATCTCCTTGACGCGCCGGAACAGCGGGTTGCTGCGCTGGTTGAACATCATCGCGAACGTCAGCTCGGGGTGCGCCGCGGCGACCTCGTTGAGCTCGGCCACCTGCGAGGTGTGCACGCCGGCCGGCTTCTCCACGAGCACGTGCACGCCGGCGCGCAGCGCGGCGATGGCGATCTCCGGGTGCAGGTAGTGGGGGACGCAGACGACGACGGCGTCCGCGTCTCCGCTGGCCAGCAGTGCGTCGGAGCTCTCGTGCACCGGGACGCCCCACGCGGCGGCGGCCGCGCGACGCTCGGGGCTGAGGTCGGCGACGGCGCCGAGCCTCGCGCCCGGCACGCGCCCGTCGAGCAGCAGCTGCGCGTACGCGCTGCCCTCAGCGCCGGTGCCGATGATGCCGAGGCGGACGCTGCGCTCGCCGCCGTCGCCGGTGGGTCGAGTGGTCGGGTCGGGCACGGGTGCTCCTCGTCTGGACGGCGGACTGCGACCAGCCTCGTCTCGCCCGGCTGCGCCCGCCGAGCGGTTGCCACGTGTTGCCCCGCCGTCGCCCGGTCCACACCGTCGGTCGCCGTCCTCGTCGTCGTGCTGGTCCCGCGGCGGCGGCAACACGTGGCAACGCCGCGACACCGCGAGCGACCTGCCGCCACCGTGGGCGGCATGTGGACGCTGTCAGGCTTCTCCGACGAGATCTCCGACGACTTCCAGGAGCAGTGCTCGGTGGTCCGGGGCCTCGGCATGGGCCACCTGGAGCTGCGCTCCGCGTGGGGGACCAACGTGCTCGACCTCGACGAGGCGCAGGTGCGCCGCGCGCTCGAGGTGCTGCAGGCCCACGACCTGCGGGTCTCCTCGATCGGCAGCCCGGTCGGCAAGGTCCACCTGGACGCCGACGTCGCCGAGCACCTCGACCGCGCCCGCCGCGCCGTGGAGCTGGCGCAGGCGTTCGGCGCCCGCTACGTCCGCGTCTTCTCCTTCTTCCTGCGACCCGACGAGGCGCCCGAGCAGGTCCGCGACGCCGTGCTCGAGCGCATGGCCGCCCTCGCCGAGGTGGCCGCCGCCGGCGACGTCGTCTTCCTCCACGAGAACGAGAAGGGCATCTACGGAGACGTACCGGCCCGCTGCGCCGACGTGCTCTCGAGCGTGGCCTCGCCCCACCTGCGCGCCGCGTGGGACGCGGCCAACTTCGTGCAGGTGGGTGTGCGGCCCCACACCGAGGGCTACGCGCTGCTGCGCCCGCACCTGGAGTACGTGCAGGTCAAGGACGCCCATCTCGCCACCGGTGAGGTGGTGCCCGCGGGGCGGGGCGACGGCGAGGTGCTCGACACGGTCCGCGCGCTGCACGAGGACGGCTTCGACGGGTTCTTCTCCCTCGAGCCGCACCTGGCGCAGGCGCACGAGCTGGGCGGGTTCTCCGGCCCCGAGCTCTTCACCACCGCTCACACCGCGTTCACCGGCCTGCTGCGGGCCGAGTCCATCAGCTACCGCTGACCCGCTGACCGACCCCTGGAGGAGGAAGCCGTGGCGACCATCGGCGTCCAGATGATGATGCTGCGCGAGCAGGTCGAGCAGACCGGCCCGCACGAGGTGCTCCGGCGCCTGTCCGACCTCGGCTTCGACACCGTCGAGGTCAGCCAGATCCCCATGACGGCCGACGCCGTCACCCAGATGCGGCGCGCCGCCGACGAGCTCGGCACCGTCTTCGGGGCGCTGTCCGCGGGCCTGGGGCCCGGCCCCAACGACTCCCTGGTCGACGACGCCGACAAGGTGGTCGCCGACGCGCGGGCGCTGGGCTGCACGCGGGTGCGGATCGGCATGATGCCCCTGCCCGCCTTCACCTCCCACGAGGCGCTCGTGGCGGCCAGTCGCCAGGCGGAGCAGGCCGCGCGCCGGCTCGCCGACGAGGGCATCTCGCTCAGCTACCACAACCACCACGTCGAGTTCGCCCGGCGCGACGGGACCACCCTGCTCGACACCATCCGCGCCGAGGCGCCCTCGCTGACGCTCGAGGTGGACGTCCACTGGGTCCAGCGCGGCGGCCGCGACCCGGTGCGCACGCTCGGCCAGCTCACCGGAGACGTGGACCTCGTCCACCTCAAGGACTACCGCGTGGCCGTGCCCACCGAGCAGCTGCTGGCCGACGTGGCCAGCGGCGGCCCCGGGGGCTTCATGCGCGCCTTCACCGACCTCGTGCAGTTCGCCGAGGTGGGCGAGGGCAGCCTCGACTGGCCCGAGGTGGTGCCCGCGGCGCTCGCCGCCGGCGCCCAGCACCTCTTCATCGAGCAGGACGTGCAGTACGGGCGCGACCCGTACGACTGCCTGCGCACCTCGCGGGAGAACCTCGTGGCGATGGGCTTCGGGCACCTCCTCTGACCACAGCGCCTCCAGGGCGACCCGTGCCGCTGCTCGGGCGGCGCAGGCAGCCCTGGAGGCGGCTGTGGTTCGAGTGCTCGACAGGCTCAACGCAGGTCCCTTCGCAGGTGCTGGCCGGTGCGGCCCTCACCCGCCGATCGGTGGGGTGCGCTGCCGACGTGAGCCGAGCGCCGAGATGCGCAGGACCTTCACGGCTCCGTCACAGGGAGCGCGACCTCCGCGTGCTCAGCTCCTCACGGCGCCGGGCTCGCCGATGCGCTCGAGGGCGTCGACCACCAGGTCCCAGAAGCGCTCGCGGTCCAGCTCCACCGCCGCCGACGTGGCGCAGCCCGGCGGTGCGGGGGCGCGCCGGTCGGCGACGGTCATGCCGAGGGTGTGGGTGCCGGTGGTCTCCACGACGATCGGCATGCGGACCGCGCGCACGACCGTCGGGTCGATGACGTGGGCGACCGCGCACGGGTCGTGCACCGGTGGGTGCTCGAAGCCCTGGGCGTCGCGGTAGGCGCGGGTGAAGTGCTCGAAGAGCTCCCCGACGAACCGCGCGGGGCCCGTGCCCACCCGGGCGACGCGCTCCACGACGTCGGGGGTGGCCAGCGCCTGGTGCGTCACGTCCAGCCCGACCATCGTCACGTCCCAGCCGGCGGAGAAGACGATCGCCGCGGCCTCGGGGTCGATGACGATGTTGAACTCGGCCACCGGGCTCCAGTTGCCCACGGCGACGCCGCCACCCATGAGCACCACGCGGTTGACGCGCTCGACGAGGCGCGGCTCCCTGCGGACCGCCAGGGCGATGTTGGTGAGCCCACCGGTGGGGACGAGCGTCACGGTGCCGGGTTCGTGGGCCATGACCGTGTCGATGATGAGGTCGACGGCGTGCCGCGGGTCCAGCTCGAGGTCCGGTTCCACCAGCTCGGGACCGTCCATGCCCGTCTCGCCGTGGACGTCCGGAGCGGTCTGCACCTCGCGCAGCAGCGGCCTGTCGGCGCCCGCGGCGAACGGCACGCCCGTGATGCCGGCGACCCGCGCCACCACGAGGGCGTTGCGGGTGACCTTCTCCAGGGTCTGGTTGCCCACGACGGTGGTGACCGCCAGCAGCTCCACGTGCGGGCTGCCGTGGGCCAGCAGGATCGCCACGGCGTCGTCGTGGCCGGGGTCGCAGTCGATGATGATCTTCTCGGGTGCTTCGGGACGGGGCACGTCACCTCTCCTCGTCGTCGGGGCCGGGCGCCTGCGCGGGCTCGTCATCCTCGACCAGCCCTCGGTGCGGGTGCCTTGTGGGTGCCCGCGCCGCGGGGCTACCTTCTGCGGCACCCGCCTCGCGCTGCGCCCCTGCTGGTGCACGTCGGGCGGACCCAGGTCTCCCGAGACCGAGACGGACCCGCGCCCGGAGGTGACCGGACCCGGAGCCGTGGGCGCTACCGGGGCCGTCACCGGCCGGTGCGCTCCGCTCCGACCGCACCCGCCGCGCCGTCACCTCCGGAGGCACCATGACGTCCGCACACCCCACCCCCGGCACCAGCGCGAACACGCGGGAGGTCGAGGACGGCGTCGTCACCGACTTCACCCGCGAGATGTCCTACGGGGCCTACCTGCACCTGGACGAGCTGCTGTCCGCCCAGCACCCGCTGAGCGTGCCCGAGCACCACGACGAGCTGCTCTTCATCGTCCAGCACCAGACCTCCGAGCTGTGGCTGAAGCTCGTGCTCCACGAGCTGCGCGCCGCCATGGCCGCCCTGGCCGCCGACGACCTGCGCGGCGCGCTGAAGAACATCGCCCGCGTCAAGCACGTCCAGAGGACGCTCACCGAGCAGTGGTCGGTGCTGGCCACGCTCACCCCCACCGAGTACGCGCAGTTCCGCGGCTTCCTCGCCAGCTCCTCGGGGTTCCAGAGCCACCAGTACCGGGCGGTGGAGTTCGCGCTCGGCAACAAGAACGCCGCGATGCTCGCCGTCTTCGCGCACGAGCCGGCCCAGCAGGCCCAGCTGCGCGAGCTGCTGGAGTCCCCGAGCCTGTACGACGAGTTCCTCCGCCTCCTCGCCCGCCGCGGCCACGACGTCCCGCCCCTGCTGCTGGAGCGCGACGTCACGAAGGCCCACGTGCACACCCCGGAGCTGGTGGCCGTGTTCCGGCGCATCTACGAGGACGCCCGCGCGCACTGGGACGAGTACGAGGCCTGCGAGGAGCTGGTGGACCTGGAGGAGAACTTCCAGCTGTGGAGGTTCCGCCACCTCAAGACCGTCGAGCGGACCATCGGCTTCAAGCGCGGCACCGGCGGCTCCTCCGGCGTCGACTTCCTCGCGCGGGCGCTCAGCCTGACGTTCTTCCCCGAGCTGTACGCCGTCCGCACCGAGGTCGGTGTCTGATCCCTTCGTGATCATGGGCGTCGTGCGCAGTGGTGTGCGCAACGCCGATGATCACGAAGGGGGGCGGGGTCAGGGGGTGAGGCCCTCCTCGAGGGCGTCGGTGAGCAGGCCCACCAGCGCCTCCAGCTGCACGTCGACGGAGTCGCCGACCTCCTCGTCGGAGCCGTCCAGCGCCCGCGCCGCCAGTCCCGCCTTGCTGTCGATCATCGCGGCGATCCGCGCGTCCAGCGTCTGCGCCGCGATGACCCGCCACGCCGTCACCGGCTCGGTCTGGCCGATGCGGTGGACCCGGTCGATGGCCTGCGTCTGCTCCGCGTCGGTCCACGACAGCTCGGCGAGCACCACGTCGGAGGCCACCTGCAGGTTGAGCCCCACGCCGGCTGCCGTGAGGGAGCACACGACGACGGCGACGTCGGGGTCGGTGACGAACGCGTCGACGTTGCGCTGGCGCACCTCCGGCGTCTGCCCGCCGCGCACCGAGGAGAACCGCAGGCCCTGCCGGGAGAACAGCTCCTCGGCGGCGTCCATGACCTCCACGTGCTTGGCGAAGAGCACGACCTTGCCGGCGCTGCGCGCCAGCTGCGCGGTGTAGTCCGCCGCCAGCTCCGCCTTGGCCCGGCCGATGCGGCGCACCACGCTGAAGACGTTCTCGCCGGTGCCGGTCTCGCCGTCCTTGAGCTCGGCCTTGGCCACCCGCCGCACGAGCGCGGCGTCGATGACCGGCTCGGGCGCGTCAGGCGTGGCGCCGAGGGCCTCGTAGGCCTCCTCGACCACCGCGGCGGCCTCGGCCGCCGCCTGGGCGGCTGCCTCGGCCTCGGTCTGGGCCCCGATGGTCGGCACCGCGTCGGCCACGGCGTCCGCCGGCGCCTCGGCAGCAGGTACCTGCGCGCCAGTGCGGGTCACGTCGACGCGCTCGTCGTCGTCCTCCGCCCCCATGGCCAGCGCGCCGTCCAGGCCCGCGGCGGCGCGGTGCGCGAGTGCGCGGTGGTACCGCTCGACCATGCGCAGCGCGAGGTCGCGCTCGGCGGCGCGCACGGAGCGGCCGGCGGGCCCGTCGAGGTCCACGGGGAGGTCCGCCACGCGGCGGGAGGGGATGTCGGCGGCGACGTCCACCTTGCGGCGCCGCACGATGCCCATGTCCACCACGGCTCGGCGGGCGCCGGGGTAGAAGTCCGGGTCGGCGGGGGTCCTGTCGAGCTCCTCCAGGGCCTCGAGCAGCTGCGGCACCGGGCGGGTGCCGTCGGTCCAGCCGAGCAGCTGCCAGATGGCGCGGAAGTCGTCGACGTCGTTGATGAGCGGCGTGCCGGTCAGCGCCATGACCAGCGGGTCGGGCGTGCGGGTGCGGACGCGGTCGGCGATGGCCAGCACGTTCTGGGACCGCTGGGAGGTCTTGTTCTTGATGAAGTGCGCCTCGTCGACCACCATCCCGCGGAAGCCGAAGTCGCCCAGCCACCCCAGGTGGCGGTCGAGGACCTCGTAGTTCACCACCACGACGTCGGCGAAGCCGTTGACGCTCTCACCGCTGCCCTGCACCACGGTGGTGGAGCGGTGCGGCACCCACAGCCCCGCTTCGCGCGCCCAGTTGGTCTTCACCACGCTCGGGACGACGACGAGCAGCGGGTACGCCATCGCGGCCTCGGCTGCGAGCAGCGCCTGCGCGGTCTTGCCCAGGCCCGGCTCGTCGGCGAGCAGGAAGGTGCGGTGGCCCTGCGCGGCGGCGGCGACCAGCTCGCCCTGGTGCTGCATGAGGTCCTTGCCCGCCGGCGTGTACTGGGCGGTCGGCTCGGGCAGCTCCATGCACGCGGCCTCGCCGCCGCTGGCCCGCTCGAAGGAGCTCAGCAGCGCCGCGACGAGGTCCCAGCCGCCGAGGCGGCGGGGGAGGAAGGCGTGGTCGGGCTGGGGCGTGAACACGGGCGCCAGGAACGGGTTGGCCAGCTGGCGGGAGGCGACCGACGTGGGCACCACGGCGCGCTCGGAGGCCGCCGCGGGCGCCGCTGCGCCGGTGGGCGGCGCGAACGGCGAGGTGACGGCGGCCGTCGCGGTCGCCTGCTGAGCCGGGACGTCCTGCGGGGCGGGCTCGATGCCGGCCTCGCGCTGCATCTCGCGCAGCAGCGCCCGCGAGCTGGGCGCGATGACGGCGTCGTCGGAGAGCAGGTGCAGCAGCCCCGCGTCGCGCACGGCCGCCACGGCCAGCTGGGCGGCCACCTGGTCGAGGCGCTTGAGCCGCTCGGAGCGCCTGGCCTCGGTGATGGCCGCGCCCTGGACGCGGGCGCGCTCCTCGCGCAGCAGCAGCGCCACGGCCTGGAACCGCGAGCGGACAGCCGGCGTCAGGCGCCCCGTCTTCACCGCCTGCTGGACCTCGCGGACGCCGTCGGACAGGACGGCGACCACGTCCTTGCGCTGGCGGGTCGCGCCGCGGCGCACACCCCCGCCGCTGCCGCCGCTGCCGCGTCCGTCGCGGCGGGTGTCACCGCGGGTCGAGCTGCCGTTGCTGCTGCGGCGTCCGTCGCCGCCGCGCTGGCCCTGGGCCAATGCCACCTCCTGGAGGCGTCGAGGCGCCGGGGCGCCACGTCGTCACCCGCTGCCGCGGCGGCGCTCGCGCTGGAGCTGGCCGCTGGACCACCGGGCGTCGAGCCCGGGTCTTCGCGTCAGGGGGCGTTGCCCCCATGGTAGGCGGACGACGCGCCCCCTCCGGACGTGATCCCGCGACCTGCGTAGCCTCGCCGCCACCGTCCTCCGTCCGCGACCGTCGACCGCTCGTCGACTCCTCATCGACTCCTCATCCACCCAGGGAGGTGCCGTGGCCGCTCGTCCGCGCTTCGACCCCGAGCTCCGGGCCGGGCTGGCCGTCGTCGGCGGCGTCTTCCCGCCCACCATCACCCCGGAGCTCATCCCGTTCATGCGGCGCTCCTACGCCTCGCCTCCGCTGGAGGAGTCGCTGGCGGGACGGTCGGTGGTGAGCGAGGACGTGACCGTCGAGGGCCACGGGGGCACGCCCATCACCGTCTCCGTGCTCCGAGACCCGCGCCGGAGCGGCCCTCGGCCGGGAGTGCTCTACGCGCACTCGGGCGGGATGGTGTTCGGAGACCGCTTCAGCGGGCTCGACATGGTCTTCGACTGGGTGGAGCGCCTGGGGCTCGTGGTGGTCACCCCGGAGTACCGCCTGGCTCCCGAGCACCCCGACCCGGTTCCGAGGGAGGACTGCTACGCGGCTCTGGTGTGGATGGCGCAGCAGGCCGAGCAGCTGGGCGTCCGCCCCGACCGGCTGGTGGTGGGCGGAGCCAGCGCCGGCGGCGGACTGGCCGCCGGTCTCGCGCTGGCCGCGCGCGACCGGGGCGGGCCGGCGCTGGTCGGCCAGCTGCTCGACTGCCCGATGCTCGACGACCGCGGGCTCACCCCCTCCACGCGCGCCTTCGACGGCGTCGGCGTGTGGGACCGGACCAGCAACGAGACGGGGTGGAGGGCGCTGCTGGGAGACGCCGTCGGCGGTCCGGACGTGCCACCCCTCGCAGCGCCGGCGCGGGCGTCGGACCTGCGCGGCCTGCCGCCGGCCTTCCTCAGCGTGGGCGAGGCCGAGATCTTCCGCGACGAGGCGGTCGCCTACGCCTCGGGGCTCTGGGCCGCCGGGGTGGACGCCGAGCTCCACGTGTGGCCGGGCGGCTTCCACGCCTTCGACATCTTCGCCCCGCACACCGCCCTGGCCCGGTCCCTCGTGGCGGTGCGGACCGCGTGGCTGGAGCGCCTCCTGGAGGACTGACGGCCCTGGTCCGCCCGGTCGGGCGCTGGTCACCGGGCTGCCCGCGGCGCGAGGATGGACGGGTGCAGGAACTGCTCGGGCGCCTCACGGCGCTCGACCCCGACGCCAGCCACGGGCTGCGCGTCATCGCGTGCTTCGACGAGCTGGTGCTCGGCAACGTCGGCACGCGGGCCCTGCTGAGCGCGGCCGCCGCGCTGGCGGGCTGCCCCGCGGGCTTCCAGCAGGACCACCCTCCCCTGCAGGTGCGGGTGGCGGGCACCGGGGACCTCCTGCCACCCGCGCCGCCCCCGGCCGGGGTGGAGCGCGTGGACGGCCAGGTCAGCTGGCTCGACCGCGACGGTCCTCCCGGCCCGCACGACGCGATCATCGTGGAGCGGCTGGCGCTGGCACTGCGCATCCGCCACGGCAGGGGTCGAGCGGCCCTGGCCGACCGCCGCCACATGGCGGTGCTCCTGGACGCGACGGTCCCGGTGACGGCCCGGCGCGAGGCGGCCAGCGCGCTGGGGGTGCGAGGCGAGCGCCGCAGCTGCGTGGTGGTGGCGCCGCTGTTCGCCCGCTGGACGGCGCACCCCGTGGTCCCCGAGGACGTGGTGCCCTCCCCGCACGGTCCCCTGCACGTGCTGGTGGTCCCCGAGGGGGTCGAGGTGGTGGGCGCCTCGCCGAGCGGCACCAGCGCTCCGACGGCCGTCGACGACCTGCCGCGCGCGCTGCGCACGGCCACGACGGCGCTGCGCCTGTGGGACGAGGGCTGCGGCTCCACGTCGCACGTGGACAGGTTCGGCGGGCTCGTCGAGCTGCTGGTCGACCTCCCCGACGAGCCGGGCAGCAGCGGAGACGTCGACCGGCTGGAGGCCGTGGTCGCCCACGGCTGGGGGGCCACCACGCTGGAGGCCCTGGTGCAGGCGGCCTCCGTCCGGCAGGCGGCGCGCCTCGCGGGCGTGCACCACAAGACCATGACCGCGCGCGTCGAGGAGGTCACAGCGGCGCTGGGCTTCGACCCGCTGGCCGGGTACGGCCGCGCACGGCTGGGTGTCGCGTGGCTGAGGTGGCGCCTGCGGCACTCCCGCGTGCTCGACCTTCCGGCACCGCACCGGCCCTGAGCCGCGCCCGCCAGCTGGCGGGGGAGGCGACCCCGCTCGGCCGACGGCTGCCGGTTCCGCCGTCCTCCGGCCGGGGGCAGCCTTCGCAGTGACGGACGACGACGTCTGGAGGAGCGCCCCGTGATCGAGAACAGCTACTACACCCACGAGCACCACGGCGAGTACGAGCTCGTCAGCATCGGCGAGCTGCAGCTGGAGGAGGGCGGGGTCATCCCCGACTGCCAGCTGGCGGTGGCCACCTTCGGTGAGCTCAACGCGGCGCGCGACAACGCGATCCTCGTCTCCACCTGGTACTCGGGCACCCACCAGATCTGGCGCGACGCCTACATCGGCCCCGGTCACGCCCTGGACCCCTCGACGTACTTCATCGTGGTGGTCGACCAGATCGGCAACGGACTGTCGACGTCGCCGCACAACGCCACCGGGGCCAACGCCGGCATCGCCATGTCGGGGTTCCCCCACGTGCGCATCGGCGACGACGTCGTCGCGCAGGAGCGGCTGCTGCGCGAGCACTTCGGCATCGAGACCCTGCAGCTGGTGACCGGTGGTTCGATGGGCGCCCAGCAGACCTACGAGTGGGCCGTGCGCTTCCCCGAGAAGGTCGAGCGGGCCGCCCCCATCGCCGGCACAGCGCAGAACACCCCTCACGACTTCCTCTTCACCAAGGCGCTCATCGACACCATCACGTGCGACCCCGGCTTCGCCGGTGGGGAGTACACCTCCCACGAGCAGGTGGTGGACGGGCTCGAGCGCCACGCCGGCATCTGGGCCGTGGTCGGCTTCTCCACGGAGTACTTCAAGACCGAGGCGTGGCGCTCCCTGGGCTTCGAGACCGTCGAGCAGTTCATGGAGCAGTTCCTCGAGCCGTACTTCACGGCCATGGACCCCAACGACCTGCTGACCATGGCGTGGAAGTGGCAGCGCGGTGACGTCGCGCGCCACACCGGCGGTGACCTCGCCGCCGCCCTGGGACGCATCACGGCCAAGACCTTCGTCATGCCCATCAGCGAGGACATGTTCTTCCCCGTGCGCGACTGCGCCGCCGAGCAGGCCCTCGTCCCCGGCAGCCAGCTGCGCGTCATCGACGACGTCGCCGGGCACCTCGGCCTCTTCGGCGTCTCCGCGGGCTACATGCCCCAGGTCGACGCGCTCCTGTCCGAGCTCCTGGCCACCCCGGCCTGACAGACCAGCCGCAGCACGCCCCCCCGGGCTGCGGCCGTGAACCCCCCTCCGGGTTCGCCCTGGACCAGGGCGAGCCCGGAGGGGGGGTCAGCCGGCGCGGTGCAGCGGGACGGGCAGCCGGGCGGCCAGCTCGTCCACCGACGTCCCCCAGGTCTCCAGGACGACGACCCCGGGTCCGCTGACGTCGAACAGCGCGACCTCGGTGTAGACCCGGCTGACGCACCCGACGCCGGTCAGGGGGTACGTGCACGCCGGGACGAGCTTGGCCGATCCGTCCTTGGCGAACAGCGTCATCATCACGAGGACGTCCTTGGCGCCGTTCGCGAGGTCCATCGCCCCGCCGACGGCGGGGATGGCGTCCGGGGCGCCGGTGTGCCAGTTGGCGAGGTCGCCGCTCGCGGAGACCTGGAACGCGCCGAGCACGCACACGTCGAGGTGACCGCCGCGCATCATGGCGAAGGAGTCGGCGTGGTGGAAGTACGCCGCCCCCGGCGGCTCGGTGACGGGCACCTTGCCGGCGTTGGTGAGGTCGGGGTCGACCTCGTCGCCGTGGGCCTCCGGGCCCATCCCGAGCATCCCGTTCTCGGTGTGCAGCACGACGCCGGCCTCCGGGCGCAGGTGCGCCGCGACGCTCGTGGGCTGCCCGATGCCGAGGTTGACGAAGGAGCCGTCCGGGATGTCCCGGGCCACGACGGCGGCCATCTCGTCGCGCGAGAGCGGCCCGCGGTCGAGGTGCTCGAGCGTGGTCGTCGTCGTCATCGTCCCTGCTCCTCCGTGCCGGTCGTCGCCGGTGTTCCCGACGAGAGGTCGACCACGTGGTCGACGTAGATGCGGGGAGTCACCACGGCCTCGGGGTCGAGGGAGCCGGTGGGCACCACCTCGTCGACCTGGACCACGGTGACCGCGGCCGCCGTCGCCATGACGGGACCGAAGTTGCGGGCGGTCTTGCGGTACACGAGGTTGCCGACGCCGTCGGAGCGGTGCGCGCCGACCAGCGCCACGTCACCGCGCAGCGCCGTCTCGAGCACGTGCTCGCGCCCGTCGATGACGCGGGTCTCCTTGCCCTCGGCCAGCAGCGTGCCGACCCCGGTGGGGCAGAAGAAGGCGCCGATGCCGGCGCCCGCGGCGCGCATCCGCTCGGCGAGGGTGCCCTGCGGCACGACCTCCAGCTCGATCTTCCCGGCGCGGTAGAGCCCGTCGAAGACCCAGGAGTCGTGCTGGCGGGGGAAGGAGCAGATGACCTTGCGCACCCGGCCCGCGGCCAGCAGCGCGGCCAGGCCGGTGTCGCCGTTGCCGGCGTTGTTGCTCACCACCGTGAGGTCGTCGGCGCCGTGGCGGATGAGGGCGTCGACCAGGGCCACCGGCATGCCGGCCATCCCGAACCCGCCGACGAGCACCGTCATGCCGGAGGTGATGCCCGAGGCGGCGAGGGCGGCGTCGGCGGCCTCGTGGAAGTGCGTGCGGCTCACCGGCTCGCCTCCTGGTTCTCCAGGACCACGGCCAGGCCCTGGCCGACACCGATGCAGAGCGCCGCCACGCCCCAGCGGGCGTCGCGCTCGCGCAGCACCGCGGCGAGCGTCCCCAGCAGCCGCGCGCCGGAGGCGCCGAGGGGGTGGCCCAGCGCGATGGCGCCCCCGCGGGTGTTGACGAGGTCGGGGTCGACGTCCCAGGCGTCCAGGCAGGCGAGCGACTGCACGGCGAAGGCCTCGTTGAGCTCGACGGCGCCGACGTCGGACCAGCTGATCCCCGCGCGCGCCAGCGCCTGGTCCGCCGCCTCGACGGGAGCCAGCCCGAAGTCCTGCGGGTCCAGCGCGTGCGCGCCGCGGCCGGCGATGCGCGCCAGCGGAGCGGCACCCAGCGCGTCGGCTGCGCGCTCCGAGCCGATGAGCAGCGCGGCGGCACCGTCGGTCAGGGGACTGGCGTTGCCGGCGGTGATGGTGCCGCCGTCGGCGGGGCTGCGGAAGGAGGGCTTGAGCTTCGCGAGGGTCTGCGGGGTGGAGCCGTCGCGCACGCACTCGTCGCGGGCCAGCTCGACGCCGGGGACGTCGAGGACGAGCTCGTCGTAGAACCCGTCGGCCCACGCCGTCGCAGCGAGCTGGTGGGAGCGGGCCGCGAACTCGTCCTGCCGCTCCCGGCCGATGCCGAGGCGCTGCGCGAGCTGCTCGTTGCACTCCCCGAGCGACGCGGTCCACTCGCTCGGCATCGCGGGGTTCACCAGCCGCCAGCCGAGCGTCGTCGACGCCGCCGTCACGTCACCGGCGGGGTAGGCCCGCTCCGGCTTGGGCAGCACCCACGGCGCGCGCGACATCGACTCGACCCCACCGGCGACGACGACGTCGGCGTCGCCCGTCTCGATGCTCCGCGAGGCCAGCGCGGCGGCGTCGAGGGAGGAGCCGCACAGCCGGTTGACCGTGGTGGCGGGGACGGAGGTGGGCAGCCCGGCCAGCAGCACGGCCATGCGGCCGACGTTGCGGTTGTCCTCGCCGGCCTGGTTGGCGCAGCCCCAGACGACGTCGTCGATGCGGGAGCGGTCGAGCGACGGCGCCTTCTCGAGGACGGCGGACAGCGCCGTGGCGGCGAGGTCGTCGGGACGGACGCCGGCCATCGCGCCGCCGAAGCGGCCGAACGGCGTGCGCGCGCTGGCGTAGAGGTGGGCTGAGGGCATGTCGATGACGCTAGGCCGCTGATCGATCGACGTCCAAGACCGGTTGTTGCGCCACTGATAAGCGATGTGCATGAGTAGTGGTCGTGGAGACCCGGCTGCTGCGCTCGTTCGTCGTCCTCGCCGAGGAGCAGCACTTCGGGCGGGCCGCCGCGCGCCTGCACGTCGCGCAGCCCGCGCTGTCCCAGCAGCTCAAGCAGCTCGAGCAGCAGGTGGGCGCCCGCCTGCTGGAGCGGACCACCCGCCGGGTGGAGCTCACCGCCGCGGGCGCGCTGCTGCGCGAGCGCGCGCTGCGGGTGCTGGCCGACCTCGACCGGACCGCCGCTGACCTCGCGCTCGTGGCCGCCGGCCGGTCCGGACGCGTGCGGCTCGGCTTCGTCGGGACGGCGACCTACGCCCTGCTGCCCAGCGTCGCGCGGCGCGTGCGCTCCGAGCTGCCCGACGTCGAGCTGGTGCTCCACGGCGAGCAGCTGGCCCCCGCCCTGCTCGACAGGGTGCTCGCCGACCACCTCGACCTCGCGGTGCTGCGCCCCTCCGGTCCGGCGCCCACCGGGCTGGTGGTGGAGGAGCTGCGCCGCGAGCCGCTCGTGGTGGCGCTCCCGGCGGGGCACGCGCTCGCAGGGCTCGACGAGGTGCCGCTGGCCGACCTGGCGGGGGAGCCCCTCGTGGCGCACCCCTCCGGCCGGCGGTCGACCCTGCAGCCCCTCGTGCTCGACGCCTGCCGCGCCGCGGGCTTCGAGCCGGAGGTCATCGAGGTGGGGGAGACCGGCACGCTCGTGGCGCTGGTCGCCGCGGGCCTGGGGTTCGGGCTCGTGCCCGACGCCGTGCGCGCGCTGCGCCTGGACGGCGTCGTCTACCGCCCGCTCGCCGGAGACCCGGTGCAGGTGCCGCTCGCCCTGGCGCACCGCGCCGACCCGGCCCCGGTGGTGCAGCGCGTGGCAGCCCTCCTCCGAGCCGCCACCTCACCCCCGTGACCACCGCCACGTCCGTCGTGGGACGGGGGCCTCAGGCCTCGCCGTCCTCGGCGAGGACCTGCTGCGCGACCCGGAACGCGGTGTTCGCGTCGGGCACGCCGCAGTAGATGGCCGCCTGGAGGATGACCTCCTTGATCTCCTCCACGGTCAGCCCGTTGCGGCGCGCGGCGCGCACGTGCATCGCCAGCTCCTCGTGGTGGCCGCGGGCGATGAGGGCTGTGAGCACGCCCACCGAGCGCGAGCGCCGGTCCAGGCCGGGCCTGGTCCAGATGCCGCCCCAGGCGTACTCGGTGATGAACTGCTGGAACTCGCGCGTGAGGTCTGTGGCAGCCGCCGTCGCCCGGTCCACGTGGGCATCCCCGAGGACCTCGCGCCGCACCACCATCCCCGCGTCGCGCACCTCCGCCAGCGTCAGGGCGCTGCGCGCCGCGCCCCGGGCGTGCTCGCGCACCAGCGCGGCGACCCGCTCCGAGGCCTCCACCGGAGCGAGGTGCGCGACGTCCTCCAGCACCACCAGGCGCCCGCGCTGCACGCCCTCGGCCACCTCCCGCAGGCTCTGCGGCGGGGTGGCAACGTCGTGGGCGCCGGCGAGCGCGAGCACCGGCGCGCCCACCTCGCCCAGCCTGCCGCGGACGTCGAAGGCCGCCAGCGCCCCGCACACGGCGGCGTACCCGGCGTCGTCGGCCTGGGAGAGCGCGTGCAGCAGCGCTGAGCTGCGGGCGGGCTCGCGCTCGACGAAGCCGGGTGCGAACCACCGCTGAGCCGAGGCTGACACGAGCGACGGCGTGCCCGAGGCGCGCACCGCCGCAGCGCGCTCGGCCCACGACTGAGGGGTGCCGATGGCCGCGCCGGTGCACAGCAGCACCGCCGAGCGCACGCGGGCGGGCGCGTCGAGGGCCAGCTGCAGGGACACCGCCCCGCCCACGGAGTCACCGGCGACGTCGAAGGTGGCGCCCGGTCCGGCGAGGGCGTCGACGGCGGCGAGCACGTCGGCCGCGAGGTCGGCGATCGTCAGCTCGGTGCCGTCGGCGGGCACCCAGGGGTTGCGCCCGTGACCGGGCAGGTCCCAGGCGACCACGTGGAAGGCGTCGCCGAGGTGCTCGGCCGCCGCGGACCACAGCGCCTCGACGCTGGTGCCCAGCGAGGGGCCGACCACGAGCAGCGGCAGGCCGTCGTGCCCGGCCAGCCGGACGAGGGTGGTGCTCACAGGTCCTCCTGCACGGTGCTGTCGGTGCTCTTCGCGGGGTGTGCGAGGTGGTCGGCCGCCCGGGCGAGCGCCGCGTCGACGAGGTCGTCCACCAGGCCGAGGTAGTCCCCGGACGCCGGTCTGCCCGTGAGCGCGGCCATCGAGTGCTGCTCGGCGCGCACGGCGTCGTCGAGCTCGCGCAGCCGGGCGGCCATGCGCGCGGAGTCGACGTGGAGGCCGCGCAGCAGCTCGCTCGTCTGGCTCGCCGCCACGGCGGTGCGGCGCAGCAGCAGGGCGAGGGTGTGCCACTCCACGTGCCAGCCGCCGTCGGCGCGCTCGTCGACCTGCTCAGCCGCGGCCAGGTGGAGGCTCGCGGCGAGCTGCGGGGCGGCCAGGGCGGTGCGCCGCACGAGGACGGCGAGGGTGGGGTTGGCCTTGTGCGGCATGGTCGAGGAGCCGCCCGCGGAGCCGTCGCGGAGCTCACCGACCTCGGGTCGCCCCAGGGCCAGCACGTCGTTGGCGATCCGCCCCCACGCGTCGGTGGCGGTGGTGGCGGCGTCGCCGAGGCGCGTCACCGGGGTCCGGCGGGTGTGCCACGGCGGCGACGGGTCCAGCCCCAGCGCGGCCGGCACGGAGGTGCGCAGCGCGCGGGTGCGCTCGGCTCCGGCCAGCTCGACCACCGCGGACAGGGTCCCCGCGGCCCCGCCCAGCTGCACGGGCCAGCGCAGCGCCGCCAGGGCGTCGTCGGCGTCGAGGAGCCCGTGGAGCCAGCCGGCGGCCTTGGCGCCGAAGGTCGTGGGGACCGCGGGCTGCGTGAGGGTGCGCGCCACCAGCGGCGTGCTCCGGTGCTCCTCGACGAGCGCGGCGAGGCGCTCCACCTGCGCGCCCAGCTGGCGCCGCACCGCCGTGACGGCCTCCCGGGCGCACAGGAGGACGGCGGTGTCCATGACGTCCTGGCTGGTCAGCCCGCGGTGCAGCCAGGTTCCCGCGGTCTCCTGGCCGGCCGCGCGCAGGTCGGCGCGCAGAGCCGCGACGAGCGGCATGACCGGGTTGCCGCCCGACTCGGAGGCCTCCGCCAGTGCCCGCTGGTCCACGTCGCTGACCAGGGAGGCCAGGTCCGCCCGCGCCTGCGGCGGCGCCACCGCGGCGTCCACGAGCGCGTCGAGCCAGACCTGCTCCACCCGCACCGCCGTGCGCAGCAGAGCGGCGCCGCCCATGAGCCCGCCCGCCCGGTGGTCACCGGGCCACCACAGGCCGTCGGCGGGGGAGCCCGTCACCGCTGGCACGTCGTCGTCATCGCCGTCGTCCACGCCCTCGATCCTGCCGGGGAGCCGGTCACCGGCCCGCGCGGGGATGGGCCAGGAAGACCGTCTCCCGCTCGCCCTGCAGCGCGATGTCGAAGCGCAGGCCGTCCTCGTCGTCGACGCACAGCAGGGTGCCCGAGCGGTCACCGGCGGACCGCAGCAGCGCGTCGGGCTCGGCGCCGTCCAGCGGCAGGTAGGCGCGCGTGAAGAGGCGGTGCATGAGGCCGCGGGCGAAGACGGCCACCGCGAAGAACGGCAGCCCGCCCTCCACGGAGCCCGGGCGCAGCGTGGTGAACGCGTACCGGCCGGTGCGGTCGGTGCTGCAGCGGCCGAAGCCCGTGAACGCGTGGCCGTCGCGGCGCAGGGAGCCGTGGCGCTGCACCACGTGACCGGCGGGGTCGGCCTGCCAGATCTCCACGAGGGCGTCGCGCACGGGCAGCCCGGAGCCGTCGGTGACGGTGCCGTGCAGCAGCAGGGCCCCGGGGATGCCGGGGGCCACCAGCTGGCGGTCGCCGTCGTAGGGGAGCGCGTAGTGGAAGAACGGGCCGACCGTCTGGCCCGGCGTCGGCGGCAGGGCCGCCGCAGCGCCCGTCGTCGTGAGGGTCATCGGCCGGCCTCCTCGTCCTCGCTGCGCTCCACGTCGAGGTCGCCCTCGAGCGGGGTGCGGTGGCTCCCGGTGAGCACCACGTCCCACCGGTAGCCGGTGGCCCACTCGTGCTGGGTGAGGTCGTGGTCGTAGGTGGCCACGAGCCGCTCGCGCGCCCTCGGGTCCACGATCGACTGGTAGATCGGGTCGAGGGCGAACAGCGGGTCTCCGGGGAAGTACATCTGCGTCACCAGGCGCTGCGTGAAGTCGGTGCCGAACAGCGAGAAGTGGATGTGCGCCGGACGCCACGCGTTGTGGTGGTTGCGCCACGGGTACGGGCCCGGCTTGATGGTGGTGAACCGGTAGCGGCCCTGGTCGTCGGTGATGCAGCGGCCCACGCCGGTGAAGTTCGGGTCCAGCGGTGCCGGGTGCTGGTCGCGCTTGTGCACGTACCGACCGCCCGCGTTGGCCTGCCAGACCTCCGCCAGCTGGTGGCGCACCGGGCGCCCGTCGCCGTCGAGCACGCGGCCGGTCACCACCATGCGCTCGCCGATCGGCTCACCGCCGCCCTGGATGGTCAGGTCGGACTCGAGCGGGTCGACGTCGCGCTCGCCGAAGCACGGGGCCCACAGCTCCACACCCTCCGGGTCCGCGTGGTGCAGGTCCTTGGTGGGGTGGCGCAGCAGGCTCGAGCGGTAGGGCGCGTAGTCGCGGCGCGGCTGGAGCTCGTCGGCGCCCGCGGCCTCGTAGGCGCGGCGGTGCTCGGCGATCTCCTCGTCGATGACGTGCTGGTGCACGAGCCCCGTGCTGGGGTGGCGCGTCGCTGCGCCCTGGATCACCCGCGAGCTGCTCATGCCGGTGACCGTAGGGCCGCCGAGCACGACGCACCCGCACCCGCTTCCGGCCAGCGGAAGTCCCTTCGGGTGGTCGCCACCACCCCGCACTCCCGCCGCGGCCCCGCCGGCGCCAGACTCGCCCCGTGGCGGGAGGCAGCAGGGCGGCGGGGGCGAGCGTCACCTCGCGCGCCCTCAGCCTGCTCGCCGCCTTCGACGACGAGCACCGCCGCCTCGGGCTCACCGCGCTCGCGGAGCGCGCGCGGATGCCGCTGCCCACGGCGCACCGGCTGGTGGCCGACCTCGTGGAGTTCGGCGCGCTGGCGCGCACGCCGTCCGGCGACTACGTGGTGGGCCGGCGCCTGTGGGACATCGGCCTGCTCGCCCCCGTGCAGTCAGGGCTGCGCGAGGTGGCGTCACCGCACCTGCAGGACCTCTTCGGCGCCACCCGCGCCACCGTCCACCTCGCGGTCCGCGACGGCGTGCGCGCCCTCTACGTGGACCGGCTGCGCGGGAACGCCTCGCTGCCGGTTGTCGCCACCGTCGGGTCGCGGCTGCCGCTGCACGCCACGGGCGTGGGCAAGGTGCTGCTGGCGCACGCGCCGCAGCCCGTGCAGGAGGAGGTCTTCCGCGAGCTGCCGCGCCTGACGCCCTTCACCATCACCGCGCCGGGCAGCCTGAGGCGCCAGCTGACGCTCGTGCTGCGCGACGGCTACGCCACCACCGCCGAGGAGATGGGGCTCGGCGCCTGCTCGGCGGCCGTGCCCGTGTCGCAGCGCGGACGGGTGGTGGCGGCGCTCGGCGTCGTCGTCGCCTCCCTCACGCGCGACCGGCCGCGGCTCGTGGCCGCCCTGCAGGTGGCGGCCCAGGGCATCTCCCGGTCCCTGGAGCGGGCGCCTGCCGTGGGCGCGGAGGGCGACGGGGCCGCCGAGAGGGCGCTCTGAGCGCGGGGCTTCCGCCCAGCGGAACCCCCGTGTTGGTGATCGCGGTGGCGCGGCGTTCCATGGGCGCATGACGCAGAGCGGCGGCACCCGGACCACCACCCGCACCCAGGTGGGCATCGTGGGCGGCGGCCCGGCGGGGCTGATGCTGGCCCACCTGCTCGACCTCGCCGGCATCTCGACCGTGGTGGTGGACGACCGCACCCGCCACGAGATCTACACGACGGTGCGCGCCGGGATCCTCGAGCACGACACCGTCCGGCTGCTGGTCGACTCCGGCGCCAGCAGGCGGGTGCTCACCGAGGGGTACGAGCACGAGGGCATCGAGCTCGCGTTCGGCGGGGGCCGCCACCGCATCGACTTCGCCGAGCTCGTGGGCGCGTCGGCGTGGCTGTACCCGCAGACGGAGGTCTTCGCCGACCTCGCCGACGCCCGCGAGCGCGCCGGCGGTGACGTCCGCTGGGGCGTGCGCGGCACCGAGGTGCTCGACACCACCTCCGACGCCCCGCGCATCCGGTTCACGGCGGCGGACGGCAGCGCGCAGGAGGTGGTGTGCGACCACCTCGTGGGCGCTGACGGCTCGCGCAGCCAGTGCCGGCGCTCGATCCCCGAGGAGGCGCGGGTGCAGACCGGCAAGGAGTACCCCTTCGCCTGGTTCGGCATCCTCTGCGACGCGCCCCCCAGCGCCCCCGAGCTGGTCTACAGCCACTCCCCGCTCGGCTTCGCGCTGGTGAGCCAGCGCACCGAGTCGGTGCAGCGGATGTACTTCCAGTGCGACCCCGACGAGGACGCCTCCGCCTACAGCGACGACCGGATCTGGTCGGAGATGGCCGCCCGCCTGGCGCCGAACGGCGTCGAGGTCGTCCAGGGGCCCATCACCTCGAAGGCCGTCCTGCGCTTCCGCAGCTTCGTGCACGAGCCCATGCGCCACGGGCGGATGCTGCTCGCCGGTGACGCCGCGCACACGGTGCCGCCCACCGGTGCGAAGGGCCTCAACCTGGCCCTGGCCGACGTGCGGCTGCTGGCCGAGCTGCTGGAGCGGGCCGTCAAGAAGGGCGACGACGACGCCCTCGAGGAGTACACGGGCCGGGCGCTGGCGCGCGTGTGGAAGGCGCAGCACTTCTCGTACTGGATGACGACGATGCTCCACGCCCTCCCGGGGGCGACGCCGTTCGACGTGCGCCGCCAGGAGGCCGAGCTGGCCTCGCTGGTCTCGAGCCGCGCGGGGCGGACGTTCCTGGCGGAGGGCTACACCGGCTGGCCGGAGCGCGCTGCTCGCTGAGCGAGGCCCTGGCTGAGCCGGTGGGCGTGGTCGAGCAGCAGCCGGCCCAGCACCCGGCGGCGCTCCGGGCCGAAGCGCGTCTCCACACCGGTGAGGCTGAGCGCACCGCTCGGCTCGCCGGTGTGGTCGAACACGGCCGCGCCCATGCCCCAGCTGCCCTCCACGAGCAGAGCGGGGTTGGTGGCGTACCCGTCGGTGCGGGTCTGCCGCAGCCGCTCGCGCAGGGCCGCGTCGCCGTGCGCCTCGCCCCAGGCGGCGGTCAGGTCGTGGGCGGTCAGGTAGCGCTCGGCCTCGGCGGTGGGCAGGTGCGCGAGGATCGCCAGCCCCGCGGAGGCCACCCCGAGCGGAAAGCGGACACCCTCGTGCAGCACGAAGGAGCGCAGCGGGAAGCTGCCCTCCTCGCGCAGCAGGCACACGGTCTCGTCGCCGCGGCGCACGGAGTAGAACGCGCTCTCGCCGGTGGCTCCCGCCAGTGACCTCACGACGTCGCGGGCCAGGGCCGTGACGTCGTAGCGGCGCGCGGCGACGGCGCCCAGCAGGTAGGTCTCCGGCCCGAGCAGCCAGCGCCCGGTGGTGGTCGGTCGGTCGAGGAGCCCGTCGCGCGCCAGCGCGCTGGCGATGCGGTGCGCGGTGGACCTGTTGATGCCCGTCGCCGCGGCGAGCTCGGTGGTGGTGAGCCCCTCGGCGGGGGCGCGGCCCACGGCCCGCAGCACCGCGCTGGCGCGGCTCACCGCCTGGTCACCACCCGTCGCCGTCGTGTTCACTTGGTGAACGGTAGCGAGGTCGATGTGCACGTGCTGACCGATCTCACCCGTGATCGCCCGACCGCTTGCCGTGCCGAGGGAGGCGTTCGTAGCGTGCGGGAGCGGAGCGACGCAGCCGTCCACCTGGTGGTCGTGCTGCGCCGCACAGATGCGACGCCGAGCACGAGGGAGTGGCTTGTGGCACTGGAGCGCTGCGCCAGCGCGCGCGAGGCCCTCGAGGGAGTGGTCCACGACGGGATGACCGTGGCGGTCGGCGGGTTCGGCCTGTCCGGCATCCCCACCAACCTCATCCGCGCGCTGCGCGACACCGGGGTGCGCGACCTCACCGTCGTCTCCAACAACATGGGGGTGGACGGCAAGGGGCTCGGCCTGCTGCTGGAGGCAGGGCAGGTGCGCAAGGTCCTGTCCAGCTACGTGGGGGAGAACAGGCTGTTCGCGCAGCAGTACCTCTCCGGCGAGCTGGAGGTCGAGTTCGTCCCGCAGGGCACCCTCGCCGAGCGGCTGCGCGCCGGTGGCGCCGGCATCCCCGCGTTCTACACGGCCACCGGGTACGGCACCGAGGTGGCCGAGGGCAAGCCCACCGCGGAGTTCGACGGCGTGCACGCCGTGCTGGAGCGCGGCATCGTCGCCGACCTCGCCCTGATCCGCGCCCACACCGCTGACCCCGCCGGGAACCTCCGCTACCGCCTGGCCGCCCGCAACTTCAACCCGCTCGTGGCCACCGCGGGCCGCGTGACCGTCGTGGAGGCCGAGCACCTGCTCGAGACGTTCCTCGACCCCGACGACGTCGTCACGCCCGGCGTCTTCGTGCAGCGCCTCGTGCAGGTCGAGGACACGACCAAGGACGTCGAGCAGCGCACGGTCCGCCCGCGCCGGGAAGAAGGAGCCGCCTGATGTGGACCCGTGACGAGATGGCCGCCATCGCCGCCGAGGAGCTGGAGGACGGCGCGTACGCCAACCTCGGCATCGGCATCCCCACCCTGGTGGCCAACCACCTGCCACCCGGGGTGCACGTGACCTTGCAGAGCGAGAACGGCCTGCTCGGCATGGGCCCGTTCCCGTACGAGGGCGAGGAGGACGCCGACCTCATCAACGCCGGCAAGCAGACCGTCACGCTGCTGCCGGGCGCCGCCGTCTTCGACTCCGCGACGTCGTTCGGGATGATCCGCGGCGGCCACATCGGCGTCGCCGTCCTCGGGGCCCTGCAGGTCTCCGGCTCCGGCGACCTCGCCAACTGGCAGGTGCCCGGAAAGGTGGTCAAGGGCATGGGAGGGGCGATGGACCTCGTGGCGGGCACGCCCCGCGTCGTCGTCCTCACCGAGCACGTCGCCAGGGACGGCTCGCCGAAGGTGGTCGAGCGGTGCACGCTGCCGCTGACCGGGGTCGGTGTGGTGGACCGGATCATCACCGACCGCGCGGTCTTCGACGTCGTCGACGTCGTCGACGACGGCGGGCGCCTCGTCCTGCGCCGCCTGGCGCCCGGGCAGGACCTGGAGGAGCTGCGCTCCCTCACGGGCGCGCCCTTCACCGCCGACCTGGACGGCAGTGCGCTCGAGGGGGCCGTGCGATGAGCGGCTCGCGCTCCGCCGTCGTCGTCGGGTACGCCCGCACGCCGTTCGTCAGGTACTGCGGCCGCTTCGCCGCCGTGCCCGCCGTCGACCTGGGGGCGCACGCGATCCGCGCGGCGCTCGCCCGCGCCGGTGTCGAGGCGGCCGACGTGCAGCGCGTGCTCGGCGGCCACGTGCTGCAGGGCGGGGCCGGGCAGAACCCCGCCCGCCAGGCGGCCGTGGCTGCCGGGATCCCGCTGACCACCCCGGCGAGCACGCTCAACGCCGTCTGCCTGTCGGGCGTGCAGGCCGTGGCCGACGGCGCTGCGCTCATCGAGGGCGGGCGCGTCGACGTCGTCGTCGCGTTCGGGATGGAGTCGATGAGCCTGGCGCCGCACGTCGCGCCGATGCGCTCAGGGCAGCGGTACGGGGCGCTGGAGCTGGTGGACACCCTCGAGCACGACGGTCTCACCGACGCCACCGAGCGCCGCTCGATGGGCGCGTCGACCGAGGCCCGCAACGCCGGGCTGGGGCTGGCGCGGGCCGAGCAGGACGCGTGGGCCGCCGCCAGCCACCGGCGCGCCGCGGCGTCGGAGCAGTGGCTGGCGGGAGAGGTCGAGCCGTTCGCGGTCCCGACGCGCAAGGGCACCGAGCTGGTGACCTCCGACGACGGCGTCCGCCCTGACACCACCGCGGAGGGCCTCGCGCGGCTGCGCCCCGCGTTCTCCGCTGACGGAGGCATCACCGCCGGCAACGCCTCGCAGGTCACGGACGGTGCAGCGGCGCTCGTGCTGACCAGCGCCCGGTGGGCGGCGGCCCGGGGGCTCGCGCCGCTGGCGGAGGTGCTGGCGACGTCGTTCGTGGCGGGGCCCGACGTCTCGTTGCACGCCCAGCCCGCAGCGGCCGTCGAACGGGTGCTGGCCGAGGTGGGTGCCTCGGCGCACGAGCTGGCGAGCCTGGAGGTGAACGAGGCGTTCGCCGCGGTGGCCGTGCACTCCACGCGGCTGCTCGGGGTGGATCCCGAACGCGTCAACCCTCACGGCGGCGCCATCGCGCTGGGGCACCCGCTGGGTGCGTCCGGGGCGCGGATCGTCGGGACGCTGGCGCGCACGCTGGTGGACGTCGGCGCGGGGAGCCTCGGAGCGGCCGCGCTCTGCGGGGGAGGCGGGCAGGGCGCCGCCGTCCTCCTGCGCTCCCTCTGACCCTCCGTGGTCGTGGGCGTCTGCCACCTCGCAGGGTGGCGGACACCCACGACCACGGGGGAGGGATCAGAGGGGGTACTGGCCCGGCTCGCGGCGCAGGGTGATCCAGCGGGTCTCGGTGAACGCCTCCACGTTCGCCTGCGCCCCGCCGTGGCGCGATCCCGTGCCGGAGGCGCCGACGCCGCCGAACGGGGTGTTGGCCTCGTCGTTCACCGTCTGGTCGTTGATGTGCACGATGCCGGTGGGGATGCGCCGGGCCAGGTCCAGCGCCCCGAGCGCGTCCTTGCTGACGATGCCCAGCGACAGCCCGTACTCGGTGGCCGAGGCCAGCTCCACCGCCTCGTCGTCGGTCGCGTACGACACCACCGACGCCACCGGCCCGAAGACCTCCTCGCAGTACGCCTGGGCGTCCTTCGGGGTGTGCGCCAGCACGGTGGGGCGGTAGAAGAGCCCCTCGTAGGTGCCGCCGGCGCGCAGCTGCGCGCCCTGGGCGACGGCGTCCTGCACGAGCGAGTGCACGCGGTCGCGCTGGACCTCGTCGATGAGCGGGCCGAGGTGCACCTGCCCGGCGGCCGGGTCACCCACGTGCATCGAGTCGGCCTTGGCAGCGAGCTTCTCGACGTACTCGTCGAAGACCGACTCGTGCACGATGTGGCGCCCCACGGTCATGCAGATCTGGCCCTGGTGGAGGAACGAGCCCCACGTGGCGAGGTTGACGGCCTTGTCGACGTCGGCGTCCTCGCGCACGAGGAAGGCGCTGTTGCCGCCCAGCTCCAGGTGCGCGCGCTTGAGGTGGCGCCCGGCGAGCTCGCCCACGGCGCGCCCGGCGCGGGTGGAGCCGGTGAACGCGATGACGCGCACGCGGGGGTCGGTGACGAGCGCCTCGCCGACGTCGGCGCCACCGGGCACCAGCTGCAGCAGGCCCGGGGGCAGGCCCGCCTCCTCGAAGATGCGCACGAACGCCACCCCGCCGGTCATGACGGTGCGGGGGTCGGGCTTGAGCAGCACGGCGTTGCCCAGGGCGAGGGCCGGGGCGACGGCGCGGATGCCGAGGATGAGCGGCACGTTGAACGGGGAGATGACGCCGACCACGCCCACCGGAACCTGCTCGGCCAGGGACAGGCGCGGCTGCTCGCTGGACAGCACCGTGCCCAGCGGCGCCGAGGGCAGCGAGGCCGCCTCGTAGCACTCGGCGGCGGTGACGTGCAGGGCGAAGCCGGCCAGCGGCGGGATGGCGCCGACCTCGCGGATGTTCCAGCCCATGACCTCCTCGGCGTGCTGCTCCCACAGCTGCCCGGCACGGCGCAGGACGGCGGCGCGCTCCGGGTGCGAGGTGGCGGCCCACGCCTTCTGGGCGCGGGCGGCGCCCTCGGCGGCGCGGGCGACGTCGTCAGGACCGGCGATGCCGACCGTGGCGATGGTCTCGCCGCTGGCGGGCGCCAGGGAGGCGAGCGTCGAGGCTCCCTGCACCCAGCGGCCGTCGATGAAGATCTTCCCGCTGACGGCCGCCTCGTCGATGAGGCTCCCCGTGGGGGCGGGCGTGGTGGTGCTGGTGTGGGCGGTGGCGGTCATCGTCGAACCTCCTGCTGGGTCGGGACTGCCGGGTGGAGCTGTCGGGTGCTGGCCGCGTGGTGCACCAGCTGGAACGCGCGCTCGGCCAGACCGAGCCCGTCGTCGTACGGCGAGCGCCAGATGGCCAGCGCGTCGGCGACGGCGCCCGGCATCAGCGCACGGGAGAAGGCTTCCACGCCCACGCGCCCGGTGTACCCCCCGGCCAGGGCCGACCGGAGGACCCCGGCCACGTCCACCGCTCCGGTGCCGAGGTCACCGCGCCCCGACTGCCCCAGCTCCAGGTAGCGCAGGTGGGGCAGCGCCGTGAGCACGGCGCCGGGGAGGTCGGCCTCCTCGATCCCCATGTGGAACGTGTCGAGGTGGATGCCCAGGTGGTCCGAGCCGCTCGCCTCCACGTACCGCACCGCCTGGGCGGCGGTGTTGACCAGGCCCTCCTCGTAGCGGTTGAGCACCTCGAAGGTGAGCTGGACGCCGCGGCCCGCCGCCAGGTCGGCCACCTCGCCGACGACCCGCGCGCTGCGCTCGAACGCGGCGGGGTCCGGAGCTGCGGCCGGCTTGCCGAACAGCCCGTAGGGGACGCCGTTGAGCTGGTCCGCGCCCACCGCGACGGCGAGGTCCACCGCCGCGAGGAGCGCCGCGCGCCCGGCGGCGCGCTCGTCGTCGTCGTCCGAGGAGACGTCCTGGCCGGGGGCGAGGCCGACCATGGCGATCGGCGCCAGGTCCGCCCGCTCGAAGGCCGTCCGCAGCGACGCGGCGTCGGTGTCCGCCGGCACGAGCGGGGGCAGCACCGCCCGCCGGTACCCGATCTCGCGCAGCCGCAGGAGCACGGGTGCCAGTGCGTCGCCCTCGGGCGCCACCGGGAGGGCTGCGGTGTGGAAGGCGAGGTCGGGCCCGTCCGCCGCGGAGGACACGCCAGGCCTCAGAACGTCGGCAGGTCGAAGCGCTGCTTGAAGACGGAGTAGCCGTCGTCGCAGCTCACGACCGTGCCGTTGATGACGTTCGACGCGTCCGAGGCGAGGAACGCGACGACGTCGGCGACCTCCTCGGGCTGCGTCATCGTGTTGCGCAGCAGCTCGGAGGCGAACAGCGCCCGCAGCTCGGGGCTGAACTGGTTGATGATCGGCGTCGCCACGCGGCCCGGGGTGATGGCGACCACGCGGGTGCCCTGGTGGGCCAGCTCGTACGCCGCGGAGCGCGTGAAGGAGATGACGGCGGCCTTCGCCGCGCTGTAGGTGAAGGCCAGCTCCGCCGCCTGCTCCCCGTAGATGGAGGAGGTGTTGATGATGACGCCGCCACCGCCCTGGGCCCGGAACTGCCGGCCGGCGGCGAGGATGCCGTAG
Organism: Quadrisphaera setariae; assembly: GCF_008041935.1. Lineage (NCBI taxonomy): Bacteria > Bacillati > Actinomycetota > Actinomycetes > Kineosporiales > Kineosporiaceae > Quadrisphaera > Quadrisphaera setariae. The sequence continues at coordinate 113,761 of NZ_VKAC01000003.1, forward strand.
TACACGCCGTCCTGGTCGACGCGGATCATCGGGGCGTAGTCGACCGCGGGGTCGTGCTCGAGCAGCGGCTTGCCGCCGGCGATGCCGGCGTTGTTGAACATCACGTCGAGGCGCCCGAAGCGGTCGACCGCGGCGGCGACGGCGGCCTCGACCTGCTCGAAGACGGACACGTCGACGCCCACGGACGCGACCGACCCCGGGGTCCCCTCGTCGGCGACCTCCTCGGCGGCGGCCTTGGCGCGGACCTCGTCCACGTCGGCGACCACCACCTTGGCGCCCTGCCGCAGGAACGCGCGGACCGTCGCCAGCCCGATGCCGCCGGCACCCCCGGTGACCAGGGCGACCTTGTTCTCGAGTGTCATGCTCATCTCCTCTGTGGAGACGTCCGGCGCCCGGCCGGGCGGGACGGGAGGCCCCGCCCGGCCGAGCGCGAGGGCGTCAGCTGCCGAGCTTGTCCGACGGGGTGATCGAGGCGGCGTTGTCCTTGGTCACCAGCGTGGTGGCCACCGCGTCGAAGTTCTTCGACGGCTTGGTGCCGTCCTTCTGGTAGGCCGTGATCGCGTCCTCCACGGTCTTGTTCACCGTCAGCCACGGCTGCTCGACGGTGGCCACCAGCGGGCTGCTCCCCGACTGGATGGCGGCGAGGGCCTCGCTGGAGGCGTCACAGCCGGTGACGATGGCCTTCGAGCCGGACTCGCTCACGCCCTGGGCGGCGCCGAGCGCGGCGTCGTCCCAGCCGACCCAGACGGCGTCCAGGCCGTTCGGGTTGGCCGTGAGGTAGTCGCTGACGAGGGCGAGCGCCTCGGTGCGGCCCGTGGCCGGGGACTTCACCTTCTGGATGGCCCCGCCGGCGATGTTCGCGCCCGCCTTCTTCAGCTCGGCCTCGGCCAGGCTGGCGCGCATCCGGATGCCGGGGTGCGGGTCGTGGCCGATGACCATGACGTTCTTGCCCTGCAGGCCGCCCAGCTGCGTGCTGATCTCCTGCACGGTCTGGTCGGCGATGCCCTGCTGGTTCGAGGTCACGTTCAGCGCGAAGGCGTCGTTCGCCTCGGTGCCGGCGTCCACCGCGAAGATCGGGATGTCGGAGTCCTTGGCCGCGGTGACGATGGAGCTGATCGAGGCGACGTCGGTGTAGCCGTCGAAGATGGCGTCGGCGCCCTGCCCGATGGCGCTCTCCACCTGCGGGTTCATCTTCTGGAAGTCGAAGTCGCCCTGGATCATGGTCAGGTCCCAGCCGTTGGTCTTGGCGTCGGCCTGGACCTGCTTGACCCACCAGGCGCCGATGGGGGTCTGGTTGCCCGAGGTGAAGGCGATGACCTTGAAGGGCTTGCCGCCGTCGCCCTCGCCGCTGCCTGCGGCCTGGCCGCTGCCGCCGCACCCGGACAGGACGGTGGCCGCGGCGATGGCAGCTGCGGCGAGTGCGGTGAACCTCATGCGCATGGTGACTCCTTCGTCAGTGCGTGGAAGACCTGCCCCGCGGCGGACGCCGCGCGGCTGAGGACGTGTGGGGGACCGGCTGGGCGCCGCAGCGCCCGCGGGGGTGGTGATGGAGGTGGTCAGCGGCTCCGCGTCTTCAGCGACGAGAGCGTGACGGCCGCGATGATGATGATCCCGGTGACCACCTGCTGGACGTAGGAGTTCACGCCCAGGATGTTGAGGCCGTTGCTCATCACCCCGATGATCGCGACCCCGATGACCGTGCCGCCGAGGTTGGCCGCCCCGGAGCGGATGACGGTCATGCCGAGGAAGACGGCGGCCACGGAGAACATGAGGTTGTCGCTGCCCTGCACGGCGCTCGACGAGCCGAGCCGGGCGGCGAGCAGCACGCCGCCGATGCCGGCCACGAGGCCGGCGACGGTGAAGGCGAGGAGCCGCGAGCGGCGCACGGAGATGCCGGACAGCCGCGCCACCTCCACGTTGCCGCCGATGGCGTACCAGCTGCGGCCGGTGGTGGTGAAGCGCAGCACGGCCCACGCCACGAGGGCGATGAGGACGGCGAGGTAGACGGGCATCGGGATGTTGAACAGGCGGCCCTGGCCGAGCTGCGTGAAGCCGGCCGGGAAGTTGAACAGCGTGGTGCCCTCGGTGACGAGGTAGGCCGCGCCGACGATCGAGGTCATCGACGCCAGCGTCGCCACGAAGGCGGACAGGTTGAGGTAGGCGACCAGCAGGCCGTTCACCAGCCCGATGGCCAGTCCCACCGCGACCGCGGCGACCACCGCGACGGTCACGGACTGGCCCGCGGTGAGCAGCGCGCCCGCCACCGACCCGGCGAGGCTGGACGTCGCCGCCACCGACAGGTCGAAGTCTCCGACCACCATGACGACGGTCTGGGCCACGGCGATGATCGCCAGGATCGACACCTGGTAGAGGATGTTGCGGACGTTGGTGAAGGTGAGGAAGACGTCCGGCCTCATCGCGAAGAAGAACAGGACCAGCACGACCAGGGCGAGCACGGTGCCGCCCGAGAGGGCGCGCTGGCCGAGGGACCTGCGGGGCACGGCGAGCACCCCTGCCGAGGTGTCCTCGATCCCCGGGTTGCGGGTGGGGGTGGCGGTCATCGCACGTCGGCCTTTCCGTAGCAGTACGACAGCAGGACTTCCTCGTCCGCGTCCGCGGCGTCGACCTCGCCGGAGACCCGGCCCTCGTGCATGATCAGGACGCGGTCGCTCATCCCGATGAGCTCCGGCAGCTCCGAGCTGACGGCGATGACGGTGGTGCCCCCGGCGGCCAGCTGCCGGATGAGGCGGTAGATCTCTGCCTTCGTCCCGACGTCGATGCCGCGCGTCGGCTCGTCCATGAGCAGCACCTTGGGCCGGCGGGCCAGCATCTTGGCCAGCACGACCTTCTGCTGGTTGCCGCCCGACAGCTCTCCGACGGGCTGGCGCGGGCTGTGCGCCTTGATCTGCAGGTCGCGCATGCCCCGCTCGACGATGGTGCTGATGCGGGCGCCCGAGACCAGGCCGCCGGTGCTGACGGTGGGGATGTTGGCCAGGGCGATGTTGTCGCGGATGGTCGCCCCGAGCACCACGCCCTGGCTGCGCCGCTCCTCGGGGACCAGCGCGACGCCGGCCTCGAGCATCTGCGGGACCGCGGCGCGCGCGGGGACGGCCCTGTCACCGACGGTGATGGTCCCGGAGGTCTGCTGCTGCGCCCCGGCGAGGATGCGGAGCAGCTCGCTGCGCCCGGACCCGGCGAGGCCGCCGATGCCCAGCACCTCCCCGGCGTGCGCGGAGAAGGACACGTCCTTCACGCGGCGCCCCTGCAGCTCCGAGACCGAGATGGTCACCTGGTCGGTGACCGTGCCGCGGTCGGGGTAGAGGGACCCGGGGTCGCGGCCGACCATCGTGGAGATGACCTCGTCGATGGTGGAGGCGCTGACGTCCTTGGTGGTGATGTGCGACCCGTTGCGCATGATGGTGAGGCGGTCGCAGAGCTCGAAGACCTCCTCCAGCCGGTGCGAGACGTAGACGATCGCCACGCCCTCGTCGCGCAGGGACCTCAGGACGACGAAGAGCTCGCGGATCTCGGTGTCCGTGAGGGAGGCGGTGGGCTCGTCGAGGATGAGCACCTTCGCGTCCGTGGCGAGGGCCCGCGCCACCGAGACCATCGTCTGCTGCACCGGGGAGAGCTCTCCGGCCAGCAGGTCCAGCGGGATCCGCTGGTTCAGCCGCTGCAGGTGCACCCGGGCGCGCTGCCGCATCCGCCGCCAGCTGACGAGCCCGCCCCGCGACGGCATCTGCTCGCCGAGCAGCACGTTCTCCGCCACGGAGATCGAGGGGATGATCGACAGCTCCTGGTAGAGCGCCACCACGCCGGCTCGGTTGGCGGCGCGGACGCCGGTGAACTGCACCTCCTCGCCGTCGCGGACCACGGTGCCGCCGTCGGGGGCGTACACCCCGGTGACCACCTTGATGAGCGTCGACTTGCCCGCCCCGTTCTCGCCGAGCAGCGCGTGGATCTCCCCGGGGCGCACGGCGAGGTGGGCCCCCTGCAGCGCGTGGACGCCGTCGAAGTGCTTGGAGACGTCACGGGCCTCCAGCGCGAACGGGCCCGGCGCGGCAGCGGCCGGTGCAGCAGCAGCCGTCGTCGTCGTGAGCGCCGGCGACGACGAGGTGGGCTCCGCGGGTTCCGTCATGAGCGTCACACCAGCTCCTCGACGTCGTTGCAGCGGATGACGACCTTGGGGAACCTGCCCGACAGGTGGACCTCGAAGGCCTCCTCGGCGTCCTCGAGGTCGACCACGGCCTGGGTGAACTCCTCGAGCTGCAGGTGGGGGAGCAGCTGCAGCGCGCGGGGGAAGGCGTACGGGGAGACGAACAGGCCCGTCAGGGTCAGCTCGCGCAGGTAGAGGTACTCGGACAGGTCGAGCGGCAGCTCGTAGCCGGTCGGGTACATCGCCCCGTAGACGACGGTCCCGCCCTTCGCGGCGATGTCGAGCAGGCCCCGGGTCGCGCGGGTCGAGCCCGAGGCGTCGATGACGACGTCGTAGCCGCGCCCCTGCGTGATCTCCATCGCGCGCTGGCCCTGGTCGTCGCTGACCGGGTCGATGACGTGCTCGGCGTCGCAGCGCTGCGCGAGCGCTCGGCGCTCCGCGATGGGCTCGATCATCGTGAGCGAGGTGGCGCCGTACCGGCGCATGACCTGCAGCGCCAGCTGCCCGATGGGGCCGCCGCCGCAGACCGCCACGCGGTCGCCGACGCGGATCCTCGTCTTGTCGGCGATGCGCACCGCCACCGAGACCGGCTCCAGCAGGCAGCCCTGGAGCAGGGAGACGGCGTCGGGCAGCTTGTAGACCTGCGACTCGTGCCAGGTCACCGTCTCGGACATGCCGGGGCGGTTGTAGTCCTGGATGTGCTCGCAGAACTGCTGCCTGCCCTCCTGGCAGGGCCGGCAGGTGCCGCAGAAGCGCAGGAAGTTGCCGGCGACGCGGTCGCCGACGCGCAGCCCGTTCCGCGTGGCGCGCTCGCCCAGCGCCTCCACGACGCCGGACACCTCGTGGCCGAGGCCGATCGGCACGTCCGTGCCGAAGAAGCCCTCGGCCAGGTGCGGGTCGGAGCCGCAGATCGCCGCGTACGCCACGCGGATGCGGACGTCCTCCGGGCCCAGCGGCTGGTCGGGGAAGTCGACCACGCCGATGCGGCCGCGGGCGCCGGCATCGGCGGCCCTGAGGCTGCCGATCTTCGTGACGGCGACGGTCCTCACGGCCGGGCTGCCAGGACCCGCCGCGTGGCGGCGACCGTGGCGGACAGCCCGTAGCCGTGCTTGTCGCGCAGCTGCTCGTCGTCGCCGAAGCCGGCGTACACCTGCGGGATGCCGAGGCGCTCGAAGGCGGTCAGGTGGATGCCGCGGTCGGCGACGACGTCGGCCACCCGCGTGGCCAGCCCGCCGTAGGCGAGGTGGTCCTCGAGCACCACGAACCGGCCGCCGGTCTCCTCGGCGCACTGGGCGATCAGGTCGGCGTCGATCGGCTTGAGGGTGAACATGTCCACCACGCGGACCGAGCGGCCGTCCTCGGCGAGGGCCTCAGCGGCCTGGAGGGCCTGGGCCACCGTGGTGCCGTGGGTGAAGATCGTGGCGTCGGTGCCCCGGCGGGCCACGATGCCCTTGCCGATGCGGATGTCGTGCTCGCCGGGCTCGTAGAGCACGACGTCCTTCTTGCCGACGGCGAGGCGGATGTAGATGGGGCCCTGCATCGCCATCGACTGGCGGATGACCTCGCCGACCATGAGCGGGTCGCCGATGGAGGTGACGGTCATGTTGGTGAGCGCGCACATGAGGGCGAGGTCCTCGACGGCGTAGTGCGTGGAGCCGCCGTTGCCGACCAGTCCGCCGTGCGTACCGATGATCTTGACGGGGAGGTTGGGGTAGCAGACGTCGGTGCGCACCTGCTCCAGCGCCCGCATGCTGAGGAAGGGGAGCATCCCGGAGACGACGGGGATGTTGCCGTCGTAGGCGAGGCCGGCGGCGATGCCGACGCAGACCTGCTCGGCCAGGCCGACGTCGAGGAACCGGTCCGGGTACTTGTCCCGGAACTCCACGAGGGTCGCCCCGATGTCGGGGGTCAGCACCCACAGGTTCTCGTGGGTCTCGCCGAGCTCGGCGAGGGTCGACCCGATGACGGAGCGGGCCGACAGCATCTCGCCGAAGGTGAAGGTGACGGGCATCAGACGTTCTCCTTCGCGGCGCGGGTGGAGGTGCCGCGCGAGGCGGCGTAGGCGGTGTTGAGCGCGGTGAGCGCCCGCTCCAGGTCGGCCTTGCCGAGGGAGCCGGCGTGCCAGGCGAGGTTGCGCTCCATGAAGTCGACGCCCTTGCCCTTGACCGTCTCGGCGATGACCACGGTGGGGCGGTCGCTGCTGGGCGCAGGCAGCTCGTCGACGGCGCGGACCAGAGCGGCCATGTCGTGGCCGTCCACGTGCACGACGTTCCAGCCGAAGGCGGCCCACTTGTCGGGGTACGGCTCGAAGACCACGCGCTCCTCGGCCATGCTCGTCATGAGCTGGCGGTTGCGGTCGACGAACGCCACCAGGTTGCCCAGCTTGTTGCTGCGGGCGGCCATCGCGGCCTCCCACACCGAGCCCTCGCCGGTCTCGCCGTCTCCCAGCAGGCAGAAGACCCGGTGCTGCTCGCCGCGGCCGCGTGCGCTCAGCGCCATGCCGACGGCCAGCGGAAGGCCGTGCCCGAGGGATCCCGTGGAGGCCTCCACGCCGGGCAGCTGCACCTTGCACGGGTGCATGCCGTAGGCGCTGTCGAGCTGGCCGTAGCTGTCGACGATGCCCTCGTAGGAGAAGAAGCCCCGGATGGCCATCGCGATGTACATGCACACCGCGGCGTGGCCCTTGCTCAGCACGAACCTGTCGCGCTGCGGGTTGGCGATGTCGTCGGGGTCGACGCTCATGCCGTACTCGAAGAGGACGGTGAGGATGTCGGCGGCGGACAGGTCGCCGCCGATGTGCACGGCCCCCTCGTAGGTGCCGCACAGCTCGAGCAGCTTGGTGCGCAGCTCGTGGGAGAGGTCCTCGAGCTCGGCGACGCTGAGCTCTCGGGCAGCCGTCAGGGGTTGGGCGGTCATCGCGTGTCTCCTCGTCGATGCACACGGGTACGGGGCCCCCGGTCGTGCGGGAGCGGTCTGCGGCGCGTCGTCGACGCCGGCAGCGAGTGGTGCCACCTGGGTGGAAGGCCCTCCGACGTCCGTGTCGGCGAGCGGTGTGCCGGAACGTAACAGCCGGCGGGTTGACATGTAAACACCGTCATGGAACAACTTGTTGGGTCGTCGACGAGGATGGCGGCACGGGGCCGCAAGGGTGCACGCCCTCTTCCGCCTGGTGGAAACTCGTCAGACCCCGACAGCTCCTGGAACGAGGCCCCCATGACCAGCGCGCACGAGTGGCCCAACGGCGGTCGCGCCGCCGAGGACATCGTCACCGAGCCCCTGAGCACGCGGATCGACCTTGAGGAGTTCACCCCGCGCCTGGTCTACCTGGTCTCCAACGCGCTGGTGTGGCAGGAGTCGCACGAGATGCGCCGCCGCTTCGGCCTGGGCACCAACGACTGGCGCGTCATCTCCGCGCTGGGCTGGCGCCCCGGGCTGTCGGCCACCGAGGTCGCGGCCTTCCTGGGCGTCAACAAGGCCGTGGTGTCCAAGAGCGTCGCCGTGCTGGTCGACCGCGCGCTCGTGGCCCTGCTGCAGGGGCCGCGCGGATCGCGGCCGATGTACCTCACCCGCGCCGGGGCGCAGATGCACGACCAGATGGTCCCCGTCTCGAGCCGGGGCCACGAGCTCATCACCACGGGCCTCGAGCCCGAGCAGGTCGCGCGGCTCAACGAGCTGCTGCGCGAGATGCTCGGCCAGCTGCGCGGCCAGAGCGTCGAGGGGGACGGCGCCGTCCCCGTCGGCGACATCGTCCAGCCGCCCGTGCGCCTCGAGCCGCGGCGCCGCAACGACGAGGTGCCCGGAGAGCCGTGACCCTCACCACCCGCACCCTCGCCGTCCTCAGCGCCTTCACCGCGCGCCACCCGCGGCTGCGGCTGGCCGAGGTGGCCGTGGCCAGCGGGCTGCCGCTCACCACGGCCCACCGCATCGTCAACGACCTCGTGGCCTGGGGCGCGCTGGAGCGCTCCTCCGACGGCACCCTCTCGGTGGGACTGCGCCTGTGGGAGCTCGCCTCCCTGGCGCCGCGCGGACCCGAGCTGCGCGAGGTGGCGCTGCCGTTCCTCGAGGACCTCTACACCGCCACGCGGGAGAACGTCCAGCTGGCCGTCCGCGAGGACCTGGAGAGCGTGTTCGTCGAGCGGCTCACCGGCCCGGACTCCGTGGGCGTGATGACGCGCGTCGGCGCACGCTTCCCGCTGCCGTCCACGGGGGTGGGTCGCGTGCTGCTCGCGCACGCCCCCGCCGCGGTGCAGGAGGCGGCGCTCGCCGTGCCCCTGCGCCGGTGGACCGAGCGCACCGAGACCGACCCCGAGCGCCTGCGCGCGCTGCTCGCCGAGGTGCGCCGGACCGGGGTCGCCTTCAGCGACCAGCAGGTCACCGACGGAGCGGCGTCGGTGGCGGCGCCGGTGCGCCGCGGTCGCGGGGAGGTGGTGGCCGCCGTGTCGGTGGTCTACAGCACCGCCCGCACCACCGCGGCACCCCTCGTGCCGGCCGTGCGGGCCGCCGCGCTGGGCATCTCCCGCGCTCTCGCCGCCCGCGCGGACGCGCACCACTCACCGCGCTGACCAGCGTCCCTTCCGCCTGTCGGAAGGGCAGGCGCGGCGGCTCGTCGTCGTCGTCGATCCTCCCCGGACCACGACGACGTGACGCACCACGGTGAGGAGCACCCCCATGACCGACGTGCAGGCAGAGCCGCTGGCCGCACCCGGGCAGGTCAACGCCAAGATCTTCCCGTTCCCCCTCAACGCCTGGTACGTCGCCGCGTGGGACCACGAGGTGACGTCCAAGAAGCCACTGGCGCGAACGGTCGCAGGGCAGCCGATGGCGCTCTACCGCACGGCCGACGGCCGCCCGGTGGCCCTCGCCGACGCCTGCTGGCACCGCCTGGCGCCGCTGTCGATGGGGAAGCTCGTCGGGCGCGACGGCATCCAGTGCCCGTACCACGGTCTGCAGTACAACTCCGCAGGTCGCTGCACCAAGATGCCCGCGCAGGAGACGGTCAACCCCAGCGCGCTGGTGACCTCCTACCCGGTGGAGCAGCGGTACCGCTACGTGTGGGTGTGGCCCGGAGACCCGCTCCTCGCGGACCCGGCGTCCATCCCCGACATGCACCAGATGGACTCCCCGGAGTGGGCCGGGGACGGCCTCACCATCGAGGCGCCGTGCAACTACCAGCTGGTGCTCGACAACCTCATGGACCTCACGCACGAGGAGTTCGTGCACCACTCGAGCATCGGCCAGGAGGAGCTGTCCGAGTCGGACTTCACCACCCGCCGCGAGGCCGACGGCTCGGTGACGGTGACGCGGTGGATCCGCGACGTGACGCCGCCGCCGTTCTGGCTGAAGAACATCCGCGACAGGTTCCCCGGCTTCGAGGGCCGCGTGGACCGCTGGCAGATCATCCACTACTACGCCCCGTCGACCATCTGCATCGACGTGGGTGTCGCGCCCACCGGCACCGGCGCGCCCGAGGGCGACCGCAGCCAGGGCGTCAACGGGTACGTCATGAACACCATCACGCCCGAGACCGAGCGGTCCTCGCACTACTTCTGGGCGTTCATGCGCAACTACCGCCTCGACAGCCAGCTCATCACCACGCAGCTGCGCGAGGGCGTCCACGGCGTCTTCGGGGAGGACGAGGCGATGCTCGCCGCGCAGCAGCGCGCCATCGACGCCAACCCCGGCAAGGAGTTCTACTCCCTCAACATCGACGCCGGCGGCATGTGGGTGCGGCGCATCCTCGACGAGATGCTGCGCGCGGAGGGGCGCGCGTGAGCGCACCCGCGCTCCCCGGGGCGGTCGGCCCTGCGGGGGCCACGACGACGGCGGTGCGGCCGGCGCGCGTCGTCGAGGCGCGCGACGTCGCCGACGGGGTGCGGCGCGTGGTCCTCGAGCACGCACCCGGCCGCCCCGCCGAGCCCGGCGCCCACCTGCAGCTGGTCGTCCACGTCGACGGGCCCGGCGGTCGGCGGAGGGAGGTGCGCTCGTACTCCGTGGTCGACGCCAGCCCCGACGGCACGCGCTCGGCGATCTCGGTGCTCCTCACCCCCACCTCGCGCGGCGGCGGCCGGTACGTGCACTCCCTCTCCGCCGGGGACGACGTCGAGTGCAGCGCGCCCCTCCAGGGGTTCCCGCTGCGCCTGGGCGCCGGGCGCTACCACCTGGTGGCCGGCGGCATCGGCATCACCGCACTGGTGGCGATGGCCCGGCACCTGGCCGCGCGCGGCGCCGACGTGGTCCTGGACCACGTGGTGCGGACGCGCTCGCGGGCCGCGTACGCCGACGACCTCGCCGCGCTGCTGGGGGACCGGTACCGGCTCCACGTCGACGACGAGCACGGCGCCTTCGACGTCGGCGCGCTGCTCGACGAGGTCGCTGCCGCCGACGGTGACGGGGAGGGGGCGGTGCCGGGCGGTGCTGAGGCGTACGTCTGCGGTCCGATCCGCCTCATGGACGCCGTGCGCCGCGGCTGGGAGGCCCGCGGCCTGCCGGCCAGCACGCTGCGGTTCGAGACGTTCGGCAGCTCCGGCTGGTACGCGCCGCAGCCCTTCACCGCCTGCATCCCCGAGATCGGGCTGCGCACGACCGTCGGCCCCGACACCACCCTGCTGGAGGCGCTGCAGCGCGCCGGCGCGGACCTCATGTACGACTGCCGCAAGGGCGAGTGCGGCCTGTGCCGCATCGACGTCGCCTCCGTGCGCGGCGTCCTCGACCACCGCGACGTCTTCCTCAGCCGCCGCCAGCAGGAGGCGGGAACGTCGATGTGCGTGTGCGTCTCGCGCGTCGCCGCCCTCCCCGCCGCTCAGGGCGGTGACGGCCAGCCCGCTGAGCTGGTGCTGCGCCTTCCGTAGCGTCCGCCACCTCGACCGCCCGCTCGGTCTTCACATGTCAAGTCCAAAGGTCCATGCTGGACCTGTCGATCCCTCCAGCACGAAGAGGTGCTCACCAGATGACTGACACGCTCGACGCCCCCGCCGCCTCCCAGACCGCTCCGGTGGAGACCGGGCTCTACATCGGAGGGGAGGCGCGCACCACCTCCGACCACCTCGACGTCGTCGACCCCGCCCGTCCCTCGCGGGTGGTGGGGCGCGCGGCTGCCGCCACCGCCGCGGACGTGTCCGAGGCCGTCGCGGCGGCGAAGGCGGCGTTCCCCGCCTGGGCCGCCCTCACGCCGGCGCAGCGCGCCGAGCAGATGACGGCCGCCATCGCCGACCTCGCCGCCGAGCGCGACGGCGACGCCGCCGTGCTCGCCCAGGAGAACGGCAAGGTCGTCCACGAGGCCTGGGTCGACGCCCTCGTCTTCGAGATCCGCTGGCAGCTCGCCCTCGCCCACACCGACGAGGTCGAGGCCGCGACGGTCCTGCCGCCCGCTCCGGGCATCGCGGTGGAGACCACGGTCTCCTACCAGCCGCTCGGCGTGGTGACCGTGATCGTGCCCTTCAACTGGCCGCTCGCCATCCTGGCCGCCGCCCTGCCGCACGCGCTCCTCGCCGGCAACACCGCGATCGTCAAGCCGCCGCCCTCGGCGCCCCTGGCCACCGCCCGCCTCGTGCAGCGCGTGGCGGAGAAGCTGCCTCCGGGCGTGCTCAACGTCATCACCGGGCGAGACTCCGAGATGTCCGGCCTGGTGGAGAACACCGACGTGGCCAAGGTCTGCTTCACCGGCAGCGTCGGCGGCGGCAAGCGGATCATGGAGATGGCCGCTCGCAGCCTCACGCGCGTGACCCTGGAGCTGGGTGGCAACGACCCGGCGATCATCCGCGCGGACGCCGACCTCGGCGACGAGGCCCTCGACCGCCTCTTCGGCGCCGTCTACGACACCACCGGCCAGATCTGCATGAACGCCAAGCGGCTGTACGTGCACTCCTCCCGCCGCGACGAGCTGGTGGCCGGGCTCTCGGCGCGCCTCGAGCGCACCAAGCTGGGCCACGCGCTCGAGGAGGGCACCACCATGGGGCCGCTCCACTCGCGCGCCCAGCGCGACTTCGTCGCCGAGCTCATCGCCGAGGCCGAGGAGTCCGGCGCCACGGTGCTGCGCTTCGGCGAGCTGCCCGGCGGCGACCTCGCGGACGGCAACTTCCTGCAGCCGGCGATCGTCGTCGACCCGGCGCCCTCGCTGCGCGTGGTCACCGAGGAGCAGTTCGGCCCCGTGGTCCCGGTCATCTCCTTCGACGACGACGACGAGGCCGTCCGCGCCGCCAACGACACCTGGAGCGGCCTGGGCGGCTCGGTGTGGACCGAGGACCCGGAGGCGGCCACGCGCATCGGCAACCGCCTGGCCGTCGGCTACGTGTGGGTCAACGACCACGGCGCCAACCGCCTCGACCTGCGCGCGCCCTTCGGCGGCATGAAGCAGTCGGGCATGGGCCGCGAGCAGGGCATCGCCGGTGTCCGCGCCTTCCAGGACACCCGGTCCGTGGCGCGCGCCGCGGCGCCCGACGCCTGACGGACGGCGGGGGCCGGCGCGCCGCGCACGGCATGCTGGCCCCCGCCCGCGCCGGCGCGCCCCGCCCGGCCCCGACCCCCGGGAGAGCCGTGCCCGACGCCCCCGACGACGCCGTGCTGGAACCGCTGCCGCGGACCCTCCCCGCCGACGCGTTCACGCCGCGGCTGCTCGCCCTGGTGAGCAACGCGCTCGTCTACCGGGAGTCGACGCTGCTCAAGGCCGAGTTCGGGCTGGGCACCAACGACTGGCGCGTCCTCGCGTCACTGGCCGTGCGTCCGGGCATGACGGGCGCCGAGCTCAGCGACTTCCTCGGCACCGCCGAGGCGCTGGTCTCGCGGAGCAACCGCGTGCTCACCGAGCGGGGCCTCATCACCAGCAGCGGCGGCCCGGGGCGTTCGCGGCACCACTACCTCACCGCCGAGGGGGCGCGGTTGCACGACCTCATGCTCCCGGTCTCCGCCGCAGGCCAGGACGTCGTGCTGGAGGGCCTCTCGCCAGCGGAGGTGGAGCACCTCAACACCGTGCTGCGGGGCATGCTCGCGAGGCTGCGCACAGCCGGCCCCCACCCCCACTCCCCATGATCACGGGCGGTGGTGTTGGCAGCGTCCATGATCACGGACGGGGGTGGTCACAGGTGACCGCGGGTGTGCTGGGGGGTGACGACCCGCGGCCACCTGGTGCCTCGGGGCTCCTGCGACCCTCGGGGAGCACTCAGGAGCACGCGCTCAGGGGTGGGTGGCGCGGAACTGCTGGGCCCACTCGGCCGTGGCCCGCAGGCCACCGAAGGTGTAGAGGTGCAGCTTGACCTCGCCGTGGACGGCCGGGTCCAGCTGGGCCGCCACCGCCTCGAGGAACCGGTCCGGGCCGGCGGTGCCGAGCAGGTTGGTCAGCGACAGGCCGTACTTCTTGGCGATGCCCGCGCTGGTGCCCACGCCGAAGCGCTTGGCGTAGCCCAGCAGCCGCTTGATCCCGGCCGGCCCGGGCACGCCCACGCGCACCGGGAGGTCGACACCGCGCGCGCGGACGGCGGCGAGGTAGGTGAGCACCGCGTCGGCGTCGAAGCCGAACTGCGTGATGACCGTCCCGGGCAGCTGCTGCTCGCGCAGCGCGGCGTGCTTGCCCTCCAGCGCCTGCCACAGGACGGGGTCGCCGATGTCGGGGTGCCCCTCGGGGTACCCGCTGACGCTGACCCGCTGCACGCCGTACCGCTGCAGCAGGCCGCTGCGGATGACGGCGAGGGAGTCCTCGTACGGCCCCTCCGGCGTGGCGGGGTCACCGCCCACGACGAACAGCTCCTCCGTGGCGCCGACCCGCTGCAGCTCGGTGAGGAACTCCTCCAGCTGGGCTTGCGAGGCCAGGCGACGCGCCGAGACGTGGGGGACGGGCACGAAGCCCCAGTCCTTGACCGCCGCCGAGGCGGCCACGCGCATCGGCAGGTCCTCGTTCGCCAGGTAGGTGACGTTGATGCGCGTGCCCGCGGGGAGCGCCGACCGGGCCTCGTCGAGCTTCTCGACGTCCTTGCCGGTCATCTCCAGCGAGAGGTCGTCGAGCAGCGACGACGGCGAGACGCCCACCGTCACCGCGCCCCTGCCGTGCGCCAGCCGGCCTGGTACGACTCGCGCGCCACCTTCGAGTACGGGGCGGGGCTGACGACGGCGCGCACGGACACCTGCTCGTGGGGCTCCACGGTCGTCTTGGCCGAGCCGCCGTCGGGCTCGCCCCACACCACGCGGACCTCCGCGCCGACCGGCACGCCCGGGTCGACGGTGGCTAGCGACAGGCCGGTCCGCTCGTTGGGGCTGTAGCCGGTGAACAGCGACAGGCCCACCTGGTGCCCGTCGCCGTCGAGCACGGCGTCGTAGTTGGAGGAGCCGTAGTTGGCGTTGGGCAGGTCGAACCACTGCGCGCCCGGCTCCGGGGCCAGCGGGGAGGCGAGGATCTCGCCCAGGTCCTCCGCGTTCCACGCGAGGGTGACCTTGCGGCGCTGCTCGGCGGGGACGACGGCCTGGAGGGCGTCGCGGCCGATGAAGTCGTGGTCGAACTTCACGAACGATCCGTACCCCAGCTCCCAGGGGTTGAGGTAGTAGTCGCGGATGTCGGACGACACGTAGCTGCCGGCGAGGGCGTTGGTGGCCTCGTAGCCGTCAGCGGGGAGCCACTCGCGGTAGGCCTTGAGCTCGTCGGAGGTGTAGACCGCGGGCAGGGGGGAGGGGATCCAGCCCGACTCGAAGGTGTTGCAGGAGTAGGCGCGCGAGCCCGAGGGCTCCAGCCCGAACTCGGCGCCTGCCTCCAGGATCGCGTCCCGCACGGCGTCGTACGTCTCGTACGGGCCCCAGATCTCCAGACCGGGCGCACCCGCCATGCCGTGGCGCAGGGTGCGGACCTCGAGCCCCGCGATCCGCATCCGCCCCATGCGGAAGAACTTGACCTGCTCGACCGGAGCGCCGTTGAGCTTCTCGATCACCGGCCAGGCGTTCGGGCCCTGGATCTGGAAGCGCCACAGCTCGCGGGTCACGGCCCTGCCGTAGGGGCGCGAGGGGGAGCGCTCGTCGCGGCGGACGTCGACGTCGTAGCCCTGCTGCGCCTGGTAGGTGAGCCAGTTCGCCACCGGCGCGCGGCCGACGAACGTGAACTCGTCCTCGGCGTCGCGGAAGAGGATGCCGTCACCGATGACGCCGCCCTCGGGGGAGACGGGCACGAACTGCTTGGCGGTGTCGACGGGGAAGGTCGCGGTGCTGTTGATGCCGGTGTCGGTGAGCAGGCGCAGCGCGTCCTTGCCGGACACGAAGAGGTTGACCATGTGGTGGGACTGGTCGAACAGCACCGCGGTGTTCCGCCACGCCTTGGCCTCGCGGCGGAAGTTGGTGAACTCCGCCGGCACCACCGGGTAGATGTAGGTGCCGAGCGTCGAGCTGCGGAGCAGCTCGACGGTGCTGCCTGCCGCGTCCAGCACGTCCTGGAGGTTCTTCGCGCTCATGGGCGTCCTTCCTGCTGAGGGGCTGGTCGTGCGAGGCGCCTCGACGTCGAGGTCCGCCGGACCACCCGCGCTCACGCTAGGCAGCCTCCGCGCTCCGTCCGACGGCGCGATGACGGGTCCTGCCCTGCAGCGGCGACCACGGCGCGTGCGTCATCTGTCGCGGTCGAGGACGACGACGACGGCGGTGGCGTCGCCGCGTCAGTGCAGGAGGCCGCCGCCGTCGCAGACGACGGTCTGGCCGGTGATCATCCGGGCGTCGTCGCCCGCCAGGAACGACACCAGACCCGCGAGGTCCTGCGGCTGCCCGCGCCGGGGGATCGCCTGCTGCGCCATGGTCCTGTTGAGGTCGGCCTCGGTCGAGTGCTGGCGGATGCCGGGCGTGGCGACCTGCCCCGGCACGGCCGCGTTGACCGTGATGCCGTGCGGCCCCAGCTCCCGGGCCAGCACGCGCGTGATGCCCAGCAGCGCGCCCTTGCTCGCGACGTACCCGAGCTGGCCGGGGCTGCCGGTGAAGAAGGTGCGGGAGGCGATGTTGACCACGGCTCCGCGCCCGCTGGCCACGAGCTGCTCGTGCGCGGCCTGCACGGTGAGCACCGCGCCGACGGCGTTGACGGTGAGGTAGCGGAGCAGCTCCTCCTTGGAGCTCTCCCGGTAGGACGTGCGCGGCGACAGTAGACCCGCACCGTTGACGAGGACGTCCAGACCGCCGTCCTCGCGCGCCACCCGGGCGAACGCGGCGGTGACGGCGTCGGGGTCGGTGACGTCGCACGCGAGCAGACGCAGCCCCGGCAGGGGCTCGCCCGGGTCGAGGTCGAGGACCGTGACGCGGTGCCCGTCGCACAGCAGCCGCTCGGCGACGGCGCGGCCCAGACCCCTCCCGCCTCCCGTGACCACGCTGGTGCGGGGCTCCTCGCCGCCGGCGGTGTCGGACCCGGTCATGGCGGCCATCCTGCTCTCGCCTCCTCAGAGGACGACGGTGGTTCCCTCGTGGCGCAGCACCCGGTCCTCCACGTGCCAGCGCACCGCACGCGAGAGCACCGCCCGCTCCACGTCCGCGCCCAGGCGCACCAGGTCCGGGGTGTCGTGCTGGTGGCCCACCCGCACCACGTCCTGCTCGATGATCGGGCCCTCGTCCAGCTCGGCGGTGACGTAGTGCGCGGTCGCCCCGATCAGCTTCACCCCCCGCTGCTTGGCCTTGGCGTAGGGACCGGCACCGATGAACGCCGGCAGGAAGGAGTGGTGGATGTTGATCAGAGGGCAGCCCACGCGCTCCAGGAACGCCGGGGTGATGATCTGCATGTAGCGGGCCAGCACCACCAGGTCCACGTTGCCGGCCAGCAGCTCCAGCACGCGGGCCTCGGCCTGGGCGCGGTTGTCGCGGGTGGCGGGGACGTGGACGAAGGGCACCCCGAAGGAGCGGACCTCCTCGGCCAGGTCGGGGTGGTTGGAGATGACCATCGCCACGGTCATGGGCAGCTCCCCGCGCCGGGTGCGCCACAGCAGGTCCATCGCGCAGTGGTCGGTCCTGGAGACCATCAGGGCCACCCGCTGGTGGTGGGCGGCGTCGGTGAGGGTGAAGTCCATCTGGAAGGGGGCTGCGACCTGCTCGGCGAAGCGGGCGTGCAGGTCGGGCAGGGCTGCGGGCAGGGCGGGCAGGTGGAACTCGGTGCGCTGGAAGAAGGTGCCGCCTTCGGGGGCGGTGGAGTGCTGGGCCAGGGAGACCACGTTGGCTCCGGCTGCGGTGAGGAAGGTGCTGACGGCGGCGACGATGCCGGGCTGGTCCTGGCACCGCACCAGCAGCCGGCCCAGGTCGGCCGTTCCTGCGCCGGCGGTCGCTCCTGCGCTGGTGAGGGGGACGGTCCTGCTGGTGGGGACGGCCACGGCCGTCGGGGTCGTACTGCTCATCGGTGAACACCTCCGCCCCGACCGTAGGGACGCCGGCGGTCCGACGCCTCGGCTCCCTGCCGGGGGTCACCCGGCGGGGGCGGAGGGGAACCGTGCGGCGATCGGCCGGTGGAGGCGCGACGTTCGACGTACGCCCGGGTGAGCGTCGTGGTCGACCCTGGGTCGGTGCCACCATCTGCCCGGGACCGGCCGACGACGGCCGGCCCGCGGGCGGACGGCGGAGGCGCGGGCGTGGACGTTGACGGGTGGGGCGCCCTCGCGGTCGCCCACAGCCCCGACGGGCTGGCCGTGGTCGCCCGCGACGGTCGCTTCCTGGACGTCAACCCCGCCGGCGCGCGGCTCTGCGGCGCCGCCGCCGAGCAGCTGGTGGGCACACCGTCGCCGTTCGGGGGCACCGGTCCGCGGGCTGACGACGACGTCGTCGAGTGGAGCGGTCCCGGTGGCCTGCGGCGCGCGTTCGCGTGGACCTGCTCGCCAGTGCTCGGCGGCGGGGAGCGGGTGGTGTCGTTCCGCGACGTCAGCGCGGCCCGGCAGCAGGAGCGCCGGCTCGCAGCCACGGCGCGGGCGGCGTTCAGCGTGACCGCGGAGCGCTCGCTCGCCAGCACCCTGGAGGCGCTGGCGGAGGAGGTGCTCCAGGCGGCGTCGCTGGCCGGTGTGCAGGTGCTCCTCGCCACGCCCGCGGGAGCGCGCCTCAACGTGCTGGGCACCGCCGGCTTCAGCCGCATCCCCGACTTCTTCGACCGGCTCCTGGAGTGCCGAGCGCGGGGCGCGCGCCTGGAGATGGTGGAGGCGCTGCACTCGGGAGTCCCGCGGGTGGTGCACCACCGCTACGACGCCGTCATGGCGGACCCGGCCTGGGAGCCCCTGCGCGACCACCTCGGGGCCACCCCCTGGGACGCCTTCGCCAGCGTTCCGCTGCGCATCCGGGGCGGCACCGTCGGTGTGCTCAACGCCTTCTTCGCGCCCGGACAGGTGGTGGGCGAGGAGGAGCTGGGCTTCCTCCTCGCCATGGCCGGGCAGGCCGCCGTCGCCGTCGACCACGCCGAGCTGTTCCAGCGCCGCATGGACGAGGCGCGCCGCGAGGAGCGCCAGAAGCTGGCCCGCGACCTGCACGACTCCGTCGTCCAGCAGGTCTTCTCGATCATGATGCAGGCCGGGTCGCTCGGCGTGCTGGCCCGACGTGGCCTGCCACCCACGGCCGAGAAGCTGGCGGCGGTGGCCGGAGAGCTCAGCGGGGCCGCCGCGGACGCCCTCGCCGACCTGCGCGGCATGGTGGTGGAGCTGCGGCCCGCCGTGCCGTCCGGCACCAGCCTCGGCACGGCGCTGCGCTCGCTCCTGGAGGCCACCGCCGCCCGCAGCGGCCTGCGCTGCGACCTCGCCATCGACGACCCCGACGGCGACCTGCTGGCCCTGGACGAGCAGCTGGCCGAGGACGCCTACCGCGTGGCCAGCGAGGCGGTCCACAACACCGTCAAGCACGCCGCGGCTGCGTCCCTGGGCGTCTCGGTGCTGGTCAGCACCACCCCGAGGGGTCTCCAGCTGGCGGTCGACGTGGTCGACGACGGTCGCGGCGTCCCGTCGGAGGGCGACCACCGCGCTGCGGACCCGCTGCGCTCCGGCGGCTACGGCATGACGGCGATGCGCGAGCGCGCGCACCGCTGGGGAGGAGAGGTCGAGGTGGTGGCTGAGGACGGCGGGGGGACCCGCGTGCGACTGCGCGTGCCCGTGGTGCGCGCCGAGGAGAGGCGGTGAGCGGCAGGTGAGCGGCATCAGGGTGCTCGTGGTCGACGACCACGCCGTGGTGCGTCGCGGGGTGGTCGCCTACCTCGACGCGCTGGAGGACGTCGAGGTGGTCGGTGAGGCCGAGGACGGACGCGCGGCGCTGGATCGGCTGGCCGAGGCCGCGGTCCTCAGCGAGCTGCCCGACGTCGTGCTCATGGACCTGCAGATGCCCCGCCTCGACGGCGTCGCCGCCACCGAGGAGGTGGTGCGGCGCTTCCCCGGCGTGAAGGTGGTCATCCTCACGAGCTTCGGGGAGACCGAGAGGGTGCACGCCGCGCTGGAGCGGGGCGCGTCCGGCTACCTCCTCAAGGACGCCGGCCCGGCCGAGGTCGAGGCCGCGCTGCGCGCCGCCGTGCGCGACGAGGTCTTCCTCGACGCCGCCGTCACCCGTCGCCTGACGCAGGAGATGCGGGCGCCCCGGGTCGGCCTCGGCGCCCTCACGGCCCGCGAGCGCGAAGTGCTGGTGCTGGTGGCCGAAGGGCGTTCGAACCAGGAGATCGCCGACCGGCTCTTCATCAGCGAGCGGACCGCGCGCACCCACGTGAGCCACCTGCTGGCCAAGATGGGGCTCTCCTCGCGCACGCAGGCGGCGCTGCTGGCGGTCAAGGAGGGGCTGGTCAGCCCGACCTGAGCAGGGCCCCGAGACCGGCGACGGGCGGGACGGATGACGTAGGCGCACCTGCCGCCCCGGTGGTCCCGGGCGCGACCGCGGCCCGTGGACCGGTCCGGGCGGCCCTGCCTACGGTGGACACCGGCGACGGTGCCCCCCTGCGCGTCGTCCGTCCCGTCCCGGACGACACAGGAGGCATCACCCGGTGAGCACGTTCGTCCTCGTCCACGGCGCGTGGCACGGCGGCTGGTGCTGGGACCGCGTGGCCCCGCACCTGCGCGCCGCCGGCCACCACGTGGTGGCCCCCACGCTCACCGGCCTGTCCGAGCGCGCGCACCTCCTCTCCCCGCAGGTCGGTCTGGAGACGCACGTCGAGGACGTCGTGCAGGTGCTCGACGTCCTGGACAGGTCGCAGGACGACGACGTCGTGCTCGTGGGCCACAGCTACGCCGGGCAGGTCGTCACGGCAGCCGCGGACCGCCGCCCCGACGTCGTGTCGCTGCGCGTGCACCTGGACGCGTTCGTCGGCGAGCACGGGGAGTCCGCACGAGCCCTGCTGCCCGAGCGCGTGGAGCACCACTGGGCCGAGTCCGCCGCCGAGCGCGGCTTCGGCTGGCTGGTGCCGGTGCGGTCCCTGGAGGTGCTCGGCGTGACCGACCCGGCCGACGTCGCGTGGCTGACCCCGCGCCTCACACCCCACCCGTGGCGCACCTACACCGACGCGCTGTCGCTGACCGGAGCTGCCGAGGTGGTGCCCGCGGCCTTCGTGGAGTGCACCGACTGGATGGGCGTCTTCGCCGGGCAGGCCGAGCGAGCCCGAGCCCGCGGCTGGCCCGTGCGGCAGCTCGCCACCGGGCACGAGGCGATGGTCACCGCCCCCGAGGCGCTGGCTGCGGTGCTCCTCGAGCTCGCCGCCGCGCCGCGAGGGGCGACGCGGCGCGCGTCGTCGTCCTGAGCCCGTCCCGACCACCCGAACCGCCCCCGAACCGCCCCCGAACCACTGCCGACGACGACAGGAGAGGCCCGTGGAGTTCCTCGTGCGGTCCGAGAACCGCATGCCCCCCGAGACGCCGCCGGAGGTGCGCGAGCGCATCCGCACCGCCGAGCGCGTGCGAGCCCTCGAGCTGCGGGAGGCCGGGATCCTCAAGCGGCTGTGGCGCGTGCCCGGGCGCACCGCGACCATCGGCCTGTACGAGGCCCCGGACGCGACCGCCCTCCACGACGCGCTCGCGTCGCTGCCTGCGGCGCCCTGGCTCGACGTCACCGTCGAGGCCCTGGCCACGCACCCGCAGGAGCGGTCGTGAGCGCCTCGACGGACGGGGCGGCGACGGGCGCTGTCAACGGGGGTGGCCGCGTCGACGTCCCGGGCACCCCGATCTTCGACGGCGCCACGAGCCGGCGCGGGATCCGCATGAACAAGATGTTCATGAGCCTGCGCACCGCCGAGGCGCGCGAGCGCTTCACCGCGGACGAGGCCGGCTACTGCGCCTCGTTCGGGCTGTCGCCCGAGCAGCAGCAGGCGGTCCTCGACCGCGACTGGCAGGCCATGATCGACCTCGGCGGGAGCATCTTCTACGTGTACAAGCTGGCGATGATGGACGGCCGCTCGATGCAGTACCTGGGGGGCGTCTTCACCGGCACCTCCGAGGAGGAGTTCCTGGCGGCCCTGCGTGCGGGAGGACGACGTGGCTGAGGTCATCTGGGGTCTGGCGACCTCGCACGTTCCGTCGATCGGTGCGGCGATGGACCGCGGCAAGACCGAGGACGAGAGCTGGAAGGACCTCTTCGACGGGTACGCGCCGGCGCGCGCGTGGCTGGCGGAGCACCGGCCCGACGTCGCCGTCGTCATCTACAACGACCACGCGAACGGCGTCGACCTCGACGTCGTCCCGACGTTCGCGATCGGCACCTCCGACCACTACGACGTGGCCGACGAGGGGTTCGGCAAGCGGCCCGTGCCCGACGTCGTCGGGCACCCCGAGCTGTCGCTGCACCTGCTGGAGAGCCTGGTCGACGACGGCTTCGACATGACGGTGTTCCAGGAGCTCGACGTCGACCACGGCCTGACCGTGCCGCTGTCGGTGTGGACGCCTGACCCGGGCGAGGCGTGGCCGTGCCCGGTGGTGCCGCTCCTGGTGAACGTCATCCAGTACCCGCAGCCGACGGCCGCTCGCTGCTACGCGCTGGGGCAGGCGCTGGGCCGGGCGATCGCGAGCTTCCCGCAGGACCTCACGGTGGGCGTGCTCGGGACGGGCGGCATGTCCCACCAGCTGGCGGGTGCTCGCGCGGGGTTCATCAACCCCGAGTTCGACGCGATGTTCATGGAGGCCGTCGAGACCGACCCGCAGCGCCTGACGCAGCTGTCACGGCAGGACTACGTCCGCGAGGCCGGCTCCGAGGGCATCGAGATGATCATGTGGCTGGTCATGCGCGGGGCGATGGCCGCGGAGGTCACCAAGGTGCACTCGCACTACTTCGTGCCGGCGTCCAACACCGCTGCCGCCGTGGCGCTGTTCGACAACCGCGCTCCTGCACCGGCCTGACGCCGCACGCCGACCGCGGGTCCCCGCGCACCCCGTCCAGCCGCGGGTGGCGGGGGCCCGCCCCCAGGTGTCGCCGGACCCCGTCCGTGATCATGGGCTTCCCGTGCAGTCTCGGCCGTGATCATGGGCGCTGGCCACCAGCGGTGTCTGGCCGCCCAGCTGTGTCAGGCCGTGGAGGCCTGATGATCCGGCTTCCACGACCTGGCACCGCGCCGGGACCTGGCACCGCGCGGTCCGGCGGAGCCGACAGCCCGGCAGCCCGGTACACCGCCAGACCTCCGAGAGGACCGATCTCCGTGGACGACCTGACGCACCTCTTCGACCTGTCGGGCCAGGTGGCGCTCGTGACGGGTTCCTCGTCCGGGCTGGGCCAGGCCGCCGCCGAGGGGCTGGCGCTCGCCGGCGCGCACGTCGTGGTCCACGGGCGCCACGCCGAGCGCACCCGTGCCGTCGCCGAGGGGATCGCTGCGGCCGGAGGCTCCGCCAGCGCCGTCGTCGGCGACGCGTCTGACCCGGCGTGGGTGCGTGCTGCCGTGGACGGGGTCGTGGCCGAGCGCGGTCGGCTCGACGTCGTCATGGCCAACGCGGGGGTGGCGGGCGGGCCGAGCTACCGCACGGAGGAAGGGCGGATCGCCGCTGTCTCCGACGCCGAGTGGCAGTCGACCCTGGCGAACAACCTCACGTCGACGTTCAACACGCTGCGCGAGGCCTCGCGGGTCATGGGTGACGGCGGGCGGATCATCGTCACGTCTTCCACGGCGGGGCTCCGCTCGGACCCCTTCGTCGGGTACGGCTACACGGCCACCAAGGCGGCTCAGGTCAACCTCGTCCGCCAGCTGGCCCTCGAGCTCGCGCCCCGCGGCATCCGCGTCAACGCGCTGGCGCCGGGTCCCATCAAGGGCACGCGCATCGGCGGTGACGCCGTGCTGACCCCCGAGCTCGAGCAGCTGTGGGTCGACACCATCCCCCTCGGCCGGATGGGCCTGGCCGACGAGATCCGCGGGCCGGTGCTGTTCCTGGCCTCTGCGGCGTCGTCGTTCGTCACCGGTGCGGTGCTGCTGGTGGACGGCGGGGCTCTCGACCTCTCCCACGCCGCGTACTGATCGCGGCGGCAGGCTCCCGCGCACCGGCGTCCGGCCGTGGGTGGTGGGGGCCTGCGTCGCGCCCCCTCTCCGTGATCATGGGCCTCCCGAGCACCTCCACCTCGTGATCATGGGCGTCCCGAGCGCTGACGGCTCGTGCTCGTGGCGCTGCAGAGCCCGGAGGTGTTCGGGAAGTCCATGATCACGGACGGAGAGTGCTTCGGAAGCCCATGATCACGGGCGAGGTGGGGTCAGCGAGAGCGGTAGCTCTCCCGCGCGAACTGCACGAACGGCACCGGCGCCACGGTCGCGCGGACAGTCCGCTGCTCGTGCGGCTCCACCTGCGGCTTGGTCGAGTTCGGCGACTCGCCCCACAGGACCTCGACGCGGGTGCCCGGCTCGGCGTGCTCGGCGTCGACGACCGCCAGGCTCACGAACGCCCGCTCGTTGGCGAGGTACCCGCAGTCGAGGGAGAGGCCGACGGGGGCGCCGTCGCGGAGCACCGCGTCGACGTGGTGGGTGGCGTACCGCGCCTTCGGCAGCTCGACGTGCTTCGCGCCCGGTCCGGGGCGGAACAGCGACCCGATGGCGTCGGCGACGTCGCCGTCGTCCCAGACCAGCGTCACCTTCGTCCGGGTGGTGCTGGCCGCTCGGCGCTCCAGCGCCTCGCGGCCGATGAAGTCGTGGTCGAGCTTGACGCTGCGCCCGTAGCCGACCTCGAACGGGTCGAGGGAGTAGGCGGCCACGTCGTCGGAGGAGAAGCTGCCCCCGAGCGACCCGAGCTTCGCCGCGGGCAGCCACGCCCGGTACTCGGCCATGAGCGGGTGGTCGGAGAAGATCGCCGGGAACGGCGCCGGCACCCAGCCCGACTCGAGGTTCGACGTCGAGTACGCCTTCGCCCCGGCGCGCACCAGGCCGTGCGCCTCGCCGGCTCGCAGCAGTGCTGCGAGGACGGCCTCGCCGTCGGGCCAGGGTCCGAACAGCTCGAAGCCGGGCTGGCCGGCCATGCCGTGCCGCAGGGCGGTGACGCGGTGCCCGTCGATGGTCAGCTGCGTGGTGCCGAAGAACTTCACCTCGGGCACGGGGGCGCCGCTGGCGGCCTCCACCACGGCGAGCGCGGTGGGACCCTGCAGCTCGTAGCGGTACAGCGCCGGCGGGCCGGAGGTGCGCACGGCGGAGTTGTCATCGCGCCGGGTGGTGGCGTCGTAGCCCCCGCGCTCGAGGTGGAACTGGACCCAGTCGAGCACGAAGGGGTGCCCCACCAGGTCGTAGAGGTCTTCCTCGAGGTGGAAGAGGATGGCGTCGCCGATGAGCAGGCCCTCGGGGCTGACGGCGATGAACTGCTTGGCCTTCCCCACGCCGAAGCCGGTGAAGGAGTTGACGGCGAGGTCGCTGAGGAGGCGCTCCGCGTCGGGCCCCGAGATGAACAGGTCGGTCATGTGGTGCGACTGGTCGAGCAGCGCGCACGTGGTGGCCCAGGCGTGCTGCTCGGAGCGCCAGTTGGTGAACTCGGGCTGCACGGGGAAGGTGGTGGCGCGGCTCTGGAGGTCGCGCAGGAGGTGCACGGGGCTGCCGGTGCGGGCCAGAGCCGCCTCGACGGTCTCGGAGGTCTCGCGGGTCATGGTCGGCGTCCTTTCGTCGGTGGAGGGAGCCGTCCCAGGGGTGCTGCGGACGGTACGGAGCGGCGCCGCGCCCCGAGAACCCGCGGATGACGACGACGACGCGACGTGCTCGCCCGTCCCCACCGCGACGGATGACGCACGCGCGGAGGTGGTGCCGGGGCCTACGGTCGGCCGTGGGCGGCGCTGCCCCGGCGCCCGCTGGCGACCAGCTGCCGAGCAGCGCAGGAGAGGTGCACGCATGACGAGGACGGTCGTGGTCACGGACCCGCCGCGCGCCGACGTCGAGGACGCCGCCGGGCTGGGGCGCTTCGGCACGGCCACCGTGCACGAGGCGCAGGGGCGCCGCGGCTACCTCGGCCCGCAGCACCGCCCCGCGTGGCCGGGCGCCCGGATCGGCGGGACGGCCGTCACGGCTCTGTGCTGGCCCGGCGACAACCTCATGATCCACGTGGCCGTCGAGCAGTGCCGCGAGGGTGACGTGCTCGTGGTGGCCACCACCTCGCCGTCGGTCGACGGGCTCTTCGGCGAGCTGTTCGCCACCGCGCTGGCGCGGCGCGGCGTGCGGGGCGTGGTGCTCGACACCGGCGTCCGCGACGTCGCCGAGCTGCAGCAGATGGGCTTCCCCGCGTGGTCGCGCGCCGTCAGCGCCCAGGGCACGGTCAAGGCGACGCCCGGCTCGGTGAACGTGCCCGTCGTCCTCGGCGGGCAGGTCGTGCACCCCGGTGACGTGGTGGTCGGCGACGACGACGGCGTCGTCGTCGTCCCTCGCGGCGACGTGGCCGCCGTGCTCGCCGCGGCAGCGGCCCGCGAGGAGAAGGAGGCGACCAACCGCAGGGCCTTCCAGGAGGGACGTCTCGGCCTGGACGTCTACGGCATGCGCGGCAAGGTCGCCGACCTCGGGATCGAGTACGTCACCCACGACGAGTGGCTCCGGCAGCAGTGATCATCGACTGCCACGGGCACTTCACCACCGCCCCGCAGGCGCACGCGGACTGGCACGGGGAGCTGCTCCGGGCCTGCGAGGCGGGGGACCGGCCCGCGCCCTACCCGCACGTGCCCGACGACGACGTCCGCCGCGCCGTGGAGGGCAGCCAGCTGCGCCTCATGGACGAGCGCGGCGTCGACCTCACGCTCTTCTCGCCGCGCGCCTCGACGATGGGTCACCACCTCGGCGACGAGACCACCAGCCGCGCCTGGAGCGAGGTCTGCAACGACCTGGTCGCCCGCGTGGCCGCGATGTTCCCCGGGCGCTTCGCCGGGGTGTGCCAGCTGCCGCAGTCGCCGGCCTCGCCCCCGTCGGCCTCGGTGGCCGAGCTGCGGCGCTGCGTGGAGGAGCTGGGCTTCGTCGGCGCGAACCTCAACCCCGACCCCAGCGGCGGCGCGTGGACCTCGCCGCCGCTGGGCGACCGGTCCTGGTACCCGCTGTACGAGGTGCTGTGCGAGCTCGACGTGCCCGCGATGGTGCACGTCTCGGCGGTGACCAGCCCCGCGCTGCACGCCACCGGCTCGCACTACCTCAACGCCGACACCACGGTGTTCATGCAGCTGCTGCAGGCGGACCTGTTCCGCGACTTCCCCTCGCTGCGGGTCGTCATCCCGCACGGCGGGGGAGCGGTGCCGTACCACTGGGGGCGCTTCCGCGGCCTCGCCGACATGCTCGGCCGTCCGCCGGTGGAGGAGGCGCTGCTGGGCAACGTCTTCTTCGACACCTGCGTCTACCACCAGGCCGGGGTCGACCTCCTGCTCGACGTGGTGCCCACGGCCAACGTCCTGTTCGGCTCGGAGGTGGTCGGCGCGGTGCGGGGCGTCGACCCGAGGACGGGACACCACTTCGACGACACCAAGCGCTACGTCGACGCGGCCCGTCTCAGCGACGAGCGGCGCGCCGACGTGTACGAGCACAACGCCCGCCGGATCTACCCCCGCCTCGACCAGCACCTGCGGGCGGCCGGGCGCTGACGCAGCACGCCACCGCCCGGCCGCCCGGTCAGGTCGCCCGGTCAGGCCCTCCGGTGGCGCTCGCGGGAGCGGCGCCGGGCCGGGCCCACCGCGGGGAGGTCGGACAGCGCCGGCCCCGCCACGACGCGGTTCTCCACGGCGCCGAGGCCCTCGGCGCTGAGCCGCACCACGTCGCCGGGCACGAGCGGGGGCGGGTCCTGCCGGCCCCGGTGTCCCCAGAGCTCGGCCAGGCAGCCACCGTTGCCGCACGTCCCCGAGCCGAGCACGTCTCCGGGGCGCACCCAGGTGCCGCGGGAGGCGTACACGAGCATCTCCTCGAAGGTCCACGACGCGTTGGAGAGCAGGTCGCGGCCCACCTCTTCGCCGTTGACCTGCGCCACCAGCTCCAGCGCCAGGAAGCCCTCCCCGTCGCGCAGGTGCTCCAGCTCGTCAGCGGTGACCAGCCAGGGCCCGAGCGTGGTGGCGGAGTCCTTGCCCTTGCACGGGCCCAGGCCGACCGCCATCTCGCGCCGCTGGAGGTCGCGCGCGGACCAGTCGTTGAAGAGCGCGTAGCCGAAGACCGCCTCCCGCGCCTGCGGCAGGGACAGGTCGCGCCCGGCGCGGCCGACCACGCAGGCGACCTCCAGCTCGAAGTCGAGCTGGGAGGTTCCCGGAGGCACCGGCACGTCGTCGTGGGCGCCGACGAGGCCGTGGGGGTTGGTGAAGTAGAAGGTCGGCGCCTCGTACCAGGCCGCACCCACCTGGGCGTCCGGGGAGCCGCCCCGCACCATGCCCTCGACGTGCTCCTCGAAGGTGACGAAGTCGCGCACGGACGGCGCGGTGACGGGCGGCAGCAGCCGCACGTCCGCCACCGGGACGGACGGTTCCCTTGCGGCCTCGTCGCCGGCGTCCCTCGCCGCGGGCAGCCCCGCGACCACGAGGTCCAGCACGGACGCTCCACCGGGCAGGGCGTGCACGCGCTCGTCGCCGTCGTCGCCCAGCACCACCCCGCTGAGCTCGCGTCCGTCGTGCTCGTACCTGGCGAGCCTCATGCCGGTGCCGTCACGAGCTCGAAGACGCGCCCGGCGACGCCAGCGACGTCAGCCTCCTCGCGGTTCGTGTGGTCGAGCATCCACCGGGCGATCTGCACGCTGCTGTCCACCACCGTCCGCACCCGCTCGAGGCGGCGCTCGGTGTAGGCGGCCCACAGAGCGTCGTCCGCCGCCTCCCGGGTGGTGAGCAGCTCGGCGAGCACGGCGGCGTCCTCGAGGGCCAGCGCGGCGCCCTGTGCGATGGTCGGGGGGCAGGAGTGGGCGGCATCACCCACGAGCACCACCCGGCCGCGGTTCCACGGCCCGTCCACGAGGTGCGTCTCGAAGCGCGCGTAGTTGACGGGGGTCTCGTCGGTGAGGCCGGCGCGGATGGCGTCCCACGGGCCGTGGTAGCTCGAGGCCAGGTCGCGGAAGACCGCCAGCTGCTCCTCCCGCGACAGCCCGGAGCGGTCCTGCGCGTCCTCCACGAGGTAGGCGTAGAGCGAGTCCTCGCTGGTGGGGCAGTAGCCGGCGATGTGGCAGCGGCCCCCGTAGACGAGGTCGGTGCGGACGACGTCGACGGGGCGGGCGGCGTGGACGCGCCAGATGCCCATGCCCACCGGGCGGGGCTCGGTGTCGACGCCGATGGCCCGACGCGTCCAGGAGTGGATGCCGTCGGCGCCCACCACCACGTCGTAGCGCTTCCCGGTGGTGCCCTCCGGGCCCGCCAGCTGCACGTCGACGCCGTCGTCGTCGGGCTCCAGGGCCACCGGTGCGGTGGACCAGTGCAGCGCGACGCCCACCTCCCGCGCGCGGGCCACGAGCACCGCGGCCAGCTCGGGCCGGGACATGCCGACCGTGCCCGGGAGGTCGGGGCCGCCGGTGTGGACGTCGGGCAGCTCGGCCACCAGCGTGGCGCTCGGGTCGGGCAGGCGGATGCCGAGGGAGTCGAAGGCGTACCCGGACGCCCGCACCTGCGGCCACACCCCCAGCGAGCGCAGCACGCGCAGCGCGTTGCCCTGCAGCGTGATGCCGGAGCCGGTGGTGGACGGCGCGGGTCGTGCCTCGACGAGGTCGACGGCGACGCCGGCCTGCGCGAGCAGGACCGCCGCGGCGCACCCGGAGGCGCCGCTCCCGATGACGAGGGCTGTGGAGACTGCGGGCATCGTCGCTCGCTCCTTCTCTGCGGTGAGGGGGAGGGTCAGGTGATGGCGATGGGGTTGACCGGGGAGCCGACGGCACCGGTGACGGGCAGCGGCGCGGCGACCAGCAGGAAGCTCCACCGCCCGGTGCGCGCGCAGTGCTCGGCCAGCGCGTCCGGGTCCCACATCTCGCCCAGGAACAGCCCGATCCGCGGGATGGCGATCTGGTGGAGGGGCTGGAAGGCGTCGTCGAACTCGTTGGGCCTCACCTCGAAGCCCCACGTGTCCGTGGCGACGGCGGCGATCTCCGAGCCGTGCAACCAGTCGGCCGTGGTGAACGACAGGCCCGGAGCGGGACCGCCGGCGTAGTCGCCCCAGCCCGTGCCCGCCGCGGTGCTGCGCCGGGCGCGGGTGAGCTGGCCGGTGCGGACCACCAGCACGTCGCCGCGCTGCACGGTGACGCCCTGCGCGGAGGCGGTGGCCTCGAGGTGGTCGGCGGTGACGGCGAAGCCGTCGGGCAGCTCACCGGGCGTGCCCAGTCCCGCTCCGAGGTGCCGCCCCACGTCGAGCAGCACCCCACGCCCCGCGAACCCGTCAGCGACCGTCTCGATGCCGGTGACCTGGTCACCGGCGGCGGTCACCACCTGGCCGGCGCGGCGGCCGTTCCAGGCGCGGCCCCGGTCGAAGATGTGGCCCAGGCCGTCCCACTGCGTGGCGCACTGCAGCGGCATGGCGATGACGTCGTCAGCGCCGCCGATGCCGTGGGGGAAGCCCTGCACGCCCGCCTCGGCGTCGGTGCCCGTGTCGGTCATCGTGTGGACCGGGTTGAAGCGGCGCCGCCACCCCTTCTGGGGTCCGTCGGTCTCGAAGCGCAGGGACAGCGAGAAGGAGCGCCCGTCCACCACGGACGCGGCGGCCCGCACGCGTGCGTCGTCGTCGAGGTGGTTGAGGGTCCCGCGCACGTCGTCGTCGCCCCACCGGCCCCAGTTGGAGCACCGCTGCGCCGCCGCGGCGATGGCGCCCTCGGGGTCGGAGCGGTCCAGCTCGACCGGCGGGGTCACTTCGTGGTCCCGCCGATCCGCTCGGCCACCCAGTCGGCGATGAGGTCGGTGGCGACGTCGCCGTTGTCGACGCTGGAGTGCGCCGTGCCCCCGGTGCGGTCGGTGAAGACGACGAGCTCGCGGTCAGGGCTGCCGACCAGCGCGTCGTAGGTGCGGTGCGCCATCTCCAGCGGGATCTGCCTGTCGTGCTGCCCGTGCGTGACGAGGAAGGGGACCCGGATCCCGTCGAGCACGCCGTCGAGGTGCATGCGCTCGGCGACCTCGAAGAAGGAGTCGATGTCGTCGACGCCGAAGACCCACTGCACGTGGTCCCAGTAGTGCGGCACCGGCCGCTCGCCCTGCTCGGCGCGGCGGGCCTGCTGCACGGCGCGCCAGTCGTGGTTGGCGCCCCAGGAGACGCCGAGCGCCCAGCGGGGGTCCTTCGCGACGGCACGCGGGGCGTAGTACCCGCCCAGGCTGACCCCGGCCACACCGATGCGCTCGGCATCGGGGCGCTGGGGCAGGTCGAGCGTCGCCGGGTCGGCGACGAGGTGGTCGAGGACGACGCTCGCCCACTGCTCGGCCTCGGGGACAGCGGGCATCCCGTGCAGGCGCAGCGCCTCACCGGTGCCCGGCTGGTCGAGGCTGAGGGTGGCCACGCCTCGGCGCGCGAGCTTCTCCACCGGGCCGGTGCGGTAGAGCATCTCCTTGGTGGAGTCGAGGCCGTTGAGCAGCACCAGCAGCGGGACCGGGCCGGTGAGCGGCCTGCCGTCGGCGTCGAGCGCGGAGCGCCAGATCGCCGAGAGGTGAGCGTCGCGGTAGGGGACCTCCACGCGCACGGCCGGGTCGCGGGAGAGGTCCAGGCCGCGGGCGAAGACCCGCAGGAACTTCGCGTACAGGGCCTGCCGGGGGCCGGGGCCCGCCGGCTGCAGCCGCTCGGCGGTGATGAAGAGGTCGGCGGCGCGGTCGAGCTTGGCGCCGGCCGAGAGGGCGCGGCCGGCGGCCTCGTCCTCTGCGGCGAGCTCGACGAGCACGTCACCCCGCGCCTCCAGCGCCGCCAGCAGGTCCGGTGGGGTGGGCTTCTCGCCGCGCTGGGCGGCGGCGAGCAGCGGACGGCAGGCGGCGTCGACCTCGCCGATCGGCGCGCCCATGGCCAGCGCCAGGTTGACGGCGAGGTTCCAGACGTAGCCGCCGGGCAGGTCCGGCGGGAAGTAGGCGAACACGGTGCTGTCTCCTTCCTGCGTCCTCGTGCGCTCTCAGCCCTGGCCGTGCACGGCATAGGGGTTCAGCAGCGCCTCTTCGGTGCCCGGGAGCACGCCCTCCTCGGTGGCGGTGGGGCGGCCGGGGTCCGGCGGGAAGGACTCGGTCATGCTCATCGGCATCACGGAGTTGCGGTAGATGCTGTTCGAGCCCTCCGACGGCGTCCACGTGTGCGGCACCCAGTCGGGCACGTAGTTGCGGTAGCCGCCGGTGTTGAGCTCGATCCGCAGGCCGCTGGGCTCGCGGAAGTACAGGTACGTCTGCTCGCCGATGCCGTGGATGGACGGGCCGTACTCGATGCGGGCGCCGTTCTCCATGAGGACGTCGGCCGCGACGAGCAGCTCCTGGTGGGAGTCGGTCCAGAAGGCGATGTGGTTGACGCGCCCGCCGCGCGTGGAGGAGTCGAGGACCACGCCGAGGTCGTGCGACTTCTCGTTGGTGGTGATCACCCCGAAGACGGTCACCGGGGCGTTGTCGAGGTCGGTGAAGGCCATGGTGCGGAACCCGAGCACCTCGGAGTACCAGGCGCAGAAGCCCCGCACGTCGCTGGCGGCGATGGTGACGTGGTCGAGGAAGCGCGGCGCCGCTGCGTGCGAGGAGCGCTTCTCGGGGCGGTCGGGGAAGACGGACCGCAGCTCCTCCGGGGCGCTGTGGCGGGGGACGTCGTAGTACAGCTCCATGGTGTGGCCCCACGGACCGGTGAAGCGGTAGGAGCGCCCGTGGCCCTGGCGGCCGTCGCTCCACGTCCCGCTGACGCCCTTGGCCTCCACGCGGCGCCCGGCCTCGTCGAGCGCCTCCGGGGAGGTGGTGCGCCACGCCATGGTCACCAGGGCCGGCTCGGCGCCGTGGGAGACGACGAGGCTGTAGGGGTGGTAGTCGCCCCAGCAGCGCAGGTAGACGGAGCCGTCGGCGTCGCGGTCGACGACCCGCAGCCCGAAGGCGGCCTCGTAGAAGGCGGCGGAGGCCTCCACGTCGGGCGAGGCGACCTCGAGGTGGGCGAGGTGGGCGAGCAGCTTGATCATCATCGATCCTCTCGGCGGTGAGGGGGCGTCAGGACGAGCCTGGACCTGACGCGGTCATCAGGGAAGGTGAACCTGGTGATGCGTCACATCAGCGAGGCTGATGCCCTGCGGCCACCCCGCGGACCGTGCGGTCCCGGGTGACGGCGACGACGAACGCCGCCAGGGCCAGGGAGAGCACGGCGACGACGGCGAGGGCGGCGGCCAGCTCGCTGAGCGCGGAGTGCAGGGCCTGCACCACCAGCGGGTTGAGGAACTGGCCGATGAAGAGGCAGCTGGTCCACAGGCCCGTCGCGCGGCCGCGCTGCTCCAGGGGGACGTCGCCGAGCGTCCAGGCCAGCACCGTCGGCAGCAGCAGGCCCGTGCCCGCCGAGCAGACCACGGCCCCCACGAGCATGACGGGCACGGACGACGCGAGGGCGATGACCACCAGGCCTGCGCCAGCGAGCGCCAGGGCGAGCGGCAGCAGCGTGCGCTCCCCGGCACCCCGGCGGGCACCCCAGCGGGAGAAGCTCGCCGCTGCTGCGCACGTGGCGACGGCAGCCGCGGCGCTGACCGCCCCGATCACAGCGGTGGAGGTCACCCCGATGCTGTCCAGGGCGAACGACAGCTGCACCAGGGGCGTGTAGAAGATGATCCCGCCCACGAAGGTCACCAGCAGCGGCCACCGCAGCGAGCGCAGGTCCAGCGGGGCCACCGCTCCTGCGAGACCGCTGCCGCCGGGACCGGTCAGGGCGCGCTCGACGGAGGCCGGCTCCCGCAGCACCAGGGGCGTGACGACGGCGGCGAGCAGGCCGACCGCGTAGAGCCAGAAGGGCGCCCGCCACGAGGTGGCGCCGAGTGCGCCACCCGCTCCGATGAACACCACCGCGGAGGCGGAGGTGGCCACCGACTGCAGGCCGAACAGCTGGGTGCGACGGACCCCGTCGAAGAGGTCACCGATGAGCGTGACCACCGCGACCATGATCCCGGCCTCGGCGACGCCGACGAGGGCGCGGCTGGCCACGATCGCCGGCAGCGCGTCGAGCCACAGCGGGGCGGTGCCGAACAGGGAGTAGAGCACCAGCGACACGACCAGCAGCCGCACTCGGCCCACCCGGTCGACGAGGCGACCGGCGAACGGCGCCACCACGGCGATGAGCAGCGCCGGCACCGTCAGCGACATCGGCACCAGCACGTCGACGCCCGGCTGGTCGGGGAACGACGCGACGATCGCCGGCTGGACCGGGGCGATGAGCACGGCTCCCAGCACGGACAGGCACGACAGCGCCAGCAGCGCCGTGCCCTGGAGGGCGCCGGCTCGAGGAGCGGCGGCCGGGGCGCTGCCTGGGACGGCGGGAGCGGGTCCTGCCCCCCGGTCCTGCCGGGTGGGGACGGGTCGTGAGAGCGGCACCGGTGCCTCCTCGCGCGGGCCGCGTCGTCGCGGCCGGAGGCCTTCGAGTGTGTTCAGGAAGTGCGCGCTGAGGCCATGCCCGGTTGCTGATGCCGGCCATCAGCGGCGTCGATGCCCTGGTCCGCGCCGTCCGAGCCGTCCGCGCCGTCCGGCGCAGCCGGCCCGTCGCCGTCGTCGTCGTCGAGCGACCGGGCGGCGCGGCGCACGAGGTGGCGCAGCCAGGTGTGCTCGACGTCCCGGGTGAACGCCGGGTGCCACCACATCGCCTCGACGAGCGGGCTCAGCGCCACGGGCGGCTCCAGCACGCGCACGCCTGAGCCGGCGGGCAGCCGGGCCGCCAGGCGCCGCTGCAGCAGGCCGATGCGGCCGCTGCCGGCCACCAGGGCCGGCACGGTGAGGAAGTGCTCGACCACCACCTGCACCTGCGGCTCCAGCCCCTGCGTCCGCAGCTCCCGCGCGGCGGGGGTGGAGGCGTGGGCGCCGTGGTAGGTCGCGACCCACGGCAGCTCCTGGAGGTGGCGCGGCTCGAGCCGCTCGCCGACGGCCGTGTTGTCCTCCGCGACGAGGACCACCCAGGAGTCGCGGAACAGGTCGACGTGGGGCAGGTCGACCAGGGTCCCGTGCGGCATGACCATGAAGTCGTTCCGGGCCAGCACCCGCTCGGCGTCCTCCACCAGCAGGGGGACGTTGGTGGCGAAGCGCAGGCGCATCCGCGGTGCCTGGCTCGACAGCTGCGCCGCCACCCGGCCTCCCAGCACCTCGGTGGCGTAGTCGCTGGTCAGCACCGAGACGTCGCGCACCCGAGAGGCGGGGGAGAAGTCCGGCTCGGCGCTGAAGGCGTGCTCGACGCTCGCCAGGGCGATCCGCACGCGCTCGCGCAGCTGCACCGCCAGCGGCGAGAGCTGGCTGCCGTTGCCGACCCGCACGAGGAGCGGGTCGTCGAAGTGCCGGCGCAGCCGGGACAGGGACGCCGAGAGCGCGGGCTGCGACAGGCCCATCGCCTCGGCCGCCCGCGTGACGCTGTTGTGCTGCAGCAGCGCGTCGAGCGCGAGCAGCAGGTTGAGGTCGAGGCTCGCCAGCTTCACCGGTGGCACGTGGCGCATCCTGGCAGGGGCGCGCCCGGAGGTCGCAGCCTCCGGGCGCTGACCACCCGCCCGGACGCGGGGGTCAGCCCCAGACGCGCTGGGCCACCCGCACGATGAGCTCGAGCTTGCGCCACTGCTCGTCCTCGGTGAGGTCGTTGCCCTCCTCGGTGGAGGAGAACCCGCACTGCCCGCTGAGGGCCAGCTGCTCCAGCGGCGCGAAGGTCGCGGCCTCCTCGATGCGGCGCACCAGGGCGTCCTCGTCCTCCAGGGCCGGCACCTTGGTGGTGACCAGGCCCAGCACCACGCGCTTGCCCGGCGGCAGGAAGCGCAGGACGTCGAGGGAGCCCGACCGCTCGTCGTCGAACTCCAGGAAGTAGCCGTCCACGCCGAGGGAGTTGAACAGCGTGTCGGCGATCTGCTCGTAGCCGCCGGTCTGCGCCCACGAGGAGCGGTAGTTGCCGCGGCACAGGTGCGTGGCGACCTTGAGGTCTGTCGGGCGGTCGGCGATGGCCGTGTTGAACAGGTCGATGAACGCCGGTAGCCGGCTCTCCGCGAGCCCCGCGCCCTTGGGGTCCCCGAAGAAGGTCAGGGAGACGTCGTCGAGCTGGGCGTACCGCAGGCCCTGGGCGTGCAGACGGCGCAGCTGCTCGGCGTACGCGGCGGCGATGTCGGCGCGCAGCCTCGCGTCGGCCTCCGTGCCCGGGCCGCCCTCGCCGTAGGCCTCGGTGCCGTCGAGGGGGATGAAGGTGTTGTGCACCTGGTTGGGGGAGGGCATCGTCAGCTTGGGGGTCTGGCCCTCGCCCACCTCAGCGGCGGCCTGCTGGAGGAACGCCAGGTGGTCGGCGAAGACTGTGTGCTCCAGGTGCACCGGCGCGGTGGCCTTCACACGGGTCAGCGGGACGTCGACGGGCTCGCCGTCCAGGGTGTGGAACTGCCTCGTGAACGCCTCCTTCACCTCGATCCCGCCGAGGGAGAGGATGAAGTCCTCGTGCCAGTAGTGGCGGCGCAGCTCACCGTCGGTGACCACGCGCAGCCCCAGGTCGGCCTGGCGGCGCACGACGTCGCGGATGGCGGTGTCCTCCACCTCGGCCAGCTGCTCGGCGGTGATCTCGCCGGCGGCGCGCTGCTCCCGGGCCCGCCGCAGCGCGGGCGGGCGCAGCAGGCTGCCGACGTGGTCGGCGTGGAAGGGGACGACCGCGGTGTCGGACGGGGCGGCGGTGCTCGACGTCATCGCCCCAGTCTGCCGAGCGCAGCTCTCAGACGACGAGGCGGAGGGGCAGCGACTCCCAGGAGCGCAGCGTGGTGTTCAGGTGCCGCACCGGCTCACCGGCCAGCTCCACCCGCCGCACCCGCGCCAGGAGCGCGAGCAGCAGCGACTCCGCCTCCAGTCGCGCCACGTGCTGCCCCACGCACTGGTGGATCCCCATCCCGAAGCCGACGTGCCCCGACGGGTCGCGGTGCAGGTCGTAGGCGTCCGGCGCCTCCCAGCGGCGCGGGTCGCGGTTGGCGGCGGCGAAGGAGACGAGCACCTTCACCCCGGCGGGGACGACGACGCCGCCGAGCTCCACCGGCCGGGCGGTGGTGCGGAAGAACGCCTGCACCGGAGAGGACCAGCGCACCGCCTCGTCGAAGGCCACCCGCACGAGCGAGGGGTCGGCGCACAGCTGCTCCCACGCGCCGGGCGCCACCGCGAGGGCGTGCAGGAGCGCGCCGATGCCGTGCACCGTCGTGTCGACACCGGCGGTGAGCAGCGAGCGCACCACGAGCGGCGCCTGTGCTGGGGTCAGCTCTCCGCGGTCGGCGGCGGCCCAGATCTCGGCGCCGAACCCGGTGGGCGCGAGGTTCTCGCGCTGGCACTGCTCACCCACCCACGCCGCGTGCTCGGCCATCCCCGCGGCGCCCGCCACCACCAGCGGGTGGTCGGTGGCGGCGAAGGCGTTGAAGGCGTGGTCGCCGTAGGGCAGCAGGTGCTCCCGGCCGTCGGCGCGCAGGCCCACGGCGTCGGGGAAGACGCGCAGCGGGAACGCCGCGGCGAGATCGATCACGCCGTCCGCCTCCACGGCAGCGCCGCCCGGGAGACCGTCCAGCAGCTCGCCGAGAAGGCGTTCTGCATCCGCGGCCCAGCCCGCCCGCAGCCGCTGCAGCGCTCGCGGGCCGAGCACCCGCGCCAGCACGCTGCGGGGGGCGTCGTGCGCTGGCGGATCGGCTTCGAGCAGCAGCGACGGCGGACGCCACGGCGGCTCGGTGCGGAAGTTCGACAGGCCCACCCCCGCGGACGACTCCAGGTCCTGCCAGTTCGCGAGCGCGGCCCGCACGTCCTCGTAGCGCCCCACGGCCAGCGCGTCGCAGCGGGGCAGCCGCACGAGGCGACCGGCCTCGCGGAGCGCTGCCTGGCCGGGCAGCGGGTCGCGCAGCACGTCGAGGTCGAAGGGGTCGAGGTCGAGCGCCGGCAGGTCGTCGAGCGCGCGGGCAGGGGGCGGGGTGGTCATCGGAGGCTCCTTCGACGTCGTCGTCACAGGTCCAGCACGAGGCGGTCGCTGCGGGAGCGGGAGACGCACAGGAGCATGCAGTCGCCCCGCTCGCGCTCGGCCTCGTCGAGCACGGAGTCGCGGTGGTCCGGGACGCCGGCGAGCACACCGGTCTCGCACGTGCCGCACGTCCCCTCGCGACACGACGACAGGACGGCGGCACCGGCTGACCTGACCGCCTCGAGCACGCTGACGTCGCGCGCCACCTCCACCTGCGCGCCGCTGCGCTGCAGCACCACGGTGAACGGGGCGTCGCGCACCGGGGCGGGGGGCTCCGCGGCCGAGAAGCGCTCGGTGCGCAGCTGACCGGGCGGGCAGTGCCGGGCCACTGCGTCCAGCAGCGGCGCCGGTCCGCACGCGTAGACGCGGGTGCGGGCGTCGAGGCCGCCGAGCAGCGGCTCCAGGTCGAGGCGCTCCCGCTCGTCACGGGCGACGACGACGAGGCGTTCGCCGTCGTCCTGCTCTGCGGTGCTGTCCGCCAGCTCTGCCAGCTCGTCGAGGAACGGCATCGACGCGCGCGTGCGTCCGGCGCAGACGAGCCGCCACCGGGCCCCGAGCCGGCGGGCGGCCTCGACCATGGGCAGCAGGGGCGTGATGCCGATGCCACCGGCGATGAACAGGTAGTCCTCCGCCGGGTGCAGGTGGAAGTGGTTGCGGGGGCCGCCGACCTCCACGAGGTCTCCGACCGCGAGGACGTCGTGCACCCACGACGAGCCGCCTCGACCCCCGAGCTGCGGCTCCTCGCGCCGCACCGCGACCCGGTAGGTGCGGGCGTCCCAGCGGTCGCCGCACAGCGAGTACTGCCGTCCCTCGCCGGTGGGGAGCACGAGGTCGATGTGGGACCCGGGGGTCCAGTCGGGCAGGCGGCCGCCGGCGGGGTCCACGAGGGTCAGGGCGACGATGCCGTCGGCCACCGCGTCCTTGGAGGCCACGCGGAGGGCGGTGCGCCGCGTCGACGGCGGGGCTGACGTCGCTGTCATGCCTGGAGCGTCGAGGTGGCGCGCGCGGCGCCGACAGCGGGTTCTCGCTCAGTGAGAGGTCAGCCTGCGGCTGGCACCACGAGCGGCGGCGCGCAGCGCGGTCACGTGCGTGCGGGCATCGGCGTCGTTCGGGACGATCACCGACAGCGCCGCCACGACGGCCCCGCTCGCTGAGCGCACCGGCACGGCGACGCCGCAGGCATCCGGGTGGAAGTGCCCCCTGCAGACGGCGGCGCCCTCCCGGCGGACCCGGTCGAGGGCGGCCCGCAGCGCTCGGGGCGTGGCGATCGTCGCCTGCGTGAAGGTGCGCAGCGGGCCGGCGAGCAC
This sequence comes from Quadrisphaera setariae, assembly GCF_008041935.1. NCBI lineage: Bacteria > Bacillati > Actinomycetota > Actinomycetes > Kineosporiales > Kineosporiaceae > Quadrisphaera > Quadrisphaera setariae. Next base: position 152,624 of record NZ_VKAC01000003.1, read on the forward strand.
CTCCTCCTGCAGCTCGCGCGGCGCGTGCGCGAGAAGCACCAGACCCGACGACGACGCGTGCAGCGGCAGGCGCCCCGCGATCCGCGTGTAGTTGATGACGGCGTCCGGCGCTGACAGCCGCTCGAGGAAGAGCACCTCGCGACCGTCGAGCACTCCCAGCTGCGTGTGGTGTCCGACGACGGCGTGCAGGTCCTCCATGACGGGCATCGCCGCCTCGCGCAGGGTGAGCGCGGGGGAGGCTCGCGAGCCCAGCTCCCACAGGCGCATCCCCAGACCCACCCGTCGGTCGGGCTCGCGCCGCAGCAGGCCCAGGTCGACCAGCTGGCCGACCATGCGCGACGTCGTGGCCAGGTGGAGCCCTGACCGGCGGGCCACCTCGGTGACCGCGAGGGTGTCCTCCCCCGGCCGGAACGCCTCGACGATGCGGACCGCGCGGCCCAGCACCGACGCCGGGGGAGGGGCCGGAGCGCTCAGGCCCGCTCCGCCGTCGTCGTCGTGGAGGGCTGGGGGCCGAAGACGAGCGTGCGCAGCAGGGCGCGCAGGGCCTCCCGCTCGTCGGGGGACAGGGGCGCCAGGGACGCCTCCTCGGCGGCCGCGGCGAGGGCGGCGGCCTCGGCGTGCACCCGCCGCCCTTCCGCTGAGGCCCGCACGAGCCGGCGGCGCCGGTCCCGCTCGTCGGTGTCGCGCGTCACCAGACCGCGCGCCACCAGCTCGTCGACCAGCGCCACGATCTGGCTCGGGTCGAGCTCGAGCAGCGTGGCGAGCTCGCGCTGCGTCAGCGGGTGCGGCTCGCAGGCCGTGGCGAGCAGCGCGTAGGAGCGCGCCCGCAGGTCCAGCGGCCGCAGCGCGTGGTTGAGGCGCCGGGTGCCGGCGGCGAACGCCTTGACGGCGAGGAACTCCACGTCGTGCGCCAGGGCGGCGCTCGCGAACCGGTCCGCCAGCTCCGCCGGCACCGCTGGGCTCCCGTCGTCCACCACGCGCTGATCCTGCCCTGCGCAGCTCCGCGAAGAGAACCGTTGAATTTCTCAACGATCGCCCGTACTGTCGTCCACCACCGGGACACCGGCACACCGACGTGCGGAGGACGACGTGAACACCCCCCTGACCGACCGCGTGGCCATCGTCACCGGGAGCGGCGCGGGCCTCGGCGCCAGCTACGCCAAGGCCCTGGCCGCCGCCGGCGCCGCCGTCGTGGTGAACGACGTCAGCGCCGAGGCCGCCGAGCGCACCGCCGCCGAGATCCGCGACGCGGGCGGGCGCGCCGCCGTCGTCGTCGCCCCCGTCGGGCCCACCGAGACGGCGCAGCAGCTGGTCGACACCGCCGTGGAGTCCTTCGGTCGCCTGGACGCGCTGGTCACCAACGCGGGCGTGCTGCGCGACAGGTCGCTGCTGAAGATGACCGACGACGACTTCGACACCGTCATCGGCGTGCACCTGCGCGGCACGTTCACGTGCGTCCGCGCGGCGTGGGCCCACTTCAAGGAGACCGGCACCGCCGGCCGCATCGTCACCATCGGCTCGCCCACGGGCCAGCGCGGCACCTTCGGCCAGACCAACTACGCCGCCGCCAAGGCCGGCATCGTCGGCATGGTCCGCACGTGGGCCCTGGAGATGGGCCGCTCGGGCACCACCGTCAACGCCGTCGTGCCCGTCGCGGCCACCGCGATGACGCGCACCGTCCCCTACTTCGCCGCCGCCATCGAGGCCGAGGACGCCGGCCGGCCGATGCCCGACTTCTACCGCAAGGACCTCGGCTTCGGCACCACCGACGACGTCGCGGGCCTGGTCGTCTACCTGGCCTCCCCGCAGGCCGAGGGCATCAACGGCCAGGTCATCGGTGTCGGTGGTGACCGCCTGCAGCTGTGGAGCCACCCGGAGCCCGTGCTCACCCTCGAGCAGGACGGCGGCTGGAGCGCCGACGCCGTGGCTGACGTGGCCGCTGCGCAGCTCCGCGAGAACCTCCAGTCCGTGGGGGAGCGGTTCCCGGCGCTGCCCGCCGAGCTCGACCGCAGCACGCAGGCGTCGTGACCACCGGCAGCGCCGCTCGCATCGACGTCGACGCGATCGACGCCGTCGACGTGCACGTGCACGTCGAGGAGGGCTGCCACGGCGAGACCGCCCTCCCCGAGGAGTTCGCCGCCGCCGCAGCGAAGTACTTCCGCAGCGACGGCGTCGGCCGGGACCTGCAGGCCATCGCCGACCACTACCGCGAGCGCCGCACCGCCGCCGTGGTCTTCACCGTCGACGCGCGCACGCAGCTGGGGCGGGTCGGGGTGCCGGTGGCGGAGCTGCTCGATGCGGCGGCCGACCACGCCGACGTGCTCATCCCGTTCGCGTCCGTGGACCCGCGCCGCGGAGCGACCGCCGTGGCCGAGGCGCGCAGCTTCGTGCGCGACCACGGCGCCCGCGGCTTCAAGCTGCACCCGACCCTGCAGGGCTTCGACCCCAGCGACCCCGAGCTGCGCCCGTTGTGGGCCGAGATCTCCGACCTCGGCGTGCCGGTGCTCATCCACTCGGGGCAGACGGGCATCGGCGCCGGGCTGCCCGGCGGGGGTGGGCTCAAGCTGCGGTACTCGAACCCGATGCTGGTGGACGACGTCGCCGCGGACTTCCCCGACCTGCGGATCATCCTCGCGCACCCCTCGGTGCCCTGGCAGGACGAGGCGATCTCCATCGCCACGCACAAGCCGAACGTCTTCATCGACCTGTCGGGGTGGTCGCCGAAGTACTTCCCCGAGCAGCTCGTGCGCGCCGCCCGCAGCTTCCTGCAGGACAAGGTGCTGTTCGGCTCGGACTTCCCGCTCATCACGCCCGACCGGTGGATGCGCGACTTCGAGGGCCTGGGCATCGACGGCCCGGTCCGCAGCAAGATCCTCAAGGACAACGCCGTCCGCCTGCTCGGCCTCGCCTGAGCGCGCAGCGCCCTCACCGACCCACCTCAGCGACGACGCCCTCGTCGTCGTCGCCAGACCACTCCCGCAGCCACCTCAGACCAGGAGCGCTCCCATGGCCGCACGCACCACCACCCTCGCCGAGCTGCCGGGCCTCGCCGGCACCGAGATCGGCACCTCCGAGTGGATCACCGTCACCCAGGAGCGGATCGGCACCTTCGCGGACGCCACCGACGACCACCAGTGGATCCACGTCGACCCCGAGCGCGCCGCCAGCGGCCCCTTCGGGGCACCCATCGCGCACGGCTTCCTCACGCTGTCGCTGTTCATCCCGCTGTGGTCGCAGCTGCTTGAGGTGAGCGACGCCACCACCCTGGTGAACTACGGCCTCGACAAGGTCCGGTTCACCTCGCCGGTGAAGGCCGGGTCGCGCGTCCGGCTGGTCGCCACGCTCACCTCCGTCACCGAGGTCAAGGGCGGCCTGCAGCTGGCCGTCTCCGGAGTCCTGGAGCTCGAGGGCAGCGAGCGCCCGGCGCTCGTGGTCGAGTTCCTCTCCCGCGTCTACGGCTGAGCCGCGGGCGCCACCGACCAGCAGCACTGCGTCGAGGGGGACGACGACGTGGTCGAGGGGCAGGGGATCGGCAGCTGGCTCCGCCTGCGCGCCGTGAGGTCAGCGGGCCGGGTGGCCCTGGTGTTCAACGGGGCGGAGCTCACCTACGACGCCCTGGCCGACAGGGTGGACGGCATCGCCGCCGGGCTGCGCGCCCGGGGCGTCGAGCGCGGTGACCGGGTCGCCTACCTCGGCGACAACCACCCCTCCTTCGTGGAGGCGATGTTCGCCACCGCGCGGCTCGGCGCCGTCTTCGTGCCGCTCAACACGCGGCTCGCCGCCCCCGAGCTCGCCTTCATGCTCGCCGACTGCGGCGCGGGGGCGCTCATCAGCACGCCCGCCCTCGCCGGGAGGGCCGACGAGGCCGCTGCGGGGTCGGCGCAGCCGCTGGTGCGGGTGCGGGTCGGTGCCGACGGAGAGGACGGGGCTGGTGACGGCTTCGAGGAGCTCCTCGACGCACCGCCGCTGACCGACCTGCCCGCTGTGGGCCTGGACGACCCGGCGCTCATCGTCTACACCTCGGGCACCACCGGCCGGCCGAAGGGCGCGGTGCTCACGCACGGCAACCTCACCTGGAACGCCCTCAACGTGCTCGTCGACTACGACGTCACCAGCGCCGACCGCGCCCTCATGGTCTCTCCGCTCTTCCACGTCGCCTCGCTCGGCATGGGCTGCCTGCCCGTGCTGCTCAAGGGGGCGACCCTCCTGCTGCAGGAGCGCTTCGCGGCCCCTGACGCGCTGGCCGCGATCGAGCGCCTGCGCGCGACGTCCATCAGCGGCGTGCCGACCACGTTCCAGCTCATGGCCGACGACCCGTCCTGGTCCACCACCGACCTGTCGTCGCTGCGGCTCATGACGTGCGGCGGCTCTCCGGTGCCGGACCGGGTGCGCGAGGCCTACGAGGCGCGCGGCCTGCGCTTCTCCGGCGGCTACGGCATGACCGAGGCGTCGCCGGGCATCACGCTGCTGCCGCCGCAGCACACGGCCGCGCACCCGCGCTCGGCCGGCCTGGCGCACTTCTTCACGCGCGTCCGCATCCGCGACACCGCCACCGGCCAGCTCGCCGCGAACGGTGCCGCGGGGGAGGTGGAGGCCCTCGGCCCCAACGTCTTCCAGGGCTACTGGGGCGACCCGGCGGCCTCGGCGGACGCCCGCACCGCCGACGGGTGGCTGCGCACCGGAGACGTCGGGGTGCTCGACGCCGACGGGTTCCTCGTCATCGCCGACCGCCTCAAGGACATGATCATCTCGGGTGGGGAGAACGTGTACCCCGCCGAGGTGGAGAACGCCCTCATGGGGCTGCCGGGGGTGACGGGGGCCGCGGTCATCGGTCTGCCCCACGAGCGGTGGGGGGAGGTGCCCCACGCCGTCGTCACCCTGGCCCCCGGTGCCTCGCTGGACGCGGCGACGGTGGTCGAGCGGCTGTCGGCGTCGCTGGCCCGGTACAAGGTGCCGCGCACGCTGGAGGTGGTCGCCGAGCTGCCCCGCACGGCCAGCGGCAAGGTGCCCAAGCGTCTGCTGCGCCAGCGGCGGACCGCTGCCGCCGGCGATTCGTGACACCGAGCCCTTCGCCGAGCGGCTGACCACCTGTTCTGTCCGCGTCGAGCACCGGCGGGCCTCACGACCGCCCGCGCTCCTCGGCGACGGAGTTCGCCCCGTCCACCACGAGCACCTGGCCCGTCAGGTAGGACGCGCCGGGCGAGGCGAGGAAGGCGACCACCGCCGCTACCTCCTCGGGCCGCCCTGGACGTCCCAGGGGCGTGGCACGGCCCATCTCCAGCTCGTGGTCGGTGGAGGAGGCGGTGGCGATCCACCCGGGCGCGACGGCGTTGCAGGTGATGCCCCGCGGCCCCAGGTCGACGGCGAGCGAGCGGGTCAGCCCCACCACGGCGGCCTTGGCCGCGTGATACGCCGCGTCACCGCCGTAGGCCATCACCGGTCCGGACACCGAGGACACGTTGATGATGCGGCCGCTGCCAGCGGGCAGGTGGGGGAGTGCGGCCCGCGTCACGTAGAAGGTGGTGTCGAGGTTGCGGGAGATGCCGGCGCGCCAGTCGGCGTCCGTGGTGGTCTCCGCGGGGGAGGGTTCCTCTGCGCCGTAGACGGACAGCATGCCGGCGTTGTTCACCAGCACGTCGATGCCGCCGAACGTGGTGCGGGCCAGCTGCACCAGCTCCCGCGCCGCCCCCGGGTCGGTCAGGTCGCCGACGAAGCCGGCGGCCCGACCGCCCTCGTCGACGAGCTCTGCGACGCGCTGCTCGATGCGGGCCGTCGTCGAGGCGACCACCACGGCGTGCCCGTCGGCGAGCAGACGGGCGCAGGCGAAGCCGATGCCCTCCCTGCTGCCCGCGCCGGTGACCACGGCCACGCGGCGCTGCTGCTCCTGCGACGACACCGGTATCCCCTCTCTCCAGGAGTGCACGATCGCACTGCTCGCCCACCACCAGAGTCGGGGGACACGCTGCGGGCGTCCCACCGCACAGGTGGGACGCCCGCAGCTGCTGCCGGCCGGAGCCGACCTGGAGCCGAAGCCGAGCTGAGCCGGGCTCGGGCCCGGGTCAGGGAGCCTTGCTCGTCGGCGCAGTGCTCGAGTGGCTGGCGAGCACGCCCGAGCGGTGGCGCAGCCGGGCCCGGTAGTACAGCGCGCCGCCGCCCACCACCACCACGATGAACAGCACCGCTCCGTACTGCAGGTACCAGTGGTACGGCGGGGCGGCGTTGTAGACGTCGCGGCGCGGCCACAGCAGGTTGGTCATCATCGCGACGCCCCACAGCACGGCCAGCACGTTGACGGGCAGGCCCCAGCGGCCGAGGGAGAAGGGGGCGCGGGTGCCGTCGGGCAGCGGCCGCGGCCACGTCCCGCGCAGGCGCGCCACCAGCAGCGACACCGTCACCACGAGGTAGGCGAGGTAGATCATGCCGACCGCCAGGCTGGTGATGACCGTGAAGATCTGCGGCTGGCCGACGTTGACCACGAGCACCACCAGCGCCAGCACGCCGACCACCACGGCCGGCAGCACGGGCGTCTTGAAGCGCGGGCTGATGTGGGCCAGCCTCTCCGCGAACGGCAGGTTGTTGTCGCGGGCCATCGCGAACGCCATGCGCACCGTGGCCGTGTGCACCGCCAGGGAGCACACCAGGACGGCGACGACGACGCACACGAGGAACGGCACGCCGAAGCCGCTGCCCACCGTGGCCAGGACCAGGTGCTGCAGGCCGCCGGCCGGGTCTCCGATGAGCGGGTCGTCGAGGTCCGGCGCGGACATGAGGGCCATGAGCAGGATGAGCCCGCCCAGCACGAACGAGGCGACGACGGCGCGCAGCACCGCCCGCGGCGCGGTGCGGCGCGGGTCCTTGGTCTCCTCGCCGAGGGAGCTGGCGGTGTCGAACCCGTACATGACGTAGCCGGACGCCAGCGCCGCCACGAGGAAGGCGCCGAAGTAGCCGCCCGGGTGGTCCAGCCCGACCCCGCGGGTCTCCAGGACGACGCCCGGCCCGCGCTTGATGTGCAGCGCCAGCAGCACGATGATCGCGACGGCGGCGATGAGCTCGATGAACACGCCCGCGGAGTTGATGCGGCTCATGAGCTTCACGCCGAAGGCGTTGACCACGGTGGTGAAGACGATGACGACGCCGCCGAGGATGACGGCGTTGAGGGCGTAGGCGACCGGGTCGTCGGCGGACCCGACGAACTGGAAGCCCGACCACAGCTGCGGCAGCGTCAGCTGGAAGGCCAGCACCACGGCCGACAGCGTGACGATGGACGCGATGAGCATCGTCCACCCGGCGATCCAGGCGACCGTGGGCGAGGCGAGCTGCTTGGTCCAGTTGTAGAGCGAGCCGGCCACCGCGAACCGGCTGGAGAGCTCGGCGAAGACGAGCGCCACCAGCAGCTGGCCCACGAAGACGATCGGCCAGGACCACAGGTAGGCGGGGCCGGCTGTGCCGTAGCCGAAGTAGAAGAGCTGGAACGTGCCCGTGAGGATGGAGATGTAGCTGACGCCCGCGGCGAAGCTGGCGAAGGAGCCGATGCTGCGCTCGAGCTTGGGGGTGTAGCCGTACTCGTCGAGCCCGTGGCTGTCCGCACCGTCGGCGCTGTCAGCGCTGCTGGGGCTGCTCTTGCTGGGGGTGGCGACGGGCGTGCGTTCTCCTCGTGTGGTGCTCACCGGGACCTCCTGGGTCCGTCGGCGCCGGGCTTCGGGGCTCCGGCGCGGCTGCGGGGTGGCGTGGTGCTGGGTGGTGCGGGCGGTGCTCGGGGTGCGTGTCAGCCGGCGAACCAGCCGGCGGGCCTCGGGGCGGTGTTGCGCCAGACGTGCTTGCTCTGGCGGTACTCGGCCAGGCCCTCGGGGCCGAGCTCGCGGCCGTTGCCGGAGCGGCCCCAGCCGCCCCACTCGGCCTGCGGCACGTAGGGCCCGAAGTCGTTGACCCACACCGTGCCGTGGCGCAGCGCCGCGGCGACGCGCTCGCCGCGCTCGACGTCGGCGGTCTGCACCCCGCCGGCCAGGCCGTACGCGGTGTCGTTGGCCAGGGCGACCGCCTCGGCCTCGGTGCGGAAGCGCTCCACAGTGAGGATGGGGCCGAAGGTCTCCTCCTGCACCAGCCGCATCGCCCTGTCGCAGCCGTCGAAGACGGTCGGCTCGTAGAAGAAGCCGTCCTGCAGGTGCTCGGCCTCGGGACGCTTCCCGCCGGTGAGCAGGCGCGCGCCCTCGGCCTTCCCGAGCGCTACGTACGCCTCGACCTTCTCGCGGTGCGCCGCCGAGACCAGCGGTCCGGTCTCGCTGGCCGGGTCCAGACCGCTGCCCGTCCGGATCCGACGGGCCCGGTCGACCACGCCGGCCACCAGCTCGTCCGCGATCGACTCCTCGACGATGAGCCGGGTGCCGGCAGAGCAGACCTGCCCGGAGTGCAGGAAGGCACCGGTGAGCACGAGGTCGACGGCGGTGGCGAGGTCGGCGTCGGCGAAGACGACGTGCGGGTTCTTGCCGCCCAGCTCCACCGTGACCCGCTTGACCGACTCCGCCCCCGCTCGCAGGATGCGCTGGCCGGTGGCCAGGCCGCCGGTGAAGGAGACCAGGTCGACGTCGTCGTGCTCGGTCAGCGCCGGGCCGACCACCGGGCCACCGCCCAGCACGAGGTTGACCGCCCCGTCGGGCACGCCCGCCTCCGCGAGCAGGCGGATCAGGTGGACGGTGGTGAGGGGGGTGACCTCGCTGGGCTTGAGCACGGTCGTGTTGCCGGCCCCGAGCGCGGGGGCCACCTTCCACGCGATCTGCAGCAGCGGGTAGTTCCACGGCGCGATGAGCGAGCACACCCCGACGGGGGCGTGCACGACGCGGCTGACGACGTCGTCGCGGCCCACGTCGACGGTCCTGTCGACGTCGCGGAGCACCTCGTCGGCGTAGTAGCGGAACACCGCCGCGACGTCGTCGACGTCGATCCGGCTCTCCGCCAGCGTCTTGCCGGTGTCGAGGGTCTCGGTGCGCGCGATCTCCTCCTTGTCGCGCTCGAGCAGCTCCGCGGTGCGGCGCAGCACCTTCGAGCGGTCGTCCACGGGGGTGGCGGGCCAGGTGCCCTCGTCGAAGGCGCGCCGCGCCACGGCGACCGCTGCGGCGGCGTCGTCCGCGGTGGCCTCGTCGACGGAGGTGAAGGCCCGGCCGGTGGCGGGGTCGATGACGTCGCGCTGCCCGCCGTCGGAGGAGGAGCGCCAGCGGCCGTCGATGAAGAGGTCGGGCACGGCTCAGACCTCCAGCGCGTGGGGCTGGGCGGTGGGGGTGCTGTTGCGCGGGTCGCCCTCGGGGTACAGGGGCATGCCGTCGCGGTGGCGGTAGAACGGCACGTGGAGCGCGGGCAGCGGGGTGTTGCCGGCGATGAGGTCGGCGGCCTTCTCGGCCATCATCATGATCGGCGCGTAGATGTTGCCGTTGGTGACGTACGGCATCGCCGAGGCGTCCACCACCCGCAGGCCCTCGGTGCCGTGCACCTTCATGGTCAGCGGGTCGACCACGCTGTCCGGGCCCGTGCCCATCTTGGCGGTGCACGAGGGGTGCAGCGCCGTCTCGGCGTCCTTGGCGACCCAGTCGAGGATCTTCTGGTCGGTCTCCACCGACGGTCCGGGGGAGATCTCGCCGTCGCTGAAGGCGGCGAACGCCGGCTGCTCGAGGATGGTGCGGGCGGCGCGCACCATCTCGATCCACTCGCGCCGGTCGTTCTCGGTGGACAGGTAGTTGAACCGGATGGCCGGGCGCTCCAGCGGGTCCGTGCTCCTGATCTTCAGGCTGCCGCGGACGTCGGAGTACATGGGGCCGATGTGCACCTGGTACCCGTGCACCGATGCGGGCTTGGACCCGTCGTAGCGCACCGCGACGGGCAGGAAGTGGAACATGAGGTTGGGGTAGTCCACGCGGTCGTTGCTGCGGATGAAGCCGCCCGCCTCGAAGTGGTTGGAGGCGCCCACACCGCTCTTGAAGAAGAGCCACTCGGCACCGATGCGCGGGGCCCGCGCCTTGCTGAGCCACGGCCCCAGCGAGACCGGCTGCTTGCAGGCGTGCTGGACGTACACCTCCAGGTGGTCCTGGAGGTTCTGGCCCACGCCGGGCAGGTCGACGGCGCTGCGGATGCCGAGGGCGGCGAGGTCGGAGGCGTCACCGATGCCCGCGAGCTGCAGCAGCTGGGGCGTGCCGAACGCCCCGCCGCACAGGACCACCTCGCCGGCGTCGACGCTGCGCTTGAGCTTGCCGCCGCGCAGGTAGTCCACGCCCACCGCGCGGGCGCCCTGCATGCGGACGCCGGTCACCGTGGACAGCGTGTGCACGGTGAGGTTCTTGCGGTCCATCACCGGGTGCAGGTAGGCGCGGGCGGCGCTGAGGCGCTTGCCGTGGCGCACGTTCCTGTCGAAGGGCGCGAAGCCCTCCTGGCGGTAGCCGTTGACGTCGTCGGTGAGCGGGTGCCCGGCCTGCTGCACGGCCTCGAAGAACGCGCCGAACAGCGGTGAGTTCGCCGGCCCGCGCTCCAGCTCCAGCGGACCGGAGCCGCCGCGCCAGGCGTCCGCGCCGGCCAGGCAGTTCTCCATGCGCTTGAAGTAGGGGAGCACGTGGGCGTAGTCCCAGGTCTCCATGCCGGGGTCGGAGGCCCACCGCTCGTAGTCGAGCGGGTTGCCCCGCTGGAAGATCATCCCGTTGATGCTGCTGGACCCGCCGAGCACCTTGCCCCGCGCGTGGTAGACGCGACGGCCGTCCATGTAGGGCTCCGGCTCGGAGGAGTACTTCCAGTCGTAGAAGCGGTTGCCGATGGGGAACGGCAGCGCCGCCGGCATGTGCACCAGCGGGTCGAGCGAGAAGTCGCTGCGGCCGGCCTCGAGCACCAGCACCGAGGTGGACGGGTCGGCGCTGAGCCGGTTGGCCAGCGCGCAGCCGGCCGAACCCCCTCCGACGATGACGTAGTCGTAGCGCTTGCTCACGGGGTGCCTCCAGGGCTGAGCGGGGACGGGACTGGTCGTGCTGGTCGTGCTCGTGGGTGCTGGGTGCGGGTCAGCCGCTGCGCGCGATGACCTCGGCGAGGTGGGCCTCGATGACGTGCCGCACCTCGTGCTCGCTGTGCAGCTGCCCGAGGTGGTGCGCCTGCTCGGCATCACCGCGGGCGATGGCCGCCACGAGCGCGGCGTGCTGCTCGGCGACGGCGGCGGTGGGCAGCTCGCCGTCGACCTCGTGCCACAGCAGCGGGGCGATCTCGCCGCGCAGCTGCACGCTGGCTGTGGTGAGGCGCAGCGACTGCGCGGCCCCGGCCAGGGCGATGTGCAGGCGGCTGTCGGCCAGTCGCAGTTGCTTGGTGCTGGTGGCCACCTCGAAGGCCGCCACCAGCTCCCGCAGGTGGTCGACGTCGTCGTCATCGGCCCGTTCGGCCGCGAGCCGGCAGCTCGTGGCGGTGATGCTGCCGGAGAGGTCCCCGAGGTCGCGCAGCCACTCGGTGCTCAGCTCGCGCAGGCGGGCGGCCACCTCGTCGGGGGAGACCGCGGAGGTGTCGGTGACGAAGCTGCCGCCGCCGTTGCCGCGCCGGGTGGTGATGACGCCCCGGTCGCGGAGCATCGCCAGCGCCTGGCGCAGCTGGAGCACCGTGACCCCGAGCTGCTCGGCGAGGTCCCGCTCAGGTGGGAGGCGCGTGCCCGCCCCCACCAGGCCGACGGTGATGGCGGTCTCCAGCTGGGCGGCCACCTGCTCCGCCCGGCCGCCGGAGCCGCCGGCATCGCCGAGGGCGGTGACCAGCGCCAGCGGAGCGGCGACGAGCAGGCCGCTGCTCACCGCTGCCCCAGGGCGACCAGGCGCCAGGACGAACGGCCGGGCACCCGCGAGGGCACCGGCACCTCGACCTCGACAGCGTCCTTGAGCTGCGGGGGCACCCGGCTGCCGGAGGTCAGCAGCGCGGTGTTGGAGACGACCACGCGGTCGTTGGCGGCCAGCAGCGCCACCGCCGGCCGGCGCCGGCCCACCTGCTCGAGGAACGCAGCCTCCAGCCAGGCCATGTCCAGGTCGCCGCCCACGACCAGCTCCGCGCCCGGCGCCACCACCAGCGGGACGGTCAGCGTGGTCGTGTAGACGTCGCAGCCGCCGGCGTCGAGGTAGGGACCCACCGCCACCTGCCGGCCGGAGTCGAGCGGGGCCCGGAACCAGGGGCGGGCCTGGTAGTCGTAGTAGCCCAGGGCGCTGGGGTCGAGCACGTGCGTGGCGAACGCGGGCTCGCCCGACGGTCCCCGGCGCCACCACTCCATCCAGCGGTCGGTGTCGGCGAGCACCCCCGGACCGACGGCCACGCCGACGCCCTCCAGGGGGTTGGGGCGCGGGGCGAGCACGCTGCGGAAGAGCGGGTGCAGCGCCGTCAGCGACGACCTCGTGGCGGCGCGGCCGCTGCTGGCGAGCACCTCCGCCGTGCGCTCGCGGACGGCCTCCACGGCGTCGAAGGCCGCGTCGATGGCGCCTCCCAGCTGCTCGCCGGTCCGGTGCAGCAGCTCGCCGGTCTCGGGCGCGGCCGACGGTGTCGTCGGTGGTGTGCTCATGGAGACCTCCCGCGTCGGGGTGGGGCGTGGCGAGTGCGGACCGAACGGCGCCGAGCGGCTGTGCTCGACGCCAGACCTTCTTCTTCGAAGTTTCGAATCCGAATGTTCCACGGGTGTGTCCGGAGGGTCAAGGCCTCGTGTCGACTTCCTCTCGCGCCCGGGCGATGCCGCTCCCGTCGACGTCGACGGCGACGCGCGCGGTGTGGCGGCCCGTTCCGGCCGTCTCGCCCCAGGGCGTCCGTGAGGGGGCTCATCGCTGTGCCCGCGGGGACGCTGACCTCAGCCGCGAGCGGGCGCAGCCCCCACGCGGAAGCGCTCGGGGGCGGGTGCTGAGCCGGTGGCGACGTCGGCCGCGAGCTCTCCGAGCAGCGGGGCGAACTTCGCCCCGTGGCCCGAGCACGGCGACAGCACCGTCACCCCGTCGACCCCGTCGACGACGAAGTCCTCGGTGGGGGTCGTCGTGTACAGGCACGTCGTCTCCGCGTACGGCTCGGGGACCAGCCCCGGGAGGTGCTCCCGCACGTAGGCGGTGACGCGCTCGCGGTTGGAGGGATCGACCGCGCCGCTGCGCCGCGACGCCGAGCCGATGCTGCGGCCGGCGGCGTGCTCGGCCACCTTCTGGCCGGCGGAGCCCGCGTCACGGCCACCGGGCAGGGAGTAGGCGAGGATCTGCGGGGTCTTGTGGATGGTGGTCGGCCAGGTGCCGTGCGGGTGGGCGTCCCGGTAGGGGAAGTGGAAGGCGTTCTCCTCGGTCACGTCCAGGCGGGGGAGCGCGGCGACGAACCCCGCGGGCAGCGCGAGGCGCTGCACGAGGTCGGGCAGCCACGCCCCGGCGGCCACCACGATGCGCCCCGCGGTCAGCGAGCGACCGTCCTCGGCGCGGGCGACGAACCCGGTGGCGGTCCGCTCCAGGGAGCCCAGCGGCCAGCCGGTGAGGATGCGGGCGCCGTGCGCGCGGGCCTGGTCGAGCATCGCCAGGACCGCCCCCTCGGCGTCGATGACCGCTCCTCCGGGCTGCACCAGCACCTCGCCGTCCACCCGCAGCTGCGGCCAGCGGGCGCCGGCCTCCGCGGCGCTGAGGAGCTCGTGCTCGACGCCCACCTCCTCGAGCACCCGCGCCAGGGCGCGGGGGTCGCGCAGCGGGCCGTGGTCGACGGCGGGCGCCGGGGCCAGCAGGGATGCTCCGTGCTCCCGTGCGAGCTCGACCCAGCCCGTCGCCGCATCGACGACCATCTGCGCGTAGGCGCGCTCGGGGTAGGCGTACCGGAAGATGCGCGCGGAGCCGTGGGAGCTGCCGTCGTGGGCGGCGGGCTCGGTGCGCTCCACCACGGTGACCTCGTGACCGCGCTGGGCGAGTCGCCAGGCCGTGGCCGCCCCCGCGAGGCCGGCGCCGACGACCAGGTGCTCGGTGGTGCGCACGGCGGGGACCTCCGGGAGGTGGGGGCGATGTCGACGTCGACGTCGAGACCGGTGCCGCGGACGGGCACTGCGCCAGGGTGCCGCACCCGGTGCGCGCGCCGTTGTCAGGCGGGCGGTCTGGTCCCCGGTGCGACCGGGGCGTCGCGGAGGCTCGCGGGGCGCGACGCTCCGGCGTCGTCGGATCAGTTCCGACGGGTGAGGAAGTCCGCGGGCAGGTCCTCCGGGGCGACGGAGATGACCGACTCGTCGTCGACGCCCACGTGCTCGAACAGCTGGATGTCCGCGAACTCCGGCACCACGTAGATGGGGTACGTCGGTCCCTGGTCGCGCAGTGCGCGCATCTCGTCCAGGTGGTCGTTCTGGTAGAGCACCGTCGTCGACCCGTCCAGCTCGATCCAGTGCGGGAAGAAGATGGTCCCGTGCAGGCGGCGGGCCTCGGGCATGACGTTCACGACCACGCTGGTGCCCGTCGGCTCCGTCCAGGACACCTTGTGCACGCCGGGGACCAGCTCGACGAGGTCGACGTGCTGGTCGCGGACCCACCGGCCGCCCACGTGACCGCTGTGGATGCGGTAGTCGATGGTGTGGTCGTTCTTGACGTACATCTCGTAGGTCCAGCCGTTGGCGTACGTGTAGAGGAAGCGGTGGCCGGCGAGGGTGCTGATGCGCGTGGTGTCGGTGGTGGTCACCAGTTAGGTTTAAGTCAAACACTGTTTGGAGTCAACTCGGATGTCTGACGACAGGTCGCAGACCGCTGCCCAGCTGGGACAGGCGCTCGCGCCGCTGAGGCGCGGCATCACGCGCGCGGTGAGGAGCCGGGCCGGCCTACCGGACCTGCCGGACAACCAGGTCGAGGTGCTCAGGGCCGTGGTCGCCGAGCCGGGGCTGAGCACCGGCTCCCTGGCCGTCCGGCTGCAGCTGGCCCGACCCACCGTCAGCAACCTCCTCAACGCCATGCGCCGGGCAGGGCTTGTCGAGCTGCGCCGCCGGGACGACGACGCGCGCGCGGTCGAGGTGTTCGCCGCGACGGAGGCCGTCGACCTCCTCGCCCGGTTCGACACCGTCAGCACCGAGGTCCTCGTCGAGGCGCTCGACCGGCTCTCCCCGGCCGACCGGCGAGCCCTCGGACGCGCGCTCCCCGCGCTGCAGGCGCTGGGCGCCGTCTTCGCGTCGAGGTGAGCTCGGCGTCGTCTGGCCTCACGTGCCCACGGCCTCCACGATCCGCTGGGCCATCCGATCCGCACCGAGGTGGTCATCGGCCGTCACCGTCACCACGGCATCCCCTGTGAAGATGAGCATCTGCCCGTGCGCGCCGTGCAGGCGCCAGGCAGGTCCGGGTCCGCCCCAGCCACCGAGCGCGTAGTGGGTGTACCCCGGGCCCGCCTCACGCACGGTCCACCCCGAGTGCATCGCGTCGACCCAATGCGGCGAGACCAGCGGCCGTCCCTCCCAGGCGCCGCGGTCGCGCAGCAGCTGTCCGAGGAGCGCGAGCTCGCCGCTGCGCAGGTGCAGACCCTCAGCTGCCTTGACGTGCCCCAGCGGGCACCGGTCCCAGTCGGGGACGTCGATGCCCAGCGGTTCGAACAGGCGGCGGCCCACCCAGGCGTGCACATCGCCGACCGCGGCTGCCAGAGCACGCATCGCGGTGTAGGTGCTCGCCGAGGAGTAGGAGAAGGCCCGGTCCAGCGCGGGCCGGGACAGGAACGCGGCGGCGACGTCGGGCACGTCGGTCGTCCACGTCGGTGACCACGGCATCTCGATGCCGCTGGTCATCCCCAGCAGGTGGCGCGTGGTGACCGCGCTGGCACCACCACCCGTGGCCAGGTCGGGCAGGTAGCGCGCCACCGGTGCGTCGACGTCGAACAGGCCCGCGTCGCAGGCGGCACCAGTCGCGAGCACGCAGACGCCCTTGGCCACCGAGTGGACGTCACGGGCGAGGTCCTCGGACCACCGGTGCACCACCTGCTCGTCGTCGACCTGGACGTGCACCGCGTGGGCCCTGAAACCCAGCTCCTCGACGTCAGAGACGACGCGGCGCAGGACGGTCTGCGCCCGGCTCATGGAGCGAGTCTGCCGCGGTCCCGGCCGGCCTTCGCGCCGGTGCGACCTCGGGCGCCTGCGAGCGCCTTACCGCGGAGGGCCGATGCCTGAGGAGGCAGCACCTGTTCTGCGGTGTCCCTCGCGTGTTCACGCCAGCGCCCCCGCGACCCGGGCGAACAGGACCGGACGGATGATCGAAGGCCGGGTCTGGTCAGGTGGGCGGGACGTCCGCCGATGGTGACTGCGTGCACCTGGGACCACGAAGGCGCCACCGCGGCGCTGCGCGGTCCCTCGTGCGCCGCCTGAGCGTGCTCCCGCCCACGGCCACTCCTGCAGCGATGGCCGCGCAGGTGCAGGTGCAGTTCTTCGCAGGAGCCGTGCTCGCGGTGGTGCTCAGCGCACTCCCCGGTCAGGAGGGGGCCCTGGTGGGCGCCCTGCTGGCCAGTGCGGCCTTCGCCGTGGGCCTGGCGCTGGTGGTGCGCTGGCGCGGGGGCCTGCGAGCCTGGGCGCTGCACACCATCCTGGTGCTCGGCTCGCTCATCGTGACCGTCGCGGCGATGGTGGCCAGCGACTCCGACACCAGCATCGCCTTCGCCTTCTGCTACTCCATCATGGTCGTGGTCGCCATCGCCTCGGCGTCCTGGCGCGGGGTGGCGCTGCACGTGGCGCTGGCGCTGACCGGGCTGTTCCTGCAGCACAGCTGGGGCGGAGTCGGCAGTCCCACCACCATCGTGATCATGGCGTTCATCCTGGTGCTCCTGGCCGTCTTCACCGGGCGCATCGTGCACGCCACGGTGGCCGCTGAGATCGACGTCCTGACCCGCCTGCCCAACCGCCGCGGCTTCGAGCGAGCCGTGACGCGCGCGCTGGGGCGCAGCGCGGCGACGGTTCCCAGCGCGGACGGGGCGAGGCAGCTCAGCGTCGTCGTGGTCGACCTGGACCACTTCGAGGTCATCAACCGCACCCGAGGGCAGGCGGTGGGCGACGACGTCCTGCGCTCGGCAGCCCGTGCCCTGCGCGACCTCGCCCCTGGTGGCGCAGCGGTGGCGCGCCTGGACGGGGACCTGTTCGCGATGGTGCTGCCCGACCACAGCGCGGCTGCCGTGCTCGACCTCGCGCACCGCGTCCAGCAGGCGCTGAGTCCCGTCGAGGCCTCCCTCGGCGTCGCGCACGTCGAGCCCGACGAAGACGGGGGCGCGCTGCTGCGCCGCGCGGAGTCCGCGCTGCACAGCGCCAAGGGCGGCGGGCGCAACTGCATCCGCCTGGCCGCCCCCGAGGACGCGCGCCTGCTGCGCGCGCTGCGCACCGCGGTGGCCACGTCCAGCATCCAGGTGGCGCTGCAGCCCCTGGTCGACCCCACGAGTGAGCGCACCGTCGGTGTGGAGGCGCTGGCCCGCTGGCTGGACGACGTGCACGGGTGGGTCTCACCGGGCGTCTTCATCCCGCTGGCGGAGAAGAACGGACTGGTCCCCGACCTCGGCGCGGCCGTCCTCGAACGCGCCTGCCGCGACGCCGGGGTCCTCGTGGCCCACCTGGGCCGCCCGCTCATGCTCACCGTCAACGCCTCCGGTGGGGAGCTGGTGCGCGAGGAGTACGTCCAGCAGGTCGCCGAGGTGCTCCAGCGCACAGGGTGGCCGGCCCACGACCTGGTCATCGAGGTCACCGAGAGCAGCCTGGAGGCCGCCTCCACGGCGACCATGGCCACCGTGCGGCGGTTGCAGGAGGTGGGGGTGCGGATCGCGATCGATGACTTCGGCACCGGCTACTCCGCCTTCAGCCAGCTGGACGCGATCCCGGCGGAGTACCTCAAGCTGGACACGTCCTTCACCGCCGCCACCACCACCAGCCCCCGTCGGCGGGCGATGCTGTCGGCGCTGGTGGGCCTGTGTCGTGACCTGGGGATCAAGGTGATCGCCGAGGGGGTGGAGACCCCCGAGCACGCTGCGCTCGTCGCTGAGCACGGGTGCGACCTGGCGCAGGGGTTCTACTTCGCCAAGCCCCAGTCCGTCGGCGACCTGATCGCCTCTCTCGACCGAGTGCCCCACCGCACGACCCAGCAGGGGCTCACCGGTTCTGGCTCCCCGGCTGGTGTCGCGCTGCCGTGACGAGACCCTCGGTGGGAAGGACGCAGCTCGGGCGACCACCGGCTCGCGACCACCTCGGCGCGAAGGGAGACCCGTCTTCCGACGCCCTGGTCGCCAGCCGAGAGCCGTCAGCGCACGGCGCACTCCGACGTGCTGAAGCGGGTGCTCGACCCGTCAGGTCTTGGCCGTGTCTCGGTGGCACGTGGCCGCAGAGGCCGCTGCGGCTGCCCCGGCCACGAACAAGAGCGCGACACCTGCGCGGCATGTCGTGGCAGCTGGGAGCCGTCTCGGGAGGGACTGCGGAGGGGCTGTCGCCTCCCGCGCGAGGCCGTCTGGAGCGTTTGCCCTGGTCAGGTCGGCGCCCCCGGCTGGATTCGAACCAGCGACCATCGGATTAGAAGTCCGGTGCTCTTCCGCTGAGCTACGAGGGCGGGGCGCGTCACCGCGCCGCAGCACAGCGTAGGTGGCGGCCCGCGCCTCCCCGCACAGCACGGCGCGCCGGGCGTCGGGGTGAGACGCGCCGGCAGATGACACCGGACAGCGGACCCGGTGGTGGCGGAGATCTTGCCCTGGCGGCAGGCTTGCGGGGTGAGCACCTCGGCGGCAGCGGCCCCTTCGCCGCCGTCATCCTCGGCCCTGCTGGAACCGGTGGAGCGCCTGCGGGCGCTCGTCGGTGACCTGGAGCTGCCCCTCGGCGCGTCCGGCGCCGACCGCGCCCGCACCGAGCGGGACCAGCTGCTGGCCCAGCTCGACGACTACCTGCTGCCGCGGCTGCGCCGCCTGGACGCGCCGCTGCTCGCCGTCGTCGGCGGGTCCACGGGGGCGGGCAAGTCCACGCTCGTGAACAGCCTGGTGGGCTCGCACGTCACGACGTCGGGGGTGCTGCGCCCGACCACGCGGTACCCGGTGCTCGTGCACAGCCCCGACGACGCGCAGCACTTCCTGTCCGACGCGGTGCTGCCGGGGCTGGCGCGCACCACCGGCGCGGAGGTCCCGGACCCGGCGGCTCCGGGTCAGGTGGCCAGGGGCCTGCGCCTCGTGGAGGTCCCGCAGCAGCCGGCGGGCCTGGCGCTGCTGGACGCCCCCGACGTCGACTCCGTGGTCGAGTCCAACCGCGACCTCGCCGTCCAGCTGCTCGGCGCCGCCGACCTGTGGCTGTTCACCACCACCGCGTCCCGCTACGCCGACGCCGTGCCGTGGGAGGTCCTGCGCACCGCGACCGAGCGCGGCACCGCCGTGGCCGTGGTGCTCGACAGGGTGCCGGCGGGCGCGCTCGCGGAGGTCCGCGCGCACCTGGGCACGATGCTGTCTGAGGCGGGGCTGAAGAGCGCTCCGCTGTTCGCGATCGCCGAGTCCACGCTGGTCGACGGCCTGCTGCCGCGCTCCCAGACCCAGGCGCTGAAGCGCTGGCTGGCGGGCATCAGCGCTGACGCGCGCAGCCGCGACGTCGTCGTCCGCCGCACG
Organism: Quadrisphaera setariae; assembly: GCF_008041935.1. NCBI lineage: Bacteria > Bacillati > Actinomycetota > Actinomycetes > Kineosporiales > Kineosporiaceae > Quadrisphaera > Quadrisphaera setariae. Next base: position 172,178 of record NZ_VKAC01000003.1, read on the forward strand.
CTGTCGGGGGCGCTCGCCTCTCTGGCCACCCGCGTGCCGCGCCTGGCCGACGCCGCTGACGCGCAAGACGCCGAGGACCGCTCCCTGCGCGCCGACCTCCACGGCGCCTACGCCGACGCCACCGGGTCCCTGCAGGACCACCTGTCCGACGGCACACTGCTGCGCGGGGAGGTGCTGGCCCGCTGGCAGGAGTTCGTGGGCACCGGCGAGCTCTTCGCCAGCCTGCAGGCCGGCGTCGGGCGGGTGCGCGACCGGATCGCCGCCGCCGTGCGCCGCAAGGCCCCGCCCGCCGACCGGCTGGGCGAGGCCCTCGCCACGGGCGTCGCCGCGCTCGTGGTCGACGCGGCGGGCCGCGCCCGCCAGAGCGCGCTGCTGCGCTGGCGGGCCCGTCCCTCGGGCGCCGCGGTGCTCGAGGCCGCGCACCCCGCGGACTCCGACCCGCAGCTGCGCCCGGACTTCACCGCCGACGTCGAGCGGCTCGTCCGCGACTGGCAGCAGCACGTCCTCGACCTCGTCCGCGCCCAGGGGGAGGGCAAGCGCAGCCGCGCCCTGCTCTACAGCCTCGGCGTCAGCGGCGCCGGCGCGGTGCTCATGCTCGTGGTGTTCTCCGTCAGCGCCGGGCTGACCGGCGCGGAGGCCGGCATCGCCGCGCTGACGGCAGCGCTCGCGCAGCGCGTGCTCGAGGCCGCCTTCGGCGACCAGGCCGTGCGCCAGCTGGCGGCCGCCGCCCGCGCTGACCTCATCGCCCGCGTGGAGGACCTCCTGGACCACGAGCAGGACTCCCTCGCCCGCCTGCTGCCCGAGCGGCGCGTCGCCGGCGAGGAGGCGGGGTCCCAGCTGCGCCAGGTCGCCGCCGAGGTCGCCCGGGCCGGCGACGCCGGCAGGGGGAGCGCCGCGTGAGCGCCCAGACCCGCCTCGACCACGAGGCCTACGACGACGACGGGCGCTACGACGACGAGGCCCTGCCGACCGCGCTGTCCCTCGACACGCCCCTGGGGGCCGCGCTCGCCGAGCTCGAGGCCGCCCTGGAGATCGGCGGCGACGAGCTGGACCCGGACGCCGCCGCGCGGGCCCGCGCCGTCGCCACCCGCGCCCGCCAGCGCCTGGCGGGCGACACCGGGGCGTCCGTCGTGGCGCTCGCGGGAGCCACCGGCAGCGGCAAGTCGAGCTTGTTCAACGCCATCGCCGGGCTCGACGTCGCCACGGTGGGCGTGCGCCGGCCCACCACCTCCCAGCCCAGCGCCTGCGTGTGGGGCGAGGTGCCCGAGGCGCTGCTGGACTGGCTGGAGGTGCCGCGCCGGCACCGCACCGAGCGGGTCAGCGAGCTCGACGCCCACCGCGAGGACGCCCTCACCGGCCTGGTGCTGCTCGACCTGCCCGACCACGACTCCACCCAGCTGTCCCACCGGCTCCAGGTGGACCGCCTCGTCGGTCTGGCCGACCTCGTCGTGTGGGTGGCCGACCCGCAGAAGTACGCCGACGCCGCCCTGCACTCCGGCTACCTGAGCCACCTCGCCGACCACCAGGACGTCGTGGTGGTGGTGCTCAACCAGGTCGACACCCTCGACGAGGCCTCCGCCGCCGCCTGCGAGGCCGACCTGCGCCGCCTGCTCGCCGCCGACGGCCTCGACAGGGTCCGGCTGCTGCCCACCTCCGCGCGCACCGGCCAGGGCGTCGGAGCGCTGCGGCAGGTGCTCACCGACGCCGTGCAGGCCCGCACGGCCGCCCGCCGCCGCTCCGAGGCCGACGTGCTGGCCGCCGTGCGCGAGCTGGAGGGCTCCGTCGGGTACGACGAGCCCGACGTCGCCACCGCCGAGGGCACCCCGGCCCTGGTCGACGCCCTCGCGGTGGCCGCAGGCGTGCCCGCCATCAGCGACGCCGTGCGCGGCAGCGAGCTGCGCGCGGGCGTCGGCCGCACCGGGTGGCCCTTCACCCGCTGGGTGCGCCGCCTGCGCCCGGACCCGCTGGAGCGGCTGCACCTGCCGTCGTCGTCCTCAGGACAGGGGAAGGAGGTGGCGCTGGCGAGCGCGCAGCTGACCCGCACCTCCGTTCCCGTGCCGACGCCGTCGCAGCGCGCGCAGGTCTCCACCGCCGTGCGGGGCGTGGTGACGTCCGTGGCCACCGCCGTGCCGCCGCGCTGGGGTGACGCCGTGCGCGCGTCGGCCGGACCGGTCAGCGACGACCTCGCCGACGCCCTCGACCAGGCCGTGCAGACCGTGCCGCTGGCCCACCCGGCGCCCAGGTGGTGGGGCGCGGTCGAGGCGCTGCAGCTGCTGCTCGCGGTGTGCGCCGTGGTCGGCGGGCTGTGGCTGGCCGCGCTCGGTGTGATCGGCTACCTGCAGCTGCCCGCCCCGCCGCTGCCGCACCTCGGGCCGCCTGTCGGCTCCGGGTACGAGCGGTGGGCGGTGCCGCTGCCCACGGTGCTGCTGGTGGGTGGCGTGCTGCTCGGGTGGCTGCTCGCGGCGTTGTCGCGCTCGCTGGTGCGCCGCCGGGCCGAGCGGCTGCGGCGGCGCGTGCGCGACCAGCTGCGCGAGGTGGTGGCCCGGGCCGCGCAGGAGCGGCTGCTGGCCGCCGTGGCCGACGTCGTCGCCCGCCACGGCGAGGTGCGCGGCGCGCTGGCGGCAGCGGGGGAGCAGCTCGGGCGGCGCTGACCGCCGTCGTCCCGACAGCCCTCAGCGGGCCAGGGAGGCCCGGAGCGTCGCGCGGACCGCCGGCCACTCGTGGGGGAGCACCGAGTAGACGACGGTGTCGCGCAGCACGCCGTCCGGTCCGATCCGGTGGTTGCGCAGCACACCGTCGAGCTTGGCGCCCAGGCGCTCGATGGCGGCGCGCGACTGCCGGTTGTGCCAGTGGGTGCGCAGCTCGACGGCGATGGCGCCGCAGGCGTCGAAGGCGTGGCCGAGCAGCAGCAGCTTGGCGGCGGAGTTGACCGCGGTGCGCTGCGCCGACGGGACCAGCCACGTGGCGCCCACCTCCACGTGGCGGTCGGCCTGGGCGATGTTGCAGAACGTGGTGCAGCCGACCAGCGCGCCGTCGGACAGGCGACGCACCGCCCACGGGTTCATGGTGCTGGCGGCGTGCAGGCGCAGGCGCTCGGCGACGTCGTCGGCGACCGTCTCCGGGGTGGGCACGGCGGTGTACCAGGCATGCTCGAGACCCCCCTCGGACAGCGCCGCGGCGAGCTCGCCGACGTGGTCGGTGGACAGCGGCTCGAGCCGGACGTGCGCGTCCTGCAGGACGACGCGCTCGGTGAGGGCGACGCGGGGCCCTTCGGGGTCTGCGGTCAGCTGCAGGGAGATCACGGTCGCGCAGGCTAGCGCTGTCACCCGCCCACAGGCGGGGTGCGCGGAGCGTCTGTCCACAGGCCGGCGGGCGGGTGGTGGTGCGCAGGACGACGACGTCGGCACTGTCCTCGCGAGCGCTCGCGCTGGGCGGGCCGAGATGAGGAGGCGGCATGCCGAAGTCGACGTTCACCCTGGTGGGGCACCTCGGGGCGGACCCCGAGCTGCGCGCGACCACGTCGGGCACCCCGTACACGAAGTTCCGCATGGCCGAGAGCGACACCTGGCGGGACCAGACCACGGGCGTGTGGGTGGACGGCCCGCCCAACTGGTGGGACGTCACCTGCTGGGACGAGCTCGCCGAGAACGTCGCCGCGTCCGTCAAGAAGGGCTCCCGCGTGGTGGTGTCCGGGACCTTCGAGCAGCGCGAGTACGAGGTCCGTGACGGCGACCGGGTCGAGCGGCGCCGCGCCACCACGCTCAAGGCGCGTTCGGTGTCGCTGGACCTGCGGCGCGGACCGGCCGACCAGCGGGTGCGAGACCGGGCCGACCAGGCCGACCAGGCCGCCCCCGCCGCGTCGAGGGTCGAGCGCACCACCGGGGTGATCACCCAGGGGCCGTGGGACACCGGCGCCGTGCCCGGCCCGGCGGAGGCCCCGGCCACCGAGCGGTTCGACACCAGCTCCCTGACCGACTACCGCGACGAGGACGCCGCCGCCCCCGACGACGTGCTGCGCAGCGCGCCGCTGGAGGACGACGACGAGGGGGCGGAGCTGGCGCGCAGCGCCTGAGGCGCGGGCTGCTGGCGGGGCCGGGGCGGGCGGCGTGGGAGAGCGCTGCCCGCCCCTAGGCTGGAGGTCATGGCGGAGTTCATCTACACCATGTACAAGGCCCGCAAGGCCTTGGGCGACAAGCTGATCCTCGACGACGTGACCATGTCGTTCTACCCCGGGGCGAAGATCGGCGTCGTCGGCCCGAACGGTGCGGGCAAGTCGACGATCCTCAAGATCATGGCCGGTCTCGACCAGCCGTCCAACGGCGAGGCCCGCCTCTCGCCGGGCTACTCGGTGGGCATCCTCCTGCAGGAGCCCCCGCTCGACGAGGACAAGACCGTCCTGGAGAACGTCCAGGAGGGCATGGGCGACCTCAAGCGCAAGGTCGACCGCTACAACGAGATCACGGCCGCCTTCGAGGACCCGGACGCCGACTTCGACGCCCTCATGAAGGAGATGGGCGACCTCCAGGAGGAGCTCGACCACGCCGGCGCGTGGGACATGGACTCCAAGCTGGAGCAGGCCATGGACGCGCTGCGCTGCCCCCCGGGCGACGCCGACGTCAAGGTCCTGTCCGGTGGTGAGCGCCGCCGCGTGGCACTGTGCCGCCTGCTGCTGAGCGAGCCCGACCTGCTGCTCCTCGACGAGCCCACCAACCACCTCGACGCCGAGTCGGTCACCTGGCTCGAGCAGCACCTCGCCAGCTACCCGGGCGCCGTCCTCGCCGTCACCCACGACCGGTACTTCCTCGACAACGTCGCGCAGTGGATCGCCGAGGTCGACCGCGGCCGCCTCTACCCCTACGAGGGCAACTACTCCACCTACCTGGAGAAGAAGCGCGAGCGCCTGCAGGTGCAGGGCAAGAAGGACCAGAAGCTCGCCAAGCGCCTCGCCGACGAGCTCGAGTGGGTCCGCTCCAACGCCAAGGCCCGCCAGACCAAGTCCAAGTCGCGCCTGGCGCGCTACGAGGAGATGGCGGCCGAGGCCGACCGCACCCGCAAGCTCGACTTCGAGTCCATCCAGATCCCGCCGGGCCCGCGCCTGGGCTCGCAGGTCATCGAGGTCAAGGACCTCAAGAAGGGCTTCGGCGACCGGGTGCTCATCGACGGGCTCAGCTTCACGCTGCCCCGCAACGGCATCGTCGGCGTCATCGGCCCCAACGGCGTCGGCAAGACCACGCTCTTCAAGACCATCGTCGGGCTGGAGGAGCCGGACTCCGGCACCGTGCGCGTCGGGGAGACCGTGAAGGTCTCCTACGTCGACCAGAACCGCGGGGGCCTCGACGCGAACAAGTCGCTGTGGGAGGTCGTCTCCGACGGGCTCGACTACATGCAGGTCGGCAACGTCGAGGTGCCCTCCCGCGCCTACGTCTCCGCGTTCGGGTTCAAGGGACCCGACCAGCAGAAGAAGGCCGGCGTCCTGTCCGGTGGTGAGCGCAACCGCCTCAACCTGGCGCTGACCCTCAAGCAGGGCGGCAACCTGCTGCTCCTCGACGAGCCCACCAACGACCTCGACGTCGAGACCCTGTCCTCCCTGGAGGACGCGCTGCTCGAGTTCCCCGGCTGCGCCGTGGTCATCAGCCACGACCGCTGGTTCCTCGACCGCGTCGCCACGCACATCCTCGCCTGGGAGGGCACCGAGGAGGACGAGGCGAACTGGTACTGGTACGAGGGCAACTTCGCCGGCTACCTCGAGAACAAGATCGAGCGCCTCGGTGAGGACGCCGCGCGCCCGCACCGCGTCACCCACCGCCGCCTCACGCGCGACTGAGACGGGCAGACCCGCACGTGGCTGCCGCTCGCACCGGCGCCCAGGCGCGCCTCGCCGCCGCCTGGCACCGCGCGAGCGGCAGCTTCTGGGCCGTCCCCGCGCTGATGTGCCTGCTGGCCCTGGTCCTCTCGCAGGTCCTCGTGGCCGTCGACCACGCCCTGGGTCCGTCCTGGACCCAGGGCCTGGGCCCGCTGGGCACCCGTTCGGGGCCCAGCGGGTCCCGCGACGTGCTGGGGGCCATCGCTGGCTCGATGCTGAGCGTGGCCTCCACCACGTTCTCCATCACCATCGCGGTGATGACGCTGACGTCGTCGAGCTACGGGCCGCACCTCGTGCGCAGCTTCATGGCCGACCGCGCGACGCACGTGGTGCTGGGCACGTTCGACTCCACCAGCCTGTACGCGCTGCTGGTGCTGCGCTCCGTCACCTTCGAGACCGACGGCACGGTCGCCTTCGTCCCGCACCTGGCGGTGCTCTTCGCCGTCGTCGCAGCGGTCGGGTGCATCGCCGTGCTGGTGTTCTTCATCCACCACGTCAGCGAGTCCGTGCAGGTGGTGACCCTCTCGCGCCGGGTCTGCGACCAGCTGCGCGACGCCGTCGGCAGGCTCTACCCCGAGGGCGCCGGTGACCCCGCCCCGAGGCGCGCGGAGCTGCCCCCGGGCGTCCACCGCGGCGACGACGGTCGGCTGAGCGGCGCCGGTGGCGCTCCGGGGGAGCCGGTCCGCGCTGGCGCGTGCGGGTACGTCGCGGAAGTGGCCCTCGAGGCGGTGGAGGGGATCGCCCAGCGGCACGACGTGCTCGTGCGGGTCGCCTCGCGGCCGGGGCGCTACGCCGTGGACAGGACCGTGCTGCTGGAGGTGCTCCCGGCCGGTCGAGCTGACGAGGACCTCGTCCGCGAGCTGCGGTCCTGCGTCGACCTGGCGAACAGCCGCTCCTCCGCGCAGGACGTCGAGTTCGTCGTCCAGCAGCTGGTGGAGCTGATGTCGCGGGCGCTCTCCTCCGGCGTCAACGACCCGTACACGGCCGTCACGGCCCTCGACGACCTCTCCGGCGGCCTGGTGCTCCTGGTCGCCAGGCCGGTGCCGGCGGCCGAGCGCGTCGACCCCGACGGCGTGGTCCGGCTGGTGGGGGACCCCGTCAGGCCCGTGGAGCTGGTGGACCAGGTCTTCGACGCCCTGCGCGCGTACGCGACCACCACACCGCAGGTGGTGCTGCACGCGGTGGACGTGGCCGAGCGGCTCGACGACGCCGCCGTCGACCCCGCCGTGCGCTCCCGCCTCCGAGAGCAGCTCGCGTGGCTGGTGGAGGCGTACGAGGCGACCGGTCCAGCGCGGCCCGACCTCGACCGGCTGCGCCACCGCAGCGCCGAGCTGCTGGGGCAGACTGCCGTGTCGTGAGCGACCCGGTGACCCTGCAGCAGCTCCTCGACGACGCCGCCTTCCTGTCCTTCGAGCACCAGCTCCACCTCGCCGACCAGCTCGGCGAGCACTCCTGGGACGTCGACCTGGAGCGCGGGCGGTTCGCGTTCCGCGCCGCGGCCTCCGGCGCCGGACCGCTGCTCGCCCAGGCGCCGAGCGGGGAGCTGGTGGCCCACCGGGTGCACCTGCTCGGCACCGCTGCGCCGGGTCCGCGGTCGTGGCTGTGGTCGTGGGCCAACCCCTCCGGCTTCGGCGAGGACACCACCGACCTGGCCCGCTGGCTGCGGGACTTCGGCGACCGCTTCGCCGTCCCCGAGCTGGTGCGTGCCGAGGTCCCCTTCGCGGAGCTCCCCCTGAGCGAGCCCGACGCCGGCCACGCCGTCGGCGCCGTCATCGACGTCGCGAAGGCGGCGTCGCAGCGGTGGTGGTCCTACAACGGCGATGCGGGTGGGGGTACGAGGGCTGCGTTCCTGCTGGAGCACCCCGCCTTCGAGCTGCCCGCCCCGGACGGGCTGCGGGTGGCCCGGGTGCTGACCGAGCGCCTCTTCGCGGGCGGCATCGCCGACCACCGCCGCGCCGTGGCCGCCTACGCCAGCGGTCGCGGCCTGCAGCAGCGCTGGGAGCCGGGGCACACCGGCGCGCGGCTCACGGCGCACGGCGTGGACCTGCGGGTCCGCTTCGACGAGCAGGGGCGCATCGGCGGCGTGCAGGGCCAGGCGTCACCGGCCTGACCGTCGCCGTCAGCACGGCTCAGGGGCGTGGAGGCAGGCGCGTCATGCCCTCCTGGGCGACCGTCGCCACGAGGGTGCCGGCCCGGTCGTAGACCCGCGCCAGGCCCAGCCCGCGCGCGCCGGAGGCCGACGGCGTCTCCTGCACGAAGAGCATCCACGCGTCGGCGCTCACCGGCCGGTGCCACCACAGCGCGTGGTCGAGGCTCGCCACCCGGCCACCGGGCGTCGCCCACGCGGCGCCGTGGCGGCGCAGCACCGGCTCCAGGATCGTCACGTCGCTGGCCCACGCGAGCACGGCGCGGTGCAGCGCCTGGTCCGCCGGGAGGGGCCCGGCCACGCGCAGCCACACCGCCTGGGAGCCGTCACCGTCGTCGTCCCGGCGACCGGGGGCTGAGGGGAGGTAGATCGCGCTGCCGACGTGACGGACGTCCACCGGCCGCTCCTGCGCCCAGTAGCGGGCGAAGGGGTGGTCGAGGCCGCCCACGAGGTCGCCGATGCTCGGCAGCTCCTCCGGAGCGGGGACCTGCGGGGCGGGCTCGGCGTGGTCGACGCCGTCCTGGGCCTCCTGGAACGACGCGATCATCGACAGGATCGGCTGCCCGTGCTGGATGGCGTGCACCCGCCGGGCGCTGAACGAGCCGCCGTCGCGCAGGCGCTCCACCGCGAACGTGATGGGCGTGCTCGGGTCGCCGGGGCGCAGGAAGTACCCGTGCATCGAGTGGACGCTGCGGGCGGGGTCGACCGTGCGCGTCGCCGCCACCACCGACTGCCCCAGCACCTGTCCGCCGAACACCCGCCCGTGCGGTGAGCGCTGGTTCTCGCCGGTGAAGAGGTCCTGACCGGAGGAGTCGACACCGCTCGGAGTCAGGTCGAGCACCCGCAGGAGTCCCGCGAGCCCCTCGGCCTGGGCGGCGCCGTGAACGTCATCAGCCACCCGCCGGAGACTAGGGGGACGGGGTGGCCGCTGCACCGCGCGGGGAGTGCGCCAGCATGGTCCGGTGGCGAAGCGGTGCGTCCCGGTGACGGTGCGGTGGTCCGACATGGACGCGTTCGGGCACGTCAACAACGTGCAGGTGCTGCGGCTCCTCGAGGAGGTCCGCGTCCACGCCTTCGAGGACCTGCGCGACCACGGCGGCCCCAGCCTCCTGGAGAGCGGTGTGGTGGTCGCCCGGCACGAGGTCGAGTACCTCGCGCCGCTCGTCTGGCGCCTGGCGCCCGTGCCCACCGACATCTGGATCACCGCCGTGGGCGGCGCCAGCTTCGAGGTGGGCTACGAGATCTACGACGCCGTCGACGGTGCAGCGGGCGGTGGCGGCGGCGGTCCGGCAGCAGGCGGCGAGCGCACCGTGTACGTCCGCGCCGCCACCACGTGCGTCGCCTACGACCTCGCCACCGGCGCGGCCCGGCGCCTGTCGGCCACCGAGCGGGAGGTGCTCGAGAGCTGGACCGACGAGCCCGTGCCCTTCCGGCGGCGCTCGCGGTGACGGTCCCGCCGCCTCGCCACGAGCCGCACGAGGGCCGCGGTGCGGGCGGTGGGCCGGTGGCGCCGCTGGTCCCCGCCGACCCGCGCGCCCTGGACGACCTCGCCGTGCTGGTCTCCCGCGCCGCGCGCGCGGACGTCGGCGGGGCAGCGCGCCTCGTCGCGGCGGGCGGTGTGCTCGCGGTGTGGGTGAGCCCGCTCCACGGGACCGGCCTGCCGACCGTCCTCGGGCTGCGGACCATCGCCCTCGCGCCCTCCGCTGGACCCGGCTCCGGACCACCGGCCGGGCCCGCGCGGGTGGACGTGGTGGTGGAGCTCGCCGCGCTCGCCGACCGCCTCGCCCGGAAGGACGGCCCCGACGGCAGGCCGCTCGCCGAGCTGGCCGTGCCCCCGGTGGACGTCGGGGCGAGCACGCCGTGGGCGGGGCTCCTCCCGCCGCGCAGCGGCTGGGCGCCCACCCCGCCGCAGGAGGTCGCGTCGCTGCGCCAGCAGGCGCTGGCCGACCCGCGCGACCTCGCCGCGGCGCTGGCCCGTGCCGCGGACGCGCTGGGGTTCCTGCCGCCCGGGGCCGACCCGGACGCCGGGGCTCCGGTGACGGCCGCCGTGGCGGGGCCGTGGCGGCGCCTGTCCACGCGGCGCGGCCACGTGCTGGGCCGCCACCCCCTGCTCGCCTGACCAGCTGCCTGACGGGCCGCCCGGCCAGCACCTGGCTGGCCCCAGCAGACGGCGCTCAGGCGGGCATGGCCTGCGCGAGCCGCTCCACGGCTGCCGCGTCGAGCCCCGACCCCGGCAGCCCGGACCCCGGCAGCCCCGGCCCCGCCAGCCGCGAGGCCAGCACCGCCGCACCGGCCTCGGGGAGCATGAGCGGCGGCCGCAGCTCGTAGGCGAGCCCGGACCCGGCCAGCGCCTCCGACAGCGCTGCCCGCACGAGCGGCACGCCGGCGACGCTGCCGGAGGTGGAGACGGGCACGACGTCGTCGTCGTGGGCACCGACCAGCCGGCGGACCGCGTGCGCGTGCGCCGCCAGCTCCCGGCCGGCGTCCCCGAGGATCGCCGAGGCCACCGCGTCGCCGGATGCGGCCGCCGCACCGACCACCCGTGACAGCGCCGCCACCCGCCCCCGGTCTCCGCGCCAGCGGACGAGGACCGTGTCGAGGACGGCGAAGTCGCCGTCGCCGTCGTCGAGCCCCAGGTGCGAGCGCACGGCGGCGTGCAGCGGCCCGCGGGGCAGCCTCCCGTCGGACATGTGCGAGAACGCCTGCAGGCCGCGCAGCGCGATCCAGTAGCCGGAGCCCTCGTCGCCGAACAGCTCGCCCCACCCGCCGCAGCGCGCCCCCGCGCCCCGCCAGCTGCCGTAGGAGTTGGAGCCGGTGCCCGCCACGAGGTTGATGCCGTCGGCGCCGCCGAGCGACCCCGCCCAGCCCACCACCACGTCGTTGACCACCCGGTACCGCTCGTGCCCGAGCACGGCCCGGGGCATGGCGTCGAGGGCGGGGACGTCGTCGGAGACCTCCCCGTGGGCTGCCAGCCCGACCACGGCGGCCGTGACGTCAGCGGGAGAGGCCCCGGCGTCGGCGCAGACCGCGGCGAGCCCGTGCGCCAGCACCGCCGCGACGGCGGCCACGCCGGGGTGCTCCGCGCCCTCCTGGCGCGAGGCGGCCCCCGCCGCGTCGAGGTAGTACCCGCTGCCCGCGCGGGCCCGTCCGCGCACCTCGCCGCGGTCGTCGACGAGGCACAGGGCGGTCTTCGTGCCGCCGGCGTCCACTCCCAGGTACAGGCCCACGGCTGTGACGCTAGTGGGACCGCACCGGGCGCGGACGCCGGCGGCCGACGACGGGTGGGGTGTCCGTCAGGACGACTCGCGGCGGAACGTCCGGGTGCCGTACCAGAGGCCCACCGCCACCAGCGCGACCGTGATGAGCGCCCCGACCCAGGAGGTGGTGTCCGTGACGTCACCGGCGAAGGCCGCGCGCACGCCGTCCACGACGTGCTTGAACGGGTTGAGCTCCGACAGCGTCTCGAGCCAGCCCGGCGCCAGAGACATGGGCAGGAGGATCCCCGAGAGCAGCAGCACCGGGAACGCGACCGCGTTGAGCAGGGGCGCCATGACGTCCTCGCTCTTCACCGTCAGCGCCACCGCGTACGACACCGAGCTCAGCGACGCGCCCAGCAGCGCCACGACCACCACGCCGAGCACCACCCCGGCCACCGGGGCGCGCAGCCCCATCGGCAGGGCCACGAGCACGAGGAGCACCGCCTGCACGAACAGGACGACGACGTCGCGCAGCACCCTGCCCAGCAGCAGCGCGGTGCGTGAGGCCGGCGTCACGCGCTGGCTCTCCACCACGCCGGCGCGCAGCTCGGCGATGAGGCCGAAGCCCACGAACATCGCCCCGAAGATGCCCAGCTGCACCATGATCCCCGGGACGAACAGCTGGTAGGCGTTGCCCGTGCCGAGCTGGCCGGCCAGCGGCTCCAGCAGCGGCCCGAAGAAGACCAGGTACAGCACGGGCTGGGCCAGCCCGATGATCACCCACGCGGGGTTGCGCAGCGACATGCGCATGGCCCGCCAGAACACCGTCCAGGTGTCGCGCCAGAAGACGCGCATCAGCCCTCTCCTCCTTCGCGCAGCGACCTGCCGGTCATCTCCAGGAACACGTCGTCGAGCGTGGGACGGCGCACGTCCACCGCGGCCAGCGCCACGCCGGCGGCGTCGAGCTGGCGCAGCAGGCCGGGCAGCGCCCGCCCGCCCGAGGGCACCCGCACGCGCACGCGCGGTGTGCTGCCCGCGGTGTCGACGACGGCGTCGGTGGCGCCCGGCAACGCGCTCACCAGCGCCAGCGCCTCGCCAGCGCGGGCGGCGTCGTCGAGCTCCAGCTCCAGGGCGTCACCGCTGAACCGCTGCTTCAGCGCGTCCGGGGTGCCCTCCGCGACGATCGACCCGTGGTCGATGACGAGGATCCGGTCGCAGAGGGCGTCGGCCTCGTCGAGGTAGTGCGTGGTGAGGAACACCGTGGTGCCGTGGGTGTCGCGCAGCCCGGAGATGTGCGTCCACAGGTTGGCGCGCGACTGCGGGTCCAGGCCCGTGGTCGGCTCGTCGAGGAACACGAGCTCCGGGTCGTGCACGAGGCCCTTGGCGATGTCGAGCCGCCGGCGCTGGCCTCCGGACAGCGTCCGGACGGTGCGGTCCCACACGCCGTCGAGGTCGAGGCGGGAGAACAGCTCCTGGCCGCGCTGCTTCCCGGTGGCCTTGGGGATGCCGTAGAGGGCGGCGTGGTCGACCAGCTCCTCCCCGACCCGGGCCTCCGGCGACGACGAGCCCGACTGCGGCACGTACCCGATGCGCCGGCGGACGCCGACCGGGTCGGTGCGCAGGTCGCAGCCCACCACCTGCGCCTCGCCCGCGGTGGGCGCCAGCAGCGTGGTGAGCATGCGCATGGTGGTGGTCTTGCCGGCCCCGTTGGGGCCGAGGAAGCCGACCACCTCGCCGCGGGCGACGTCGAGGTCGACCCCCTGGACCGCGTGCACGGCCCCTCGACGGGTGGTGAACGTGCGGGCGAGCCCGCGGGCGCGGATCAAGCGGTGCCTCCTGGGGACGTGCCGGTGGTCGGTGGCGAGGGCCGGACGCCAGCGTGGTGGGTGCCGGCAGGGGAGTCGACGGGTTTCGCCGAGAGGACTCATCGGTCAGCGCCCGACCGGTGCCGCGGATCGGACCGTGGACGCTCTGCTCCGGTGTGGGCGGTCACACCGGAGCGCAAGGTCCACGGTCGGACGGCTGGGCGAGCGGCGCGGCCACGTGATCGTCGTTCGAGCGGGGGACACGGGGTAGGGGACGGACATGAGCCGTCCTGAGAACGCCACCGCGATCGTCACCGCCTCCGACTCCGGCATCGGCCGGGCCACCGCCGTCGCCCTGGCCCGCGACGGGTACGACGTCGGCATCACCTTCCACTCCGACGAGCAGGGGGCGCAGGAGGCCGCCGAGGAGGTCCGCGCGCTGGGACGGCGCGCCGTCGTCCGCCGCCTCGACCTCGCGCACGACCTGCCGCAGGCCGCCGCCACCATCGACGAGATCGCCGACGAGCTCGGCGGGCGCCTGTGGGCGTTCGTCTCCAACGCCGGCGGAGGAACCGCTGACCAGCCCTTCCTCGAGCTGCCCTACGACGTGTGGCGCCACGACGTCGCGCTCAACCTCGACGGCGCGTTCGTGGCGCTGCAGGCCGCAGCGCGGCGCATGACCGATGGCGCCGGTGGACGGCTGGTGGCCATCACCAGCGTCCACGAGCACACCCCGCGGGTGACCTCCAGCCCCTACGTGGCCGCCAAGCACGGCCTCGGCGGGCTGGTGAAGAACGCCGCGCAGGAGCTCGCGCAGCACGCCATCACCGTGAACGCGGTCGCCCCGGGCGAGATCGCCACCCCGCTGACCGGCAACGAGGACGCCGACGTGACCTCGGGCGGTGACGACGTCGTCCGTCCGGGGGTGCCGCTCGGGCGCGTCGGCTCCGCCTGGGAGATCGCCGAGGTGGTGGCGTTCCTGTGCCGCGACGCGGCGTCGTACGTGACCGGCGCGAGCATCCCCGTGGACGGCGGGATGCTGCTGCAGGCCGCCATGGGCGCCTCGACGCTCACCGACGACACGTGGCGCGAGGGCTGAGGGGGTCTCGGCGGGCGCTCACGACCGCTGATCGCTAGCGTTCGCGCCATGCCAGTGCGTGTGGGGAACATCCGCGAGTGGAGCGGCGAGGACGTGCTCGACGAGGCCGGCGACAAGATCGGCAAGCTCGAGTCGATCTACGTCGACACCGCCTCCGACCAGCCGGCCTTCGCCACCGTCGTCGTGGGCGTGATGAGCAAGAAGCTCGTCTTCGTGCCCATCGACGACGCCGTGGTCGGGCCCGGGTACGTCAAGGTGAGCTACCCGAAGAACCGGGTCAAGGACGCGCCCTCCATCGAGACCGACGGGGAGCTGCGCGCCGAGGACGAGGGCGACGTCTTCGCGCACTACGGCCTCACCTACACCGCGGCGCCCTCCGAGCGCCGCCTCGGCCGCCGCTGACAGCGAGCCGCCCAGCACCGTCTCGACGCGCCGCGAGGCCCTCGCCCCCACCGGGGGCGGGGGCCTCGCGGCGTCCCCGCCCCTCCTCGTCCGCACACGCGCCGGAAAGTGCGCCACCGGAACTCTCGTTCCCGCACTTGCCGCGGAGAGTGCGAGCAGGGGGAGCGGGTGACGTCAGTCCTCGAAGGTGTTGAGCAGGCTGTGCGCCGCGCGCTCCAGGTAGTCCCACAGCACCTCGTGCTGCAGCGGCGGCAGCTCGAGCGAGTCGACCGCGGCGCGCATGTGCGTCAGCCACGCGTCCCGCGCCGCCGGCCCGATGTGGAACCCCGCGTGCCGCATCCGCAGCCGCGGGTGGCCGCGGGTCTCCGAGTACGTGCCCGGGCCGCCCCAGTACTGCTCCAGGAACAGCGTCAGGCGCTCGCGGGCTCCGTCCAGCTGCTCCTCGGGGTACATGGGGCGCAGCAGCGGGTCCTCCGCGACGCCCTCGTAGAACGCGTCGACCAGCCGCACGAACGTCTCGTGGCCACCCACCGCCTCGTAGAAGCTCTGCTGCTCGGCGGGGACGGACCGGCCCACGCGCAGACCCGGGCGGACGCCCTGCGCAGGGCCCTGCTGGGGAGAGGAAGACGACGACGGCATCACCCGTCCATCATCGCCGCTGCCGCAGGCCCTCCTCGTGCGGCTGCGGGGCGAGCACGTTCCCGGGTCCGTTCGGGCGCTTGCCCAGGCTGAACCCGAGAGCCCGCATCGCCGGCCGTGACAGCAGGTCGAACACCCCCGGCGCGAGCCCGAACGCGGCCTTCATGGCGGGGTTGGCCCAGCCGGCGTCGAGCTCGCGGTGCCACGCCGCGGACCGGTCGGCCGCGCGCAGCACCTTCTCCGCCACGTGCTCCGGGGAGGAGACGGGGTACGGCGGCCGGTTGCGCCGCCCGAGCACCGTGGCCGACTGGTCGTAGATGGGCGTGTCCACGCCTCCCGGCGCGACCAGGCTGATCCTGATCCCCGGCACGTCCCGGTTCTCCTGCTGCATGGTGCGGACCAGCCCGCGCAGCGCGAACTTCGACGCGTTGTACGCCCCCATCCACGGCACGGTGATCCGCCCGAGCACGGACCCGACCACCACGAGGGTGCCCCCGCCCTGGTGCCGGAACGTCCGCACCGCCTCGGACGCCACGAGCGCCGCACCGAGCACGTTGGTGCGCAGCACCCCCTCGAGCACGTCCGCCGGCACCTCGTCGACGCGGCCGTAGGCCGCCACCCCGGCGTTCTGGACGACGACGTCGAGCCGTCCCCAGCGCTGCGCGGCGCTCGCGGAGGCGCGGCGGACGGCGTCGTCGTCGGCGATGTCCAGGGGAGCGACGAGCACGTCGGCGGAGCCGAGGGCGCGGCACTGGCGGGCGGCTTCCTGCAGCGGCGCCTCGGCGCGGCTGCTCAGCAGGAGGCGGTCGCCGCGGCGGGCGCACGCCAGGGCGGTCGCCAGGCCGATGCCGCTGCTCGCGCCGGTGATCCAGACGACCCGCGGGCCGCCGGAGGGCTCAGGAGGCACGGGACGGCTTCCAGCGCTCGTCGCTCTCCTTGACCGCCGCAGCGGCCGTGGCGATGTTGCGCTGCATCCCGCCGAACACCACGCCGTGGAAGGGCTTGATGGCCTGCCAGTAGAGGAAGCCGCTCAGCCCCTTGGGGTGGAAGGTCGCGCGCTGGCGGAAGACCGTGCGGCCGAAGTCGTCGGTCTCCACGCACAGGTCGAGCCACGCCTCACCGGGCAGGCGCATCTCCGCGCGCAGGCGCAGCAGCTCGAGGTCGCGGATCTCCTCCACGCGCCACCAGTCGAGGGCGTCGCCGACGGTGAGGTCGTACGGGTTGGCGCGACCCCGCCGCAGGCCGGGACCGCCCACGCCGATGTCCATGAGCCCGCGCACGCGCCAGCCGAGCGACCACGAGTACCACCCGTTGACGCCGCCGATGCCCTCGATGACCGTCCACAGCTGGCGCGGGGTGGCGTCGACGGGGGAGGACCTGTCGTCGACGTACAGCGCGCCGCCGGACCAGTCCGGGTCGCTGGGGAGCGGGTCCGAGGGCGCGCCGGGGGTGGACGCCGAGCGCCAGGACGTCTGCACGTCGAAGTCCTGCACCCGGGCCAGGGCGAGCTTCATCGCCTCGTCGACGCCGAGGAGGCCGCCGGGCGGGTCGGGCACGTACGCGGTGATGTCGCGCTCCTTGACCACCACCTCGTGGACGATCGAGCCGATGAGGGCACCCGCGATGGTGTGCGGCACGGGCGTGACGAGGTTGACCCAGTGGCTCGACAGGTGCGGCGTGAGCACGGGCACCGGGATGGCGTACCGCTTGGGCAGCCCGGCGACCTTGGCGTAGCGCTGCATGAGCTGCAGGTACGTGACGACGTCGGGGCCGCCGATGTCGAAGCCGCGGCTCTCCTCGGGCGGCAGGGACGCCGCACCCACGAGGTAGCGCAGGACGTCGCGGACGGCGATCGGCTGGATCCGGTTGGCGAGCCACTTGGGCCGGATCATGATCGGCAGGCGCTCGGTGAGGTAGCGCAGCATCTCGAAGCTCGCCGAGCCGGACCCGAGGATGACGGCGGCGCGCAGCACGGTCACCGAGACGCCGCTGGCCAGGAGGATGTCCTCCACCTCCTTGCGCCCGAGCAGGTGGGGCGAGAGCTCCTCACCGCTCGGGTAGAGGCCGCCGAGGTAGACGATGCGGCTGACGTGAGCCTCGCGGGCGGCCTTGCCGAAGATCAGCGCGAGGTGCCGGTCGCGGGACTCGAAGGTCCGCCCGCTGCCGAGGGAGTGCAGCAGGTAGTAGGCGACGTCGACGCCGTCGAGGGCGTTCGCCACCGACTCCGCGTCGGAGGCGTCGCCCTCGACCATCTCGACGTGCTGGGCCCAGGGCCGGTCGCGCAGCCGCTGGGGGTTGCGGGCGAAGGCGCGCACCCGGTAGCCGGCGGCGAGCAGCTCCGGGACGAGGCGGCCTCCGATGTACCCGGTGACGCCCGTGACGAGCGCGAGCCGGCCCTCGCCGCGCGGGAGACCGGCGAGGTCGATGCGGGCGGGGACGGGGGAGTCCGCGAACGAGTCCGGGACGTCGGACGAGCCGTCGGCCGCGTCGAGGGCGTCGGACGGTGCGGGCGCAGGCGAGGGGGTGCCGGGCGAGTCGGCCATGCCGAGATCCTCCGCCGCACCACCCCCGCCCGCGACCCGACCACGGCTCCCCGCCCCACCTCCGCTCGTCGCGGGCCGGCCTGTGCGGCTCGGTTCCGACGTCTGAGGCGGATCGGCGACATCGGGGCGTGGCGCCGGTGCAGTCCAGGCCCCTTCGCTGCAGTTGACGCCCCTTCGCGGGCACCGATGGGGCGTCGACTGCAACGAAGGGGCGCCTCCTGCAGCTGTCGGCTGCTCGCAGCGTCCGCGGGCTGCCGCGGAAGCCGCTCGAAGGTCCGCAGGTGGCGCTCAGCTGCGTGATCGTCGCGGGTCTTGCATGCGGACGCTGGACCGCCGGCGTGCAGGACCGTCGTGATCGCCGCGGAGCGTCAGCGGTGGGGGGACGGACCGGTCGGGGGACCCTGGTTGCCGGGCGGCAGCGGTGGTCCAGCGGGCGCGGCGGCTGCGGACGCGGGGGCGGCTGCGGACGCGGGGGCGTCATCGGCGGGCTCGTCGGGATCGTCGACGGGGTGGCCGATGCCCTCGGCGTCGAAGCGGGCCTTGATGCGCCCCCGCAGCTCGCGCGAGACCGACCACTGCTGCAGCGGCGCGGTCCGCACCGCGATGCGCACCACCACCTTCTCCAGGCTCAGCGCCTCGATGCCCCACACCTGCGGCTCCTCGAGCAGGTGGCGGCGCCAGTCCTCGTCGGCGTGGAGCTGCTCGCCGACCTCGTCGAGGACCTCCGCCACCCGGGCGGCGTCGGCCGTGTACGGCACGTCGATGTCGAGCACGGCCCGCGACCAGCCCTGCGACCGGTTGCCCACCCGCAGCACGTCGCCGTTCCTGACGTACCAGACCGTGCCGTCCACGCCGCGCAGCCGCGTCACGCGCAGGCTCACGGCCTCGACGGTCCCCTGGGCGTCCGCGGAGAGGTTCACCGAGTCGCCGACGCCGAACTGGTCCTCGGCGATGATGAAGATCCCGGCGAGGAAGTCCTTGACCAGCGTCTGCGCGCCGAAGCCGACCGCGACGCCGACCACGCTGACGCCGGCGAGCAGCGGCGCGAGCGGGATGCCCAGCTGCCCGATGACCAGCAGGGTCACCACGGTCGTGACGACGGCGGTGGTGAGGCTGCGCAGCACCGAGCCCAGCGTCCGCGCCCGCTGGGAGCGGCGCTCGTAGGCCAGCGTGCCGCCGTGCGGTGCCGTGCTCGACTCCGAGGCGCGCGTCTCACGACCGCGTCCGGCGCGCCACCAGCGCGACTGGCCGGGCTGCGCCTCGCCGTTGGCGATCCGCTCCGCGAGCGCGCCGATCGCCCGGTGCGCCACGGCCCGCAGGACGACCCCGGCGATGATCACCAGGGCGATCCGCAGCAGCGGGGTGCCGTAGAGGACGAAGAACTGCGACCAGCGGACGTTGACGCCGATGTCGACGAGGAGTCCGCAGAACGTCCCGTTGCCGGGGATGCACGGGACGGACGTGGCCGAGCTGTTGAACTGGTCGAGCTTCTCGACGGCGTCTGCTGTGGCCGACGGGGACGGCGACGCCGACGCCGACGCCGTCAGGACGTGGGTGAGGGCGGCTGCGATCACGCGACCGCCCCGTCGTCGTCCTGGCCCAGCCGCAGACCGGTGTGCGCGGCGGCGAAGCAGAGCGTGTCAGCGGCCAGCTGCACCGACCGCGAGACGGCCCGGGCGCCGTGGCCGACGCCGGCCTCGCGCCGCAGCAGCGCCGGCCGGGTCGCCGGGTCGGAGCGGGTGGCGTGCTGCAGCGCCGCGCAGAGCTTGCGGGCGTGCAGCGGGTCGACGCGGGAGTCACCGTCGAAGACGGTGAAGAGCACCGCCGGGTACTCCACGGACGCCGGGTCGGGCGAGCACGCGTGGTAGGGGGAGTAGGCGAGCAGCCAGCCGAGGTCGTCGGGGTCGTTCGCGTCCCCGTACTCCGGTGACCACGTGGCCCCCAGCCCGTGCAGCTGGTACCTGACCATGTCGAGCAGCGGCGCCGAGCACAGCACCGCGGCGAACGCCTGCGGCCTCTGCGTCAGCGCCGCCCCGACGAGCAGCCCGCCGTTGGAGCCGCCGCTGATGGCCAGCTGGGCGGGCGTGGTCCAGCCGCGCGTCGCCAGGGCGTCGGCCACGGCGAGGAAGTCGTCGAAGACGTTCTGCTTGGCGGCGAGCATGCCGGCGCGGTGCCAGTCCTCGCCCTCCTCGTTGCCGCCGCGCAGGCCGGCGACGACCCACACGCCACCGGCCTCCACCCACGCCAGCGCTGAGGCGGAGTAGCCGGGCGTCATGGTGTGGCCGAAGCCGCCGTAGCCGTAGAGCACGGTCGGGGCGGGCTGGGCCGGAGCGGCGGCGTCGGGGGAGGAGAAGGCGTCGGCCCGGGCGACGGCGAGGGCGCGCACCACCGTGCCGTCCAGGCTCGTCACCTCCAGCTGGCGGGTGACGACGGCGGGCAGCTCGCCCATCGACGCCAGCCCCGGGGCCGTCGACTCCACCACCAGCTCGGACGTGCGCGCGTCCCAGCGCAGCACGCAGGGGAGCTCAGCGGTCGAGGTCCAGGTGAACCACGCCTCGTGCCCGCCCTCCGGGCGTCCGCGCAGGCCGCCGAGGCTGCCCGCGCCGGGCAGCGCCACCGCGCCGCGCTCGCCGAGCAGCTGCTCCCCGCTGGCGAGGTCGTGCACGGTGAGCTGGGCGATCGCGTGCTGCGTCCACGCCACGAGCAGCAGCGGCTGGTCGAGCTCGGGGCCGTCGAGGACGGCGTAGTCCTCCAGCACGGCGTCCTCGCGCTCACCGACGAGGTCGCGCCAGCGGTGCGGGCCGAGGCCCTCAGCGTCGGTGGGGTCGGCGACGGCGAGCCGCCCGCGCGGCGCACCCAGGTCGGTGCCGACGTACAGGCGGCCGTCGCGGCCGACGCCTGCGCTGGTGTGCGCGTCCAGGCCGACGGCCACCTCGCGCAGCCGGGGCGCACCGGCTGCGAGGCCGCCGTCGGCGGCCAGGTCCGCGAGGTAGCAGTCCGACCGCGGGGACGTGCCCACCGACGTCGTCACCGTCAGCCAGCGACCGTCCAACGAGGTGCCCACGCCGTAGTAGGTGGTGACGGGCAGGCCGGCGCCGAACACCTCGACGTCGCCGCCGTCGCCGGGCTCCGCGTCGGGGTCGGCGCCGACGCGGTGCAGCCAGACCCGGCGGTGGTACTTCTCCTCGCCCTCCGGGAGCCCCTCGGGGGCCAGGCGTCGGACGTAGAAGAACCGCGCGCCGTCCTCGTCGGACGCGGGCAGCCAGGACACGGGGGAGTAGCGGACCCGCTCGACCGGGCCGTCGACCACCTCCCCGGTGGCGACGTCGAGCACCCGCAGCACGCTCTCCTCGCTGCCGCCCTCGGACAGCTGGAACGCCAGCAGGTGGCCCTCCCGCGATGGCTGCCACGCGTCGAGCGTGGTCCTCCCGCTGGGGTCCCAGACCAGCGGGTCGACGAGGACCCGCTCCACACCGCCCTCGGTGACCAGCAGCTGCGGGTGGTCGCGCCCCGGGTCGCGGCGAGCGCGGAAGCACCGGTCCCCGCGCCACACCGGCGGCCCGACGGCCCCCGCCGACAGCAGCTGCGCGACCCGCGAGGCGACGGCGTCGCGACCCGGCCACGTCGCCTGCTGCGCCGCGAACAGCGCGTCCTGCGCGGCGGACCAGGCGCGGGTGCGCTCGTCGTCGGCGTCCTCCAGCCAGCGGTAGGGGTCGGCGACGCGGTAGCGGGGCGCGGCCGCGGGCAGCTCCTCGACCAGGTCGAGCCGCTCGGCGGGCGGGTACGCCACGGGGTCTGCGGGGGCGGAGGACGACGACGACACGCCTCCCGACCTTAGGCGCCGGGGCCGACGCCCGGGGCGGGGTCGTGACCGCAGCCCGCTGTCCGTCCGGCCGCGTCCTCCGCTGGGGTCGGGTCGCTCCGGCGCGCCCGCTCGCGCGGCGCGCCCCCGCCGGGCAGGCTGGCGCCGTACTCTCCCCGACGCCAGACGACGCGCAGCCGCGCCCGCACCACCCCCAGGAGCTCCGCGTGAGTGACAGCCCGCAGTCCGTGCTGGCCCGCAGCGAGGACCCGGGGCGGGGCGGCACGGCCACCACCTCCGGACCGGACCTGGAGGTCCGCACCACCGTGCCCGTGAACGACGCCCCCTCGATCGTCATCGACCCCTCCGAGCCGCCGTCGGCCCGCCTCATGGAGCTGGCCGCCGCGAACGGCGTGGCCACGGAGTACTGGGACTGGAAGGGCGGCCACATCACGGTCTCCCGCTCCACGATCGTCGCCGTGCTGTCCGCCATGGGCATCGCCTGCGGCAGCGAGGACGACGTCGAGGCCGCCCTCGCCGCGCGCGAGCTGGCGCCGTGGCGCCGGGCGCTGCCGCCCGTCGTCGTCGTCCGCTCCGGCCGGGACGCCACCGTGCCGGTGCGGGTGCCCGCCGGCGCGCAGGTGCACGTCTCGGTGGTGCTCGAGGACGGCGGGCAGCGCGAGCTGGAGCGCGACACCTCCGCCGACGCCGCCGCTCCCCGCGAGGTGGACGGCGTGCGCCGCGAGGAGCAGCTGTTCGCTCTGCCGACCGACCTGCCGCTGGGCTACCACCAGCTGGTGGCCACCACCGGTGGCGGCGAGACCGCCGCAGCGGAGGCGACCGCGGCGCTGGTGGTCACCCCCGACCGCCTCGAGCTGCCCGCGGCCATCGCCGGTCCAGGCCACCGCTGGGGCTTCATGGCGCAGCTGTACTCGGTGCGCAGCCGCACCTCCTGGGGCCTGGGGGACCTCGCCGACCTCGGCGAGCTGCTGGACTGGTCGGGGCGCGACCTCGGCGCCGACTTCCTCCTCATCAACCCGCTGCTCGCCGCTGAGCCGGTCGGCCACCAGCAGGACAGCCCGTACCTGCCCACCACCCGCCGCTTCACCAACCCGATCTACCTGCGGGTGGAGGACGTGCGGGAGTTCGCCTACCTGCCCGCCACCGACCACGCCTTGGTCGAGTGGCAGGCCGAGCCCCTCATGGCGCGCAACGCCGACCCCGGTCAGCTCGACCGCGACGCGGTGTGGGCCGCCAAGCGCGCCGCGCTGAAGACCGTCTTCGAGGCCGGGCGCAGCCCCGCCCGCCAGTCGGCCTTCGACGCGTTCCGCGCCCGCGAGGGCCAGGGCCTCGCCGACTACGCCCTGTGGGCGGCGATGATCGAGCACTTCGGCGACGGCCAGCCGTGGCCCGCCGAGGCCGCCCGCATCGGCTCGCCGCTGGTGGAGCGCCTGCGCGAGGAGCTCTCCGGCGCCATCGAGTTCCACGAGTGGCTGCAGTGGCAGTGCGACGAGCAGCTGGCCCGCGCGCAGGCCACCGCCACCGACGCCGGCATGGCGCTCGGCGTCATGCACGACCTCGCCGTGGGCGTGCACCCCTCCGGCGCCGATGCGTGGGCGCTGCGCGACGTGCTCGCCACCGGCGTCTCCGTGGGCGCCCCGCCGGACGCGTTCAACCAGCAGGGCCAGGACTGGTCCCAGCCCCCGTGGCAGCCGGTGGCCCTCGCCGAGGCCGGCTACGCGCCGTGGCGCGACATGGTCCGCACGATCCTGCGGCACGCCGGCGGCGTGCGCGTCGACCACGTCCTCGGCCTCTTCCGCCTGTGGTGGGTCCCGAACGGCTCCGGCCCCGGCATGGGCACCTACGTCCGGTACGACCACGACGCGCTCGTCGGCATCCTCTGCCTGGAAGCCGCCCGATCCGGCGCCGTCGTCGTCGGGGAGGACCTGGGCCTGGTGGAGCCGTGGGTGCGCGGCTACCTCACTGAGCGCGGCGTGCTCGGCACGTCCGTGCTGTGGTTCGAGAAGGACGGCGAGGGCGAGCCCCTGCCCCCGCAGGCCTGGCGGGAGCTGTGCCTGGCGACGGTCAACACGCACGACCTGCCGCCGACCGCCGGCTACCTCGCGGGTGAGCACATCGAGCTGCGCGACCGCCTCGGCCTGCTCACGCGGTCCATCGAGGAGGAGCGCGCCGCCGACGAGGCCGACCGCGCCGCCGTGCTGGCGCAGCTGCGCGACCTCGGCCTGCTGGGCGAGCAGCCCACCGAGCGCGAGGTGGTGGAGGCGCTGCACGCCTTCCTGCTGGCCACCCCGGCCAAGCTCGTCGGCGTGGCCCTCACCGACGCCGTCGGCGACCGCCGCACGCAGAACCAGCCCGGCACCTCCGACGAGTACCCCAACTGGCGCGTCCCGCTCACGGACGGAGCCGGCGAGGTGGTGCTCGTCGAGGAGCTGCGCGAGCGCCCGCGGGTGCTCTCGCTGGCCGAGCTGGTGAGCAGCAGCGACCCCGAGGACTGACGGACCGGCGACGGGTGACGGGTGCCGCCCAGCGGGGCGCACCTGGCAGCATCGGGGTGTGACCCGGTGGACGAGCACGCCCGCGGTGGGTGCGGGCGCGCTCGTCGTCGTCCTCCTCACCTCCGCGTGCACCGGGGGAACCGGCTCGGGCGGCGCCTCGTCGTCCTCCACCACCGGCAGCACGACGACGAGCAGCGCGACCGCGTCGACCGGCTCCACGGTCTCGCGCGCCGACGCGACCGACTCCGCGCCGCCGCCCCGTCCCGTCGCGTCCGCCGCGGGCCTGTCCCTGGGTGACGAGGAGCGGTACTCCGGCGGGGACGGCGGCCTCACGTGGCAGGTCTGGCTCCCGGTCTTCACCAGCGGCCCCGCCGAGGTGGTCAACCGCAAGGTGCGCGCCTCCGCCGACCACGCCGTCCGCGCCGCCACCGACGCTGGAGCCCTCACCACCACCGGGGAGGGGGAGGTCGTCACCAACGACGGCCGGACCGTGCAGGTCCGCATCGGGGTGGCGGGCACGGACACCGGTGCCGTCGACGACGAGCCCGTCGACGTGGTGACGACCGTGGCGCTCACCGCGGACGACGCCACGCCGGTCTTCCTCGAGCAGCAGCTCGCCGACCCGGCCGCCGCGTGGGGAGTGCTCGCCGACGAGGCCGCGGCGTCCGCGGCGTCGCAGGGGCTCACCGCCACCCGGCCGCTGGCGGCCGAGGCGGCGGAGTTCGCCGACTGGCAGACCTCCGCCGACGGGCTGGAGCTGAGCTTCCAGCACGGGCAGTTCGGGGCGGGCGCCCCCGTCGTCGTCGTGCCCTGGAGCTCGGTCCTCCCGCTGCTGACCCCCGAGGGGAAGGCGCTGCTGGCCCCCTAGCGTGGAGGCCGTGAACGCAGGGGAGCACCTCGAGGTCAGGGCTGTCGAGCCGGACGACCAGCTGGCGTGGCTGCGCGCGTCGCGCCGCACGTTCCTCCACCCCAAGACCGTCACGCCCGAGCACGTCGAGCACCGGCGCACCGCGTGGGCCGGGCAGCGGCTGACCGGCGCCTTCGACGGCGACCGCGTGGTGGGCACGTACCGCTCGTGGGACTGGCCGCTGCCGGTGCCCGGCGGGCCCGGCCACGAGCTGCTCACCGACCACGTCAGCTCCGTCACCGTGGCGCCCACCCACCGCCGGCGCGGGCTGCTGACGCGGATGATCACGGCCGACCTGCGCGCCGCGAAGGACCGCGGGGTCCCGATGGCCCACCTCGTGGCCGGGGAGGCGCCGATCTACGGGCGCTACGGGTTCGGTCCCGCCGTGAGCGGGCAGACGCTCGAGGTGCGCCTGCCCGCGCCGCTGGCGCACCTGCCGGCGGGCGCGCAGGACGTGCGCGTGGAGCTGGTGGAGGACGCCGACCTGCGGGCCGAGGCGCCGGGCCTCTTCGCCGCCGTCGCCGTCTCCCGCCCTGGCGCGGTGCGGCGCCCCGAGCGGTACTGGGACGAGGTGCTCGGCCTCGCGCCCGCACCCGGCGAGGACGGCACCGACCTCCGCCCCGCGCTGCTCGCCCGCGACGCCACCGGCGCCGCGGTGGGCGTGGCCCGCTACCGGACCCGGGAGAAGTGGGAGGGCATGCGCCACGACACGACCCTCGAGGTCAGCGACCTCTTCGCCGCCACCCCCGCGGCGCAGGCGGCGCTCTGGCAGCACCTCGTGTCGCTGGACATCGTCGACAGGCTGCGCGTCACCGAGCGCCCCCTCGACGACCCGCTGCCCCACCTCCTGGCTGACCCCCGCCGCGCGCTGGCCGGCGAGGGCAGCGACCACTTCTGGGCCCGGCTGCTCGACGTGCCGGCGGCGCTCGCGGCGCGCGGCTGGCTCGGGCCGCCCGGGGCGTGCGTGCTCGAGGTGCACGACGCGCTCGGGCTGGCCGGCGGTCGCTGGCGCCTGGAGGTGGCGGACGGGCGCGCGTCCGTCGAGGCGTCGACGGCGACCGCCGGCGTGGCCTGCGACCTCGGCGCGCTGTCCGCGGCCTACCTGGGGGAGACGCCGCTCGTGGCGCTCGCGGCGGCCGGGCGCGTGCGCGGCGAGCCGGCCTCGGTGGCGCGGCTGTCGGCGCAGCTCGCCTGGCAGCCGACCACCTGGCCCACGCACACCGGCTTCTGACCTTCCCACCCGCCCCCCGTGATCATGGACGTTGCGCACGACTCCGGTCGTGATCATGGGAGGTGCCGACACGTGCGGCGGGTGCTGCCAGGTCGGGAGTCGGCGGCGCCCATGATCACGAGGGGTCTTGTCGGTGACTCTCATGATCACGGAGGTGTCCGCCGTGGGGAGGGCCTGCGGCGTGTCGCGGCTGGCTTCCCAGGTCGCCGCCCTAGCGTCCGCCCTCGTGCGACCACGCCCGACCCACGGCTCGACGCCCGCCCGCGCGCTGATCGCCGCGGGAGCGGTGACCTCGGTGCTGCTGCTCGCCGCGTGCGGCGGCGGCTCCGCTGACGCTGCCAGCGCGTCCTCCACGGCTCCGCTGTCGACGGCGACCCCCGCCGCCTCGACCGCATCCCCGTCAGCCTCGGCGACGGCCCGCGCGACGAGCGCGTCGCCGTCGTCGTCCTCCGCGGCGAAGGGCGGGACGGTCACGGCGGTCGCGCCGCTCACCGCGGGCCCCGCGAAGCGCCTGCAGGGCAGCAAGGGCGGCTTCACCTGGGACATCACCGTGCCCGCGTTCACCGGGTCCGGGGCGGCGGTCGCCGAGGTGAACCGGCGCATCCAGGCGTCGGCCCAGAGCGCCATCAGCGCCACGGCCACCCAGAACGGCGACGACCCCGAGTCGAAGCACGAGCTCGCTGGAGAGGCGTCGCTGACCACCAACGACGGTCGCACCGTGCAGGTCGACATCCCCATGAGCGACTACTACGAGGGTGCGGCGCACCCCACCGACGTCGACAACACGGTGGTGCTCGTGGCCGCGACCGGTGCGCCGGTGACGCTGGACCAGGTGTTCACCGACCAGGAGGAGGCGCTGCGGTCGTTCGCGCCGCTGGTGCGGCAGCAGGCGAAGGCCGACGGCTACGAGATCACCAGCGACGAGGGTCTGGAGCCCACGACGGCGAACTGGTCGGCGTGGCAGACCGACGCCGACGGCATGACCTTCACCTTCCAGGACTACCAGCTGGGCATGCACGGCATGCCGAGCTGCACGATCCCGTGGAAGAGCGTCACGCCGCTGCTGACGCCCTACGCGAAGGCGCTGCTGGCACCCACCTCCTGACGGCGAGGCGGAGGCGAGCCCCTGGTCGCCCCGCTCTCTCCTTGCCGCACTTTCCGCGGCAAGTGCGGCAAGAAGGGGCGTCCTTCTCGCACTTGCCGCGGAAAGTGCGAGAAGGACGGGAGGTCGGAAGGGGTGTCAGTGGTCCTTGCCGTGGCCGTTCGAGGAGCCCTTGCCGGAGCCTGAGCCCGCGCCCTTGCCGCTGCTCTTCGAGCCGGAGCCGTCCCCGCCCTCGGCGTCGGAGGACGACGACGAGGTGCTCGGGGCGGTCGAGGGCGCGCTCGTCGAGCGCTCCGGCGTGCTGCTCGGCGCGGTGCTGGGCGCAGGGGCGGCGCTGCCTTCGGCGCGCGCTGCCTTGCGCGCGTCGTTGCGGGCGTGCGCCGCGTCGCTGACGGCCTTCCCGTCCACGCCGCCGGAGCGCGCCTGGCTGCTGACCCACCCGCCCATGCCGCCGCTGGTCGGCGGGGCGACGGGGACGGACGTGGGGGTGGTGGACGGGCTCGGGGCGTCCTGGTCGTCGTCCTCGGCGGGCTCGCCGGTGGACGGTGTTCCCGCGGGGGCGGGCGCCGGGGCGCCGGTGGACGTCCCGGTCGGGTCGTCGGTGGCTGTGCTGGTCGGGCTGTCGGTCGGAGTGCTCGTCGGGGTGTCGGACGGAGTGCCGGTCGGCTGGTCGCTCGGGTCCGCGCTCGGGTCCGCGGTCGGGGCCGCGGTCGGGTCCGCGCTGGTGGGCGCCTCCAGCGGCGTCACCGCGGAGACGGTCGCCGCGAAGCCGTCCTGCACCGGACCCGGCAGGGCACCGGCAGCACCGGCCCCGACCACGGTGACGACGAGCACGGCACCGGCCGCCGTGCCGACGCGGGCGGCACCGGCGGCGGCCACGCGGCGGCCAGCGGCGGCGAGGGACTGGCGGGTCAGGGTCACGGGGTGCCTCCACGAGAGCACGGGCCGCTGCAGCTGCGCTGCGGCCGGGTGAGCGCCGCCAGCCCGGGTGGGCGTCGCGGCGGTGTCGGTGAGGCGACCGGTGGCCAGGAGGACGGCGAGGTCGGCGCTGGGGCGGTGCGGCTCGCGGGCCACCGCGCGCACGTCGCGCGCGAAGGCCTCCAGCCGCGCCGCCGACGGCGCGTCACCGCCCGCGCGCAGCGCGCGGACGTCCTCGTCGAAGGAGCAGCTGCTCGCGCGCCCCGGGTCGTCGGTCATCTCGTCTCCGTCATCGCCGGGGAACCTCCGGGGGTTGCGCGGTCGTCGCGGCACTGGGCCGACAGGGTGAGCAGGCCCCGGCGCTGCAGGGCCTTGACGGACGCCGGCGTCTTCCCCAGCACCCGCGCGACCTCGTCGACGGAGAGGTCGCCGAGCACGCGCAACAGGACGACGGCGCGCTGGTCGCGGGGGAGCCGCGCGCACAGGTCGTGCACCCGCGAGGTGCCGAGGGACGCCAGCGCCTCGTCCTCCGCGTCACCGCCGGGCAGGGCGGTGGTGGCGGGGTCGTCGTGGACGTCTGCGTCGGCCAGCGAGGGCCGGCGCGAGGCGCGCCGCCAGGAATCGGCCAGGCGGCGGTGAGCGATGGTGAAGACCCACGCGCGGAAGCCCGCCTCGTCGCCCGTGAACCCACCGACGCCGGTGAGCACGCCGATGAACACCTCGCTGGCGAGGTCGTCGGGCTCGGCAGCGCCGTGCAGGCGCAGGTAGCCGGTGACGGGACCCACGAGCTCGCGGTAGAGGACCTCGAAGGCCCACGGCGCTCCCGCCCGCGCGGCGTCGAGCACCTGCGGGAAGGCCGGCCCGATCACCGGGCGACTCCGGGCGCAGTGACCGGTGGCGCGGGGTGGAGCACGCCGCAGCATCGGCGCCGGCGCCCTGACCCTTGAGCGGGACGTCGGCGAGCAGGCACCCACCTCCCGCCCAGGGTTCGCCCAGTGAGCGCTCGGCCGCCCTTCCTAGCCTGCGCCGCATGCCGCTACGCACCTCAGGCTCCCGAGCCCGGCGCGGTGGGGCGAGCGGCCGGCAGCGGCGGCGCGGCACCCCGGCGGGGCGCGCCACCAGGCTGCTGGCGGGCTTCCTCGCCGTCAGCACCGGCGCCGGCGCGCTCGTGGCGGGCCTCGCCGCGCCCGCCGTCATCGCTGCGGGCAGGACCAGCAACGACGTCGTGGCGTCCCTCGACGCCCTGCCCGCCTCGCTCGAGCAGCCGACGCTCAGCCAGCAGTCGCGCATCCTCTACGCCGACGGCACGCCGATGGCCACCTTCTACTACGAGAACCGCATCTCGGTGCCCCTGGCCCAGGTCGCGCCCGTGATGCAGAAGGCGCTCGTCGACATCGAGGACAGCAGGTTCTACGAGCACGGCGGGGTCGACCCGCGCGGCGTGGTCCGCGCGCTCGTCACCGACCTGGGCGGTGGTGACGAGCAGGGCGCGTCCACCCTCACCCAGCAGTGGATCAAGAACCTCGAGGTGGAGCAGGCGCTGGCCGCACTGCCGCCGAACGCCACCGCGGAGCAGCGGGCGGAGGTCTTCGACCAGGTCACCGTCAGGTCCGGGCTCGACGGGGTCCTGCGCAAGGTGCGCGAGATGCGCCTGGCGATCGCCGCGGAGAAGAAGTACTCCAAGCAGCAGATCCTCGAGGACTACCTCAACATCGCGAACTTCGGCGGCGGCCAGTACGGCATCGAGGCCGCCAGCGAGCACTGGTTCGACGCGCCCGCCTCCCAGCTCGACCTGCCGCAGGCGGCGCTGATGGCGGGCGTCGTGCAGAACCCCACCGGCGACGACCCGGTGCTCCACCCGCAGGCCGCGCAAGCGCGCCGGGACACGGTGCTGGACCGCATGCTGCAGCTGGGCGACATCACCCAGGCCCAGCACGACGCCGCCGTCGCCGTCCCGATCGCCGCGATGCTCCACGTGCAGCCGACCCCCGACGGGTGCGCGCAGGCCGGCTCGGCGGCGTACTTCTGCGACGACGTGGTGGGCCAGTTCCTCGACGACGACGCCTTCGGCGGCACCAGGGACGACCGCCTCGCTGAGCTCTACCGCGGTGGACTGACCATCACCACCACGCTCGACCCGCACGCGCAGCAGGCGGCGGCGCAGGAGGTCGAGACCGCCGTCCCCGCCGGCGACTCCACCGTGCGCAACAACAAGATCGTGAACGGTCAGGTGGTGCAGCTCCCCGGGACGTCCGGCGTCGGAGCCGCCATCGTGTCCGTGCAGCCGGGCACCGGAAAGATCATCGCGATGGCCCAGAACCGGACCTACAGCACGGCCGACGACGCACCGCCCACGGACACCTCGATCAACTACAGCACCGATTCCAGCGACGGTGGCTCCGGAGGCTTCCAGCCGGGCTCGAACTTCAAGCCGTTCGTGCTGGCGACCTGGCTCGCGGCCGGCCACTCGCTGTACGACACGGTCGACGGGACGCCGCGCGCCTTCCCGAACAGCAGCTGGCAGTACGGCAGCTGCGAGCCCGCCGGCACGCAGTACACGGGCAAGCCCTGGGCCCCCAAGAACGCCGGCGACGGCGAGGGGACCTCGTCGATGACGGTGCTGCACGCCACTGCTGACTCCGTCAACACCGGCTACGCGGCCATGGAGGACCAGCTGCCGCTGTGCGACGTCGCCGCCACCGCGCAGGCCCTCGGCATGCACAAGGCCCAGCCCGACAAGAACAACCCGACCGGGAAGAAGAGCACCGACCTCACGGTCACGCCGTCCATGACGCTCGGCATCGACAGCGTCTCGCCGCTCACCGTGGCCAGCGCGTACGCGGCGTTCGCCGCCGAGGGGAAGTACTGCACCCCGACGGCCATCGCCTCCATCACCGGGCCCGACGGCAAGGCGCTGCCGGTACCGGCCTCCACGTGCACGCAGGCGATCCCCCAGGACGTCGCCGACGGCGTCACGTACGCCCTCCAGCGCGTGCTCACGCAGGGGACGGCGGCCGGCGACGGCCTCGCCGGCGGGCGCGAGGCCGCCGGCAAGACGGGGACGACGAACAACTCGGTGGCCGCGTGGTTCACCGGGTACACCCCGCAGCTGTCGACGGCGGTGTGGATCGGCGTGCCGAGCGGGAGCATGTCCGTCAACGGCGCGGTGATCGCCGGGCACCGGTACCCGCAGATGTACGGCGGGACGCTCGCCGCGCCGATGTGGCGGGCGTACACGGACCAGGCCCTGGCGGGGCAGCCCCAGCAGGACTTCACGGCGCCCCCGCAGAGCGTCATCGGAACTCCGCCCGCACCTCCGGCGCCTTCCGCGTCGGCGGCGGGACCCAGCCAGACCGGCGGGGGAGACGGGTCTGGCACTGCACAGACGCCGGGTGCCGACCAGAGCGGGCAGGACGCTCCCGGTGGCCAGACCGGTGGCCAGACCGGTGGCCAGACCGGTGGCCAGGCCGGTGGCGGTACCGCTCAGCAGGGAGGTGCCGACAAGGCCGCCGGCGGTGGTCAGCCCGCCGGAGACCAGCGCGCCGGTGGGGCCGGAGCCGCGGGCGACCAGCCCGCACCCGGCGGCGACGCAACCCAGGGCTGACCTCCGACCCCACAGTCCGCACTTTCCGCGGCACGTGCGATAACGCCCCCTCTCTTGTCGCACGTGCCGCGGAAAGTGCGACAAGGGGGTTCTCCTTCTCGCACTTTCCGCGGAAAGTGCGAGGAGGAGGACGAACGGCAGGGCCCTTCCTCGCGGGTGCGAGGAAGGGCCCTGCCGTTCGTCCTGCGCCGTCAGCGCAGGAGGTCGCGCTCCTGGGCTCGCAGGGCGCGGGCCACGCCGTCGCGCTGCTCGCTGACGAGGCGCTTGAGCGCCGGCAGGTCCGACGGGGCCTGCGCGAGCCACGCGTCGGTCCGCTCGAGCAGCGCCGGGGAGGCGAGCAGCACCGGGTAGAGCCCGGTCACCACCTGCTGGGCGATCTCGTTGGTCCGCATCCGCCAGGTGCCCTCGATCGAGGCGAAGTACGGCTCGACGAACGGCTCCAGCAGCGCGGCGTCGTGCACACGGGCGAAACCGCCGATGACGGCGGCGCGCTCGGCGTTGGCCAGCCCCGGCTCCGCGGAGGAGGCCACCAGCTGGGACCACGCCGCCTGCTTGGCGGCCGGGTCCGGGATCGCGGCCCGCGCACCGGCGGCGGCGAGGCGACCGGAGGCGGTGTCGTCGCGGGCGAGCTCCGCCGCGATCTCCGCCTCCCCGGCGCGCCCCTCGACGACGAGCGCGGTGAGCAGCTCCCAGCGCAGGTCGGTGTCCACCGACAGGCCCTCCAGCGGGGCGTCGCCGGACAGCCAGCCGGCCACGGCGTCGAGCTGGGCGGGCGTGCGCGCCCAGCCGGCGGCCGCGGTGGCCAGCTGCAGCTGCGCGTCGCTGCCGGGCTCGGCGGCCAGCGCCAGGTCCATCAGCGAGGCGGCCACGCCCGCCACGACGTCGTCGCGGTGGCCGGGCGCGGTGTAGAGCCGCGTCGCGGAGGTCAGCTGCTGCAGCAGCGTGCGCAGCACCGACGACGTCGCCGGGGTGGACTCCACGGCGGCGTTGTCGAGGACCAGGTCCACGAAGTCGCGCGCGGCCATCTCGGCGTCACGGGCCATGTCCCACGCCGCCGACCACACGAGCGTGCGCGGCAGCGCGTCCTCGATGGCCGAGAGGTGCTCCACGGCCGTGGCCAGCGACGACGGGTCGAGGCGGATCTTCGCGTAGGCGAGGTCGTCGTCGTTGAGGAGCAGCAGGTCCGGAGCGTCCCTCCCGGACAGCGAGCCGAGCTGTGAGGCGATGTCGGTGCGCTCGCCGTCGACGTCGACCTCCACCCGGCCCGTGCGGACCAGGCGCGGCGCAGCGCCAGCGGCCGGTGCGTCGCCCGCGTCGTCGTCGTCCTCGCCGGCCGTGCGGCCGCCCGGCACGTGGAGGTCGTAGAAGCCCACCGCGAGGCGGTGGGGGCGCTGCACCGGGTGCTCGGGCGGGGTGGTCTGGGTGACCACGAGGGACGTGATGGAGCCGTCCTCGGCGGTGTGCACCTCGGGCTTGAGCGTGGTCACGCCGGCCTTCTCCAGCCACACGCTCGACCAGGAGGCCAGGTCGCGGCCCGAGGTCGCCTCGAGCTCGCGCAGCAGGTCGGCGAGGGTGGCGTTGGAGAAGGAGTGCGCGCGCAGGTAGCGCCGCACGCCCTCGAAGAACGCGTCTCGGCCCACGTAGGTGACCAGCTGCTTGAGCACGCTGGCGCCCTTGGCGTAGGTGATGCCGTCGAAGTTCACCTCCACCGCCTCGAGGTCGACCATGTCGGCCACGATCGGGTGGGTGGAGGGCAGCTGGTCCTGGCGGTAGGCCCAGGCCTTCTCCATGGAGGCGAACGTGGTCCACGCGTCGGTCCAGCGGGTGGCCTCGGCGGTGGCCAGCGTGGAGGCGTACTCCGCGAAGCTCTCGTTGAGCCACAGGTCGTCCCACCAGCGCATGGTGACGAGGTCGCCGAACCACATGTGCGCGAGCTCGTGGAGGATCGTCACCGCGCGCCGCTCGACCACGGCCTCGGTGGGCTTGGACCTGAAGACGTACCGCTCCAGGAACGTCACCGCGCCGGCGTTCTCCATGGCGCCGGCGTTGAACTCCGGCACGAAGAGCTGGTCGTACTTGGGGAACGGGTAGGGGATCTCGAACAGGCCCTCGTAGAAGGCGAAGCCCGCGCGGGTGATGTCCATGATCTCGCCGGCGTCGAGGTGCTCGGCGAGGCTCCTGCGGCAGAACACGCCCAGCGGCACGGTGCGGCCGTCGCTGCTGGTCAGCTCGCCGCGCTCGACGTGGTACGGCCCGGCGACGACGGCGGTGACGTAGCTGGAGAGCACCGGCGTGGGGGCGAAGCGCCAGGTGGCGCTGCCCGCGGCCGGACCGGGGGAGGGCTCCGGGGTGGGGGAGACCGACACCACGGTCCAGTGGTCGGGAGCGGTGACCGTGAAGGTGAACACCGCCTTGAGGTCGGGCTGCTCGAACACCGCGAACACGCGGCGCGAGTCGGCGACCTCGAACTGCGAGTACAGGTAGACCTCGCCGTCGACCGGGTCGACGAACCGGTGCAGGCCCTCGCCGGTGTTCATGTAGGCGCAGTCGGCGACGACGACGACCTCGTTCTCCGCTGCGAGCCCGTGCAGCTGCACGCGCACGCCGTCGGCGACCTCGTGGGCGTCGAGGGCCTCGCCGTTCAGCACGAGCTCGTGCACGTGGGGGGCGACCAGGTCGAGGAACGTCGAGGCGCCCTCGCGCGCGCTGAACCGCACGGTGGTGCGCGACCGGAAGGTCGTGGGCCCGGTGGTCAGGTCCAGCTCGACGTCGTAGGAGCTGACGTCGACGAGCGCGGCGCGCTCGGCGGCCTCCGCCCGGGAGAGGTTCATGCCCTGCTGGTGGTCCGCCGGCTGCCCGGCGCCGTCTTCGTGGTGGCTGGTCCGCACCCCTGTGATGCTGCCACGCAGGGGGGCCGGGCAGAGGAGCCGGGCCAGTGGTGTTATCGGTGGCATGACTGACGCAGCGCAGAGCGCCTCGAAGAGCCCCGTCGACTTCTGGTTCGACCCCATCTGCCCGTGGGCGTGGATGACGTCCCGCTGGATCCTCGAGGCCGCGAAGGTCCGCGACATCGACGTCACCTTCCGGGTGATGAGCCTGGCGGTGCTCAACGACGGGCGCGACCTGCCCGAGGAGTACGCCGAGATGATGAAGAAGGCGTGGGGCCCGGTGCGCGTGGTGACCGCCGCGAAGGAGCTGCACGGCCAGGAGGTCGTCGAGCCGCTCTACACGGCCATCGGCACCCGCATCCACCCCGGCGGCGAGAAGGACTTCCACGCCGCGGTGGTCGGCGGGCTCGCCGACGCGGGCCTGCCGGCGGACCTCGTCCGCTTCGCTGACAGCACCGAGTACGACGACGCCCTCAAGGCCTCGCACCACGAGGCGATCAGCCGCGTCGGGGACGACGTCGGCACCCCGGTCATCGGGGTGGCCGGGAAGGACGGCGAGCAGGGTCCGGCGTTCTTCGGCCCCGTCATCACCCCCGCCCCCAAGGGCGAGGAGGCCGGGAGGCTGTGGGACGGCGTCACCGCCGTGGCCGCCTACCCGGGCTTCTACGAGCTGAAGCGCACCCGCGCCCAGGGGCCGGTCTTCGACTGACCCGCCCTTCCCGACCCTGGTCATGGGCGGTCGGCCACCTCGCCCGAGTGGCCGATCGCCCATGATCACACGGGAGTGGGAGGATCGGCGCCGTGCGCGTCCACATCGCCAGCGACCACGCCGCCTTCGAGCTCAAGCAGCACCTGGTGCAGCACCTGAGCGCCACGGAGCACGAGGTGGTCGACCACGGCCCAGCGGCCTACGACGCCCTCGACGACTACCCCGACTTCTGCATCCCCGCCGCTCTCGGCGTCCGCGCTGACGTCCGCGCCGGCGTTCCCGCGCTCGGCATCGTCCTGGGCGGCTCCGGCAACGGCGAGCAGCTGGCCGCCAACCGCGTCCCCGGCATCCGCGCGGCGCTCGCGTGGAGCCTCGAGACCGCGCAGCTGGCCCGCCAGCACAACGACGCGCACATCGTCAGCGTGGGCGCGCGCATGCACTCCCTCGAGGACGCCACCGCCATCGTCGACGCGTTCCTCGCCACGCCCTTCAGCGGCGACGAGCGCCACCAGCGCCGCCTCGACCTCATGACCGCCTGGGAGGCCGAGCACCTCACGGAGCGCTGACCGGGCGCTGACCGGGCGCTGACCCGGCGCTGATCGCGCGCGATCGGTCCGAGGGGGGCAGGCTCTCTCCTCGTGCCTGAAGGTCACACCCTCCACCGCCTCGCCCGGTCCGTGCGCGACGCCTTCGGCGGACGCGTCGTCGAGGCGAGCAGCCCGCAGGGCCGCTTCGCCGACGGCGCCGCCCTGCTCGACGGCCACCGCGTGGTGCGCTCCGACGCCGTCGGCAAGCACCTCCTCGTGGGGTTCTCACCGGCCGCGGCCAGCGCCCGCCGGGAGCCGCAGCGATGGCTGCACGTGCACCTGGGCCTCTACGGCAAGGTCTTCTTCGGCGCTGCTGACGCTGGTGTCGACGCTGCGGTCGACCGCGGAGAGCGGGACGACGGCGAGCGCGGCGGCGCGGTCGCCGGGCCTCCGGCCCCCGTCGGCCAGGTGCGGCTGAGGCTCGTCACGCTCGACGCCGCCGAGGGCGCCGGCCCGCTGCGCTGGGCCGACCTGCGCGGCCCGACGGCCTGCCAGGTCATGGTGCGCCCGGAGGTCGACGCGCTCCGCGCTCGGCTCGGCCCGGACCCGCTGCGCGCCGACGACGGCCCCGAGCGCTTCGTGGAGCGGGCCGGGCGCTCGCGGGTGACCGTCGGCGCGCTGCTCATGCACCAGGACGTGCTGGCCGGCGTGGGCAACATCTACCGCGCCGAGGCGCTGTTCCGGGCGGGTGTCGACCCCTTCGCGGCCGGGCGCGACGTCGAGCCGGAGCGGCTGGAGGGCGTCTACGAGGACCTGCGGGTGCTCATGCGCGCCGGCGTGCGGTCCGGCCGGATCGTCACCACGCGCCCCGTCGACCGCGGGAAGCGCGACGACGAGGTGGACGGCACGCCCGTGCGCCGCGGCCAGGCCGGCGCCCACTACGTCTACCGGCGCACGGGCCTGCCGTGCCGGCTGTGCTCCACGCCGGTGTCGACCACCGTGGTGGAGGGCCGCAACCTCTTCTGGTGCCCGTCGTGCCAGGCGCCCGGCACGCAGGTCTCGCCCTTCGAGGCCTGACCCTCGGACCCGTCCGCGCCCTTCGGCCGCGCCCTTCGGCCGCGCCCTTCGGCCGAGCCCCTCGGTCGGCAGCCCCCGGCCCCGCGACGATCATGCACCTCCGCGCCACCTCCTGCCGTGGTCGTCGCGGTGGGGGAGGGCTCCGGCGAGCGGGGGACGCGGGTGGGGGACGCGCCCGGGAGTCGGCGAACGCCGCAGGGGCGTCGTGCGCCCCTACTAGGGTCGGTGGGATGCGCCTGCGCCTCCACCGCGCCGCGCGCTGGTTGGACCGGCGCCGCCGACGTCTGACCCGCCGACTGGCCGCGCGCTTCCGACCCCGCACGATGCCGCGCCAGGCGTGGCTGCTGCTGTGGCTGACCGCGCTCGCCGTCGTCGTCGCCGTCACCGGCGCCCTCGCGCCGCAGTGGGCCCCGACCAGCGCCATGGTGTTCGTGCTGCTCCTGGGCGGGTTCTTCCTGCGGATGCGCACGATGGTGCTGCTGTACCTCGTGGCGGCCGCGGGGGCCGCGCTGACCGTGTCGGTGCCCGGGGAGGGCGGCCTGAGCACCCGCCCGGGAGACCTGGTGCTGCTCGCCGCGACCGCCGTGCTCGTGGCGATCTTCGTGCGCAGCCGCGAGCGCCTGGGCGTGCAGGGCACCCTGGGCGACACGATGCTCGTGGACCTGCGTGACAGGCTGCGCAGCCAGGGGCGGGTCCCGCCGCTGCCGCCCCAGTGGCACGTCGAGACGGAGCTGCGGCCGGCGTTCGGCGACGCGTTCAGCGGCGACTTCGTGGTGGCCACGCGCACCCCGGGCGAGCAGGGGGACCTGCTCGAGGTGGTGCTGGTGGACGTCTCCGGCAAGGGCCAGGGGGCGGGCACGCGCGCCCTGCTGCTGTCGGGGGCGTTCGGCGGGCTGCTGGGCGCGATGCCGGTGGAGGGCTTCCTGCCCGCCGCCAACGCCTACCTGCTCCGGCAGGACTGGCCGGAGGGCTTCGCCACGGCCGTGCACCTGGCGGTCGACCTCGGCACGGGGCGCTTCCGCGTGGGCTGCGCGGGACACCCGCCGCCGGGCACGGGCGGTGCCGGTGAGCCGTGGCGCCTCCTCGACGACGACGGCGGCCCGGCGCTCGGGCTGGTGCCCGACGTCGACTTCCCCGCGGTCCACGGGCAGCTGCTGCCGGGGCAGGCGCTGTACCTGTGCACGGACGGGATGGTGGAGCTGCCGGGGGAGGACCTGTCGGTGGGCACCGAGACGCTGCTGCGCCTGGCCGCGGAGGCCGGCCGGTCCGGGTGGCGCGAGGGCGCCGCGGTGCGCCTGGTGGACGCCGCGGCGGTGGAGGAGTCCGACGACAGGGCGCTCGTCCTGGTGTGGCGCAGCGCCTGAGCGCTTGAGACGTCGTCCTCAGGCTGTCTCTGGCGCGGACGGTGGGGACGGCGGGGACGACGACGGTGGGGGCAGCAGCGAGCGCGTGCGGGCCAGCAGGCCCGTGAGCAGCAGCGCCACGAGCGCCGCCCCGCCCGCGAGGAGCACCACCGAGCTCCACCCCCCTGCCGACCACGCAGCTCCCCCGGCCGTGCCGCCCAGGGACGACCCGACGTAGTAGGCGAACAGGTACGTGGACGCCGCCTGCGCGGTGGCGCGGCCGCCGGCGCCGGCGCGCGCCGCGACCCAGCCGCTGGCCACGCCGTGGGCGGCGAAGAACCCTGCGGTGAACACCGCCATCCCCGCCACCACGGCCCACAGCGGCGACGCGGCGGTGGCGGCCAGCCCGGCGCCCATCACGAGCACCGCCACCGGGACGACGACGCGACGGCCGAGCCCGTCCGCGAGCCGACCGCCCTGCGCCGAGGCGACCGACCCGAGCGCGTAGACGGTGAAGACCAGTCCTGCGGCGGCCGGCCCCAGAGAGTACGGGGACGCCTCCAGGCGGAAGCCGATGGCGTTCCAGACGGCCACGAAGGAGCCCATCAGCGCCAGCGACAGCCCGTACAGCCCCAGCAGAGCGGGATCGGTGACCACGCCGCGCGTGCGCCGC
Source organism: Quadrisphaera setariae (assembly GCF_008041935.1). Taxonomy (NCBI): domain Bacteria; kingdom Bacillati; phylum Actinomycetota; class Actinomycetes; order Kineosporiales; family Kineosporiaceae; genus Quadrisphaera; species Quadrisphaera setariae. The sequence goes on from NZ_VKAC01000003.1 coordinate 211,169, forward strand.
CCGAGCGCCCGCAGCCCCGCCGGTGCCGGGGTGAAGCGGCGCGAGCGCGGCAGCAGCCACCACACGAGCGCCGCGCAGACCAGGCCCAGCACGGCCACGCCCCCCTGCGCGGCCTTCCACCCGCCCAGCTCCGCCAGTCCCGACGACAGCAGCCGCCCGAGCATGCCGCCGATGGCGTTGCCGCCGACGTACAGGCCCGTGGCGCGGCCCGCGGCCAGCGGGTGCACCTCCTCGCGCAGGTAGGCGACGGCGACGGCGGGCAGTCCCGCCAGCGCCAGCCCCTGCACGGCGCGCAGCACCACCAGCCAGTCCCACGTGGGCGCCAGCACCGCCACCAGCCCCAGGGCGCTGGAGGCCACCAGCGAGGCGTGCACGAGGCGCGTCCGCCCGAACCGCTCCGAGAGCGGGCCGGCCACGAGCAGGCCCACCGCCAGCGAGGCCGTGGTGGCCGAGACCGCGAGGGTGGCGGCCGCCGGCGTCTGGGAGAAGTCCGACGCCAGCAGGGGCAGCAGCGGCTGCGGGGCGTAGAGCAGCGCGAACACCGCCACCCCGGCGAGGAACAGCGCCCACGAGGCCCGGCGGAGCCCGTCCGATCCGGGGAGGTACCCCCCGTCGTCGTCGTCCGGTGCAGAGCCGGCGCCGGGGACGGGGGTCACGGCACCACGCTAGGGACCCGTCGTGCACGACCGCGGAGGCGCCCTCAGGATGGACGGGTACCCACCTTCACGACTGACGGAGGAGATCCGTGCCCACCACCGTGCACGCCCGCAGCACCGCCGGCCCCGGCGAGCCGTTCGAGGCGACCACCATCGAGCGCCGCGACCTCGGCCCGAAGGACGTCCTCATCGACATCGCCTACGCGGGCATCTGCCACTCCGACATCCACACCGGCCGCGGCGAGTGGGGCGAGACGCTCTTCCCGCTGACCCCCGGTCACGAGATCGCCGGGACCGTCGCCGAGGTCGGCTCCGAGGTCACCAAGCACGCCGTGGGCGACCGCGTGGGCGTTGGCTGCATGGTCGACTCCTGCCGCGAGTGCTCCGAGTGCACCGCCGGCCGGGAGCAGAACTGCCAGAAGGGCAACGTCGGCACCTACAACGCCATCGGCAAGGACGGGCGCCCCACCGAGGGCGGCTACAGCGAGAAGATCGTCGTCGACGAGGGCTTCGTGCTGCGGATCCCCGAGGGCGTCGACCTCGACGTCGCCGCGCCGCTGCTGTGCGCCGGCATCACGCTGTACTCCCCGCTGAGCTTCTGGAAGGCCGGCCCGGGCAAGCAGGTCGCCATCGTGGGCATGGGCGGCCTGGGCCACATGGGCGTGAAGATCGCGCACGCCATGGGCGCCGAGGTCACCGTGCTCTCCCAGTCGCTGAAGAAGCAGGAGGACGGCCTGCGCCTCGGGGCCGACCACTACGTCGCCACTGGTGACGAGGGTGCGCTCGAGTCCCTCAGGGGCACGTTCGACCTCATCATCACGACGATCTCCGCCGACGTCGACATCAAGCCCTACATCGCGGCGCTCAAGCCCGAGGGCGTGCTGTGCACCGTCGGCCTGCCGAGCAAGCCGTTCCAGGTGCCCGCCGGCGCGCTCATCATGGGGCGCAAGAGCCTGGCCGGGTCGAACATCGGCTCCATCGCCGAGACCCAGGAGATGCTCGACTTCTGCGCCGAGCACCACATCGGCGCCGAGGTCGAGGTCATCAGCGGTGACCAGATCGACGAGGCGTGGGAGCGCGTCGTGAACTCCGACGTCCGCTACCGCTTCGTCATCGACACGAAGACGCTGGCGCCCTCCGCCTGAGATCCGCTCGGGAGGCCCATGATCACCGTGATCATGGGCCTCCCGAGCACTTTCAGGGGCGCAGGAGCTCCTCCTCCAGGCGGAGCACCTCCAGGTCGCGCCCCACGCCGGCCACCGCGGTGACGCGGCCGTGGGCGTCGCGGTAGCGGACCACGGCGTCACCGTCGGCCAACGAGCCGTCGACCTCCGCCGAGCCGCTGCCTTCACCGCCGGAGAGGTCCGGCACGTCGCCGGCGAGCCGGTACTGCCTGCTGAACTGCTTGGTCCAGAAGAACGCCGGCTCCGCCAGGCCCTCCTCCCCGCTGCGCCCGAGGACGGCCAGGGCGGCCGCTGCGCCCTGGCGCTGCGCCTGCGCCCAGTGCTCCACCCGACGACGACGGCCCGTGGTCGCGTCCGGCCAGGAGGCCACGTCACCGGCTGCCCACACGCCGGGGGCCGAGGTGCGTCCGCAGGCGTCGACGAGCACACCACCGCCCTGCTCGTCGTCGGCGAGCTCCAGGTCGGCGCTCTTCGCCAGGTCGAGGCGGGGGGCGACTCCGGTGCCGACCACGAGGAGGTCGGCGCGGCCGTCGGCCGGGGCGCGCGTGCCGTCCTCGAGCTCGAGCACCCCGTCGTTCCACCGGGCCGCACGACCGGTGACGAAGGCGACCCCCTCCGCCTCGTGCGCGGCACGGACCGCCCGGCCGACGTCCTCGCCCATCTGGCGGCGCAGCGGCACCTCGGAGGTGGCCACCACGGAGACGTCCACGCCCTTCTCGCGCAGCACCGCGGCGGCCTCCAGGCCGATGAACCCGGCGCCCAGCACGACCGCGCGCCGGGACCCGGGGGAGTCGCCGACGGCAGCGAGGAGGGCGTCGGCGTCGGCGAGGGTGCGCAGCACGTGCACCTCGTCGCGGCCGAAGCCCGGCAGGTCCGGACGCACCGGCTCCGAGCCGGGGGCGAGCACCAGTGCGTCGTAGCCCAGCACCGTCGTGGCACCGTCGGCCGCGCGCACGGTGAGGCGCTTCTGCGCGGTGTCGAGGACCGTGGCCTCGCTGCCCAGGCGCAGCTCGACGCCGTGCTCGGCGTACCAGTCCTCCGCGAGCAGCGGCAGGGCGTCCTTCGGCTTGGCCCCGGCCAGGTAGAACTTGCTCAGCTGGGTCCTGTCGACGGGCACGTGCGGCTCGGCGGAGACGAGCACCAGCTCGCCGTCGTAGCCCTCCCGGCGCAGCCGCTCCACCGCCGCGAACCCCGCGGCCCCACCCCCCACGACGACGACGCGGTGCAGCGCCCCGCTGGCTGCGCCCGTCGCGGCGTCCGGTCCGGGTGCGGGCTCCTCGGACGGACCGGTCACGCGGACGACGGCGTCCTCGCCCTGCCCGCTGACCTCGACGTCGTACCGCGTGAGCGGCTCGTAGGCCGGGGCCAGGAGCGCCTCGCCGGAGCGGAGGTCGAAGCAGGCGTGGTGGAACGGGCAGCGCACGAGGTTCCCCGTGCGCAGGCCCTTCGCCAGCGGCGCCCCGACGTGAGTGCACGTCCCGGAGAGGGCGGAGAGGCGGGTCTCGCCGTCGTCGTCGAGGTAGCGGGTGAGCAGCACCTGCTCGGCGTCGTCGCCGGTGCCGAGGGCACCGGCGAGCACGCCGTCGAGGGGGAGGTCGCCCAGGCGCACGCCGCGGGTGAGGTCGGGGGTCGTGTCGGTGTCTTCAGCCACGGCGATCACCTACCCCGGCGGAGCGCTCCTCAAGCGCGCACGACCGACCGCCCCGCCTCCGGCTCAGAGCGGGTCGAGCAGGCGCCGCAGGAAGCGGCGCGTGCGCTCCTCGCGCGGGTCGGCGATCACCTGCGCCGCCGGGCCGCGCTCGACCACCACGCCGCCGTCGAGGAAGAGCACCTGGTCGGCCACCTGCTGGGCGAAGCGGATCTCGTGGGTGACCACCACCATCGTGGTGCCGCCCTCGGCGAGGTCGCGCATGACCGCGAGCACCTCGCCCACCAGCTCCGGGTCGAGCGCGGAGGTCGGCTCGTCGAAGAGCACCACCTGCGGGCGGATCGCGAGCGCCCGGGCGATGCCCACGCGCTGCTGCTGCCCTCCCGACAGCTGCGAGGGCAGGGAGTCCTCGCGGCCCTTGAGGCCCACGCGCTCGAGCAGCACCAGCGCCTCCGCGCGGGCCTCCTCCCGCGGGCGGCCCTGGACGACGACGGGCCCCTCGAGGAGGTTCTCCAGGGCCGAGCGGTGGGGGAAGAGGTGGTGGGCCTGGAAGACCATGCCGCTCTGGGCCCGCAGCCGGGTCTCGGCGCGCAGGGCGGCGCGGCGTCCCTGCTGCGGCAGTGCGGCGAAGTCGACGGACACGTCACCGATGCGCACCAGGCCCGCTTCCGGGCGCTCGAGGGCGTTGAGGCAGCGCAGCACCGTCGTCTTGCCCGAGCCCGACGGGCCGATGAGCACGCTCACGGTGCCGGCCGGCACGGCGAGGTCGACGCCGCGCAGGACGCGGGTCTCGCCGAAGGACTTCACCAGGCCGGCGGCCTCCAGCAGGGGCTTCCCGTCCACCCCGGTCACGCGGTCACGTACCTGTTCAGCCGGCCTTCGAGCCGGTCCTGCACGGCCGACAGCACCACGCACACCACCCAGTAGTAGACGGCGGCCAGGCCGTACAGCGTGAAGAACTGGTAGGTGGGAGCGGCGATCTGCTGCGCCACCCGGAACATCTCGGTCACGAGGACCGTCGAGGCCAGCGAGGTGTCCTTCACCAGCGAGATGAGCGTGTTGCTCAGCGGGGGCACGGCCAGGCGGGCCGCCTGCGGCATGACGACCCTGCGCAGGGTCGTGCCGTAGCCCATGCCGACGGTGGCCGCGGCCTCCCACTGGCCCCGCGGCACCGAGAGGACGGCGCTGCGCACCACCTCGGCCGCGTAGCCGCCCACGTTCAGGCTGAACGCGATGATCGCGCTCGGCCAGGGGTCGATGGTCACGCCGAGCGAGGGAAGCGCGTAGAACACGATGAAGAGCTGCACCAGCAGCGGCGTGCCGCGGATGGCGGAGACGTACACCCTCCCCAGGCCCGAGACGAGCTTCACCGGCGAGAGCCGCATCAGGGCGACGACGACGGCGATGGCGAGCCCGAGCACGAAGGACAGCGCCGTCAGCGGGATGGTGCCCAGCACCAGCCCCTGCAGCAGCGGCCACGCCGACGTGCGCAGCAGCTCCCAGTCGATCACCGTGCGGTCACCGGGAGACGTCCTCGCCGAAGTACTTCTGCGAGATCTGGGCCAGCGTCCCGTCGGCCTCGAGCTCGGCGAGGGCCTCGTCGACCTTCGGCGTCAGCTCCGAGCCCTTGCCGAGGGCGAACGCCTGCTCGCTGGTGTCGTCGGTCTTGGCAGCGATCTTCACCGAGGTGTCGCCGGTGGTCTTGAGGTAGTCCAGGGCGGCGAGGTCGTCGTTGACGGTCGCGTCGACGCGCCCCTGCTTGAGCAGGGTGACCGCCTGGGTGAAGCCCTCCACCGCCTCGACCTCCGCTCCGGCGCCGGAGGCGACCTGCGCCCAGTTGCTCGTGGACGACTGCGCCGTGGTCTTGCCGGCCAGAGACTGAAGCGACGTGATGGAGGTGTCGTCAGCGCGGGTGATGATCGCGCCGGTGGACGTCGTGTACGGGGTGGAGAAGTCGTAGAGCGCCTGGCGCTCGGGGTTCACCGTGACCTGGTTGGCGATGACGTCGTAGCGGCCCGCCTCGAGGCCGGCGAAGATCGCGTCCCAGGTGACGTCGGTGAACTCGACCTGCATGCCCATCTTCTGGCCGACCGCGGTGATGACGTCGACGTCGTAGCCGGTGAGCTTCCCGCCGTCCTTCTGGTCGTGGTACGTGAACGGGGAGTAGGTGCCCTCGGAGGCCACGCGCAGCACCCCGCCGGTGCCGGAGGCCGAGCCCGAGGGCGCAGCGCTGGAGCTGCCGCCGACGATGCCGTCAGCGGGGGAGCCACCGCTGCAGGCGGACAGGGCCAGCGCGGCGGCGGCGGCGAGCAGGACGAAGGGGGAGCGGCGGAGCACGGGTGACCTCCGGGGTCGGGGGTGGAGCGAGGGCCCGGGGTCCCCGGGGCGGGGGCGGTGCGTCGCTGCTGAGCACCGCCCCCTGCTGCAACACCGGATCAGGCGCGGATCTGCCGCCGGCTGGAGATGACTCCGGTGTCGAAGCCCGCGAGGTGGAGGCCGCCGTGGAAGCGGGCGTGCTCGATCTTCACGCAGCGGTCCATGACCACCGAGACGCCGGCGGCCTCGGCGCGCCGGGCGACCTCCTCGTGCCACGAGCCCAGCTGCAGCCAGAGCACGGACGGTGAGGTGCCACCGCCCTTCGTCTCGCGCAGCTCGAGGACCTCGTCGAGCACGCTCGGCAGGTCGTCGTGGCGGCGGAAGACGTCCACCACGTCGGGCACCACGGGCAGGTCGGCCAGGGTCGGGTAGACCGGGTGGCCGAGGATCTCCTTCGCCCGCGGGTTGATGAAGCAGACGTCGTACGGGGAGCTGGAGAGCAGGTAGGTCGCCACGAAGAAGCTGGCCCGGGCCTGGTTCTCCGACGCGCCGACGATCGCGATGCTCTTCGCCTCGCGCAGCAGCGCGAGGCGCTCGGGGGCGGTCGGCCCCACCCAGGTGCGGGTGTTGTCCACGGTGAGCGTCATCGCGTCAGCCCTCCTTCACGGCGGCGGTCAGGGCCTGGTCGAGGTCCCAGAGGATGTCGTCGAGGTCTTCCAGCCCGACGGAGATGCGGACCAGCTCCGGCTTCACGCCGCCGGCCTCGAGCTGCTCGGCGCTCAGCTGCTGGTGCGTGGTCGACGCCGGGTGGATGACGAGGGTGCGGGTGTCGCCCACGTTGGCCAGGTGGGACGCGAGCTGCACCGACTCGATGAAGCGGCGCCCGGCCTCGCGGTCGCCCTCGACGCCGAAGGAGAACACCGAGCTCGGCCCCAGCGGCAGGTACTTCTTCGCCCGCTCGAAGTGCACGTGCGAGGGGAGCCCGGCCCAGTTGACCCACGCGACGCGGGGGTCGCGGTCGAGCCACTCGGCCACGCCGCGGGCGTTGCGCAGGTGCTCCTCCATCCGCGGGGCGAGGGTCTCGACGCCCTGCAGCAGCTGGAACGCCGACTGCGCGGACAGCGACGGGCCGGTGTCGCGCAGCTGCTCGGAGCGCAGCTTGGTGAGGAAGCCGTACTCGCCGAAGTTCTGCCACCAGCGGATGCCGTTGTAGCTGGGCACCGGCTCGGTCATCTGCGGGAAGCGGCCGCTGCCCCAGTCGAAGCGCCCGCTCTCGACGACCACACCGCCGAGGGTGGTGCCGTGGCCGCCGAGGAACTTGGTGGCGGAGTGGATGACGATGTCGGCGCCGTGCTCGATCGGGCGGACGAGGTAGGGCGGGGTGAGCGTCGCGTCGACGACCAGCGGCACCCCCGCGGCGTGAGCGACCTCGGCCAGCCCGGCCAGGTCGGCCACCTCGCCGGAGGGGTTGGCCACCACCTCGGTGTAGACGGCCTTGGTCCTGTCGGTGATGGCGGCGGCGTAGTCGGCGGGGTCGGTGCCGGCGACGAACGTCGTCTCGACGCCGAACCGGCGCAGCGTCACGTCGAGCAGCGTCACCGTGCCGCCGTACAGCTGTGAGCTCGCGACGACGTGGTCACCAGCTCCGGCGAGCGCGGCCAGGGTGATGAACTCCGCGCTCATGCCCGAGGCGGTGGCCACCGCGCCGATGCCGCCCTCGAGGGAGGCGATGCGCTCCTCGAACGCCGCGACCGTGGGGTTGGCCAGCCGGCTGTAGATGTTGCCGTACTTCTGCAGGCTGAAGAGGTTGGCGGCGTCGGCGGTGTCCTCGAACACGAACGACGTCGACTGGTAGATCGGGACGGCGCGGGCGCCGGTCGCCGAGTCGGGGGTGCCGCCGGCGTGAAGCGACCGGGTGCGGAAGCCCCACGTGCGCTCACCGCTGGGCCGCTGGGCGAGCGGGTCGGGGGAGACCGCACCGGGAACGGCCTGCGGGCTGGCGTCCTCGGTGCTGACCTGGCCGGCGGTCTCCGGGTCGACGGCGGCGCCGCCGGGGGTGTCCTGGCTCATGCGTCCATCCTCTCTCTGCGTCTCAGGGGGGTCAGCGGGCTGCGGTGCTGGTCGTCGTCCTGGCGCGGCGGGCTGCGATGCCGTCGCGGACGGCGTCGACGGCGCGCTCGTCGGACAGGGACGTCGTGTCGCCCGGTGCCCTGCCCTCGAGCAGGTCGCCGAGGATGCGCCGCATGATCTTGCCGCTGCGGGTCTTGGGGAGGTCGCGGACCACCACCACGTGCTTGGGCTTGGCCACCGGACCGATGACGGTCGCGACCTGCTGGCGCAGCGCGGCCTCCAGCGCGGGGTGCGCGTCGTCGTCGTCGAGCACCGACCGGCGAGAGGGGATGACGAAGGCCGCCACCGCCTGGCCGGTCAGCTCGTCGCCGACGCCCACCACGCCGGCCTCAGCGACGTCGGGGTGCGCCACCAGCGCCGACTCCACCTCGGTGGTCGACAGGCGGTGCCCGGAGACGTTGACGACGTCGTCCAGGCGCCCGAGCAGCCACAGGTAGCGGTCGGCGTCGTAGCGGGCGCCGTCGCCGGCGGCGTAGTAGCCCTGCACGGCGAACTGGCGCCAGTAGGCGTCGCGGTAGCGTTCGGGGTTCCCCCACACCGTGCGGGCCATCCCCGGCCACGGCCTGCGGACCACGAGCCAGCCGCCCTGGCTGGGCTGCACCTCGGCGCCGGTGTCGTCGACGACGGCGGCGTCCAGGCCCGGGAGCGGGCGGGTGGCCGACCCCGGCTTGAGGGTGGTCGCGCCCGGCAGCGGCGCCACGACGGTCGCGCCGGTCTCGGACTGCCACCACGTGTCGACGACGGGCGCGGTGCCGCCGCCCACGTTCTCGCGGAACCACATCCACACCTCGGGGTTGATGGGCTCCCCGACGCTGCCGAGCAGCTTGAGGCTCGACAGGTCGTACCGGGCGGGCACGTCGTCGCCCCACGTCATGCAGGCCCGGACCAGCGTCGGCGCGGTGTAGTACGTCGTCGCGCGGTACTTCTCGATGATCTCGAAGTGCCGGCCCGGGGCGGGGAAGTCGGGCACGCCCTCGTACATGACCTGCGTGACGCCGTTGAGCAGCGGCCCGTAGATGGCGAAGGAGTGCGCCGTCACCCAGGCGAGGTCGGCGGTGCACCAGTGGACGTCGGTCTCGGGGTGGGCGTCGAAGTGCGCCCAGTGCGCGTACCGCGCGTGCGTGAGGTAGCCGCCGGTGGTGTGCAGCAGGCCCTTCGGCCTACCGGTCGAGCCGGACGTGTAGATGATGAAGAGCGGGTGCTCCGCGGGGAAGGCCACGGCCTCGTGGGCGGTGTCCGCGGTGTCGACGACGTCGTGCCACCACACGTCACGGCCCTCGGTCCACGGGATGGGCTCTCCGGCGAAGGCCTCCTCGCCGGTGCGCCGCACCACGAGCACGTGCTCGACGTGGTCGAGCCCGGCGACCGCCTCGTCGACGGCGGCCTTCACGGGGACCGCCCTGCCGCGGCGGAACTGCCCGTCAGTGGCGACGACCACCTTCGCCGTCGTGTCCGCCACCCGGAAGCGCAGCGCCTCCGCCGAGAAGCCGCCGAAGACGAGGGAGTGCACCGCGCCGATGCGCGCGCACGCCAGCACCGTGATGAGCGTCTCGGGGATGACCGGCAGGTAGAGCACCACGCGGTCGCCCGGCTCCACGCCGAGCGCCGAGAGCGCGTTCGCGGCCCGGCTGACCTCGGCGAGCAGGTCGGCGTACGTGATCGTGCGGGTGTCCCCGCGCTCGCCCTCGAAGTGCGTGGCCACCCGGTCGCCGTGGCCCGCTGCCACGTGCCGGTCCAGGCAGTTCACCGCCGCGTTGAGGGTGCCGCCGTCGAACCACCGCGCCGACGGCACGGACAGCTCCGCCAGCGGGTCGGTGACGTCAGCCCCTTCGGCGAAGGTCGGCGGAGACCACTGCAGCACCGTGTTCCACGGCGTCTCCCAGTCCAGGTGCGCCGCCTGCTCCGCCCAGAAGCCCTCCGGGTCCTCCACGCCGCGCTGGCGCCACGCCTCGGCCGCGGCGGCGTCGAGGTTGGCCACCTGCGCGACGGCCTCGGGAGCGGGGAACGTGCGCTCCTCGGCGAGCAGGGTGGTGAGGGTGGCGCTCGAGGGCTGCGCTGACAGAGGAGCGGTGAGGGGGCGGGACATCGGGACGGGTCCTCCGGGTGGGGGTCGGGGGGCGGGAGAGGGGCCGGCGAGCCAGGGTGTCGGAGTGGAGACTGCCGGGCCGGTGCTGCTCGTGGGGGCCACGGCGCTGCACCTGGGGTTCCAGCTGGTGGTGACCGCGCTGGTCTACCCGGTCCTCCTGGCGAACGGGGCGGCGCACGACGACGGCGGCGACGGCCGGGCCCAGGACCGCTGGAGCCGGGCGCACGAGCTCCACCGGCGGCGGATCACGCCCGTGGTCGGCCTCGTGTACGGCCTGCTGGCGCTCGCCTGCGCTGCGGTGCTGGTCAGCGGGCTGCCCGCCGGGTGGCGCGGCGCAGCAGCGCTGGCGTCGGTGGCCGCGGTCGTCGTCGTCGTGGTGGTGACGGCGACGACGGCCGGCCCGGCCCACGGGCGGCTCGCCAGCAGCGGCCGGTCCGAGGCGCTGGTGCGCAGGCTGCGCCGCGCCGACGCCGTGCGGCTGGCGGGCGCCGCCGTCGCCGCGGTGGCGGCGGTGCTCGCGGCGGTGTGACGCCTCACGCCCACCGCCGCAGCGCCCAGCGCTCGAACAGCCCGACGACCGCGTCGCTGAGCTTGCCCAGCACCGCCAGCGTGATGATCGCCAGGAAGATCCGGTCGGTGCGGCCGTTGTTGACGCTCTCGGTGAGCAGGTAGCCCAGGCCGATCGAGGAGGCCAGCAGCTCCGCCGCCACGAGGAACAGCCACGACTGCGCCAGCGCGAGCCGCAGGCCGGCGATGACCGCGGGCACGGCGGCGGGGAGCTGCACCTGGGTGAGCAGCGAGATCCCGCGCAGGCCGTAGGCGCGGCCGGCCTCCACGAGCCCGGCGTCGACGTGGCGCAGCGCCGAGGCGGTGGTGGTGAACACCGGGAAGAAGGCGCCGATGGCCACGAGCGTCAGCTTGGGCGGCTCGCCCAGGCCGATCCACAGCAGCAGCAGCGGCACCCACGCCAGCGACGGGACGGCGCGCAGGGCGCCGATCGTCGAGCCGAGCAGGGCGTCGGCCCAGCGCGACAGGCCGACCAGCGAGCCGACCACGAGCCCGGTGGCGGCCCCGAGGGCGAAGCCCACGAAGACGCGCTGGGCGGAGATGGCGATGTGCTGCTGCAGGAGCCCGCGCTCCCAGAGGTCGCCCGCCGCGCGCACCACGGCGGCGGGGGAGGGCAGCTGCGAGGCCGGGTAGTTCCCCGTGCTCGTGGCCAGCTGCCACGCGCCGAGGAGCACCAGCGGCAGCAGCGCTCCCCACCACGGCGAGAGCCGCTTGCGGGCCCCGGCGGCCCCGGCCGCGGGGGGCCTGCGCGGACCCCGGCCGGCGCGGCTGCCGCGCGGCGACGACGGGTCGTGCACGCCGCCGAGGCCCTGCGCCTCAGCGCTGCGACCGCTCAGCGGCACTGCGTCCGTGCTCACGAGGGGTCGGCCTTCTGCGCGTAGGCGGGCTCGAAGAGGGTCGAGAGCGCCTCGTCGACGGTGCCCTGGTCGGCGACGTCGCCGTTGGCCACGAACAGCGGGCCGATCTCCTCCAGCACCGCGGCCTGGGTGGCGCCCGGAACGGGGGAGATGTCGAGCTTGGTGCGACCGAGCGTGGTGGCGGCCACCTGGGGGTCGATGCCGGCGACCTGCGCCAGCAGCGCGGTGGCCGCCTCGAGGTTGGCGGGAACCCACGCGCGGGCCTTCTCGTAGGCGTTGACCACGGCCTGCGCGAGGTCGGGGTGCTCGGCCAGGAAGTCCTCGCGGGCGTTGAGCACGCCGTAGGAGTTGAAGGCGATGTTGTCGTAGACGATCTTCGCGCCCCCCTCGGCCTGGGCGGCCGCCATGATCGGGTCGAGCCCGGCCCAGGCGTCGACGTTGCCGGCGTCCAGCGCGGCGCGGCCGTCGGCGTGCTGGAGGTTCTCCAGGGTGATGTCCGCCGTGGTCAGCCCCGCGGTGCCGAGGGCCTGGACCAGGAAGAAGTACGGGTCGGTGCCGGTGGTGGCGGCCACGCGCCTGCCGCGCAGGTCGGCGACGCCGGTGATGGGGGAGTCCTTCCCGACCACCACGCCCGACCAGTTCGGCTGGCTGAACACGTCGACCACCTTGATGGGCGAGCCGTTGGAGCGGGCCAGCAGCGCGGCGGCGCCTGCGGTGGAGCCGATCTGGATGTTGCCGTTGCGGAGGAACTCGTTCGCCTTGTTGGACCCCGCGGACTGCACCCACTCCACCGTGACGCCCTGGCCTCCGAGGTCGGTCTCGAGCCACTCCTGGTCCTTGATGACCAGGCTGAGGGGGTTGTAGGTGGCGAAGTCGAGGGTGAGCTTCCGCGCCTGCTGCCCGGCGGAGCTGGAACCGCTGCCGGCGGCCGCCGGGGCGGCGCCGGAGGCGTCCTCGCCCTGCGCGCACGCGGACAGCCCGGCAGCGCCGAGCGGTCCGAGGGCGAGCAGGCCGAGCAGCGAGCGGCGGGAGGGGTGGCTGGGCAGGCGGGCGCTGGTCACGGTGGGCCTCCGGAGGTCCGTCGAGGTGCGGGCGGGCACGGGGTCGGGCGGGTGGCGCGGGTCGCGCGGGGTGCGGCGGGGCCGCGGTGGGGTGGGGGCGCGCCGTCAGGCGCGCGGGACGCCGAGCAGCTCGAGCAGCTCGGCGCGCAGCGAGGCGAGGTGCGCGTCGCCGCGGTCGCGGGGGTGCGCGAGGTCGACGGTGGTGGTGCGCAGCACGCCGGCTCCGACGTCGGTCGCCGCTCGCGCGGGGCGTCCGAGGACGACGACGCGGTCGGCCAGGTGGAGCGCCTCGTCGACGTCGTGGGTGACCAGCAGCACGGTGGTGGGCGTGGCGGCGAGCACGTCGAGCAGGAGGTCCTGCATGGACAGCCGCGTCAGCGCGTCCAGCGCCGCGAACGGCTCGTCCAGCACGAGGACCCCGGGGCGGCGGGCCAGCGCCCGGGCCAGGGCGGCCCGCTGGGCCATGCCCCCCGAGACGCTGCGCGGGCGGTGGTCGGCGAAGCGCGCCAGCCCGACGAGGTCGAGGAGGTCGGCCACGCGCTCGCGGCCCCGGGCCCGCGGGGTGCCGCGCGGCAGGCCGAGGGCGGTGTTCCCGGCCAGCGTGCGCCAGGGCAGCAGGCGCGGCTCCTGGAAGGCGACGGCGCAGCGGGGGTCGTGGTCGCGGACGGGCTGGCCGTCCAGCAGCACGCGGCCGGAGTCGGGGGAGTCGAGCCCGGCGACCGCCCTCAGCAGCGTCGACTTGCCGCAGCCGGAGGCGCCCAGCAGGGCGACCACCTCCCCGGGGGCGACGTCGAGGTCGACGCCGTCGAGGACGACGTGGTCGCCGAAGCGGCGGCCCACGCCCTCCAGCCGCACCGGGACCGGGGCGGCGTCGCCGTGGGACGCCCCGGTGGGGACCGAGCTGGTGGGGGTGTGCGCGGGTGCGCTGACGACGCTGGACACGACGGCCTCCATCGGTCCTGGCGGTAGCACCGGTCCGCGGGGGCGCGCGGGTGGTTGCTGCGGCGTCGCTGAGCCAGGTCTCTCGGCCGCTCGGGATGGTCGAGCCCGATCCTACGGCGTCTGCGCCTGTGAGCAGGTCGGGGAGGTGCGCAGCGCTGGTCCTGCCGGCGCCGGGGCCCTGCCCGCCACCAGTGCCGCCGCGGCGGCGAGGACGACGACGGCGCCGGTGTAGACGGCCACCACGGGCAGCAGCCCCACCCTCCCCGACAGCTCGCCGGCGGCCAGCGCGGGCAGGCTGAAGGCGAGGTAGCTGACCACGTAGACGCTGGTCAGGAGGCTCCCCCTCCGGTCGGCCGCCGCTGTGGCCGCCACAGCGCGCAGAGCGCCGGCGAAGGCGGCCCCGAAGCCCGCTCCCGCGAGGACCGTCCCGGTGGCGTAGGCCGGCAGGGAGGCGGTGAGCAGGCCCGCCGTGCTGACCAGGCTGCCGCCGCCGAGGGCCAGGGCGCCCCTCAGCTCCAGCGCGCGGCTGCTGGCGCGGGCGCCGAGGAGGGCGGCGGTGCCGCCCGCCACGCTGAAGGACGCCACCAGCGCGGCACCGGCGAGCGGGTGCTCGACGTGCAGCACCTCGCGGGCCACCGACGGCCCCAGCGAGAGCTGCAGGGCGCCCAGCGCCCAGGTGGCGACGAAGACGGGCACGGCCGCGGCGAAGCGCCGCCGGGACGCGGCCGGCACGGCGGCGCTGGGTCGCAGCGAGCGCAGGAGCGCGGCGCGGCGGTCTGGGCCGGGGCCCTCGCCGGCCGTCTCCGGCAGGGCGACCAGCGCCACGAGCACGACGGCCACCAGGGTCGCCAGGGCCCCGAAGACCAGGCCTGCCGGGCCGGCCGCGAGCTCCACGACCGCGCCCGACCCCAGCGCCCCCAGCCCCAGGCCGAACGTCGGTGCGGCGCTGTTCACCAAGGCGCCGAGCGCCGGACGCTGCGGTGGGGCGAGGTCGAGCAGCGCGGCGCCGGCGGTGCCGATGGCCAGGCCGGTGGCGACGCCCTGGACCGCGCGGGCCAGGAGCAGCAGCGCCACGTCCGAGGCGGTCAGGAAGACCAGCAGGCTGACGAGCTCCAGCGCGGTGGCGACCAGCAGCACCGGCCGGCGGCCCACCACGTCGGAGGCGCGCCCGAAGACCAGCAGCGCGGCGAGCAGGGTGAGGGCGTAGACCGCGAAGACGGCCGTGAGCGCCCCCGGGGTCGCCCCCCACTGCGCCGCCCAGACCGGGTAGAGCGGCGAGGGGGCCGCCGACGCTGCGAGGAACAGCAGGACCAGCACGCCGACGAGGGCGAAGGCGGGGCCCCGGCCCCACCGCGGTCCGCGTGACCGGGTCCGGCTCGGGTGCGGCTGGGTGTCCACGCGGTCCTCCGGGGCGAGTCGTCGGTTCGACGTGCATCGAACAGAGGCGAGCGTAGACCGGAGCGGGTGACAGTTCCACAACCGTCGGACCGTCCCGCCGCCCGCCGCCTACCCTGGGGACGTGGACGACAGCCAGGGCGGGCGCTCCGCAAGGCGCGACCTGCCCCACCCCGACGTGGAGGAGATCGACCTGACGGGGGTCCTGGCAGCCCTGGCCGACCCGGCGCGGCTGGCCATCGTGCGCGCCGTGGCGCAGGCCCCGCCCCACGGGCTCGCCTGCGAGGCGGTGGGCGGCGCCGCGGCCAAGTCCACCCGGTCCCACCAGCTGAAGGTCCTCCGGGAGGCCGGCGTGGTGCGCACCACCCCCACCGGGAGGCACCGCATGGTCACGCTGCGCAGTGGCGACCTCGAGCAGCGCTTCCCCGGCCTCCTCCGCGCCGTGCTGGCGGCGGACCCTCCGCGCGCCGTCGACGACGCCTCGCACGGGTGAGGGTCCGGTCGCCGGGGGCGTCCGCTCGGGGGAGTGCGGCGCCCGGGCCGGTGACCGCATCGCCCGGTCGGAGTGCTGCTCGGTGGACAGCCCTCGGGCGGCCCGTCGATGCTCGCCGACGTGGACACCGTGACGGAGCAGCTGATCGCCTCGCTCGAGGCGCTGCTCGAGGCCGCCAGCCTGGACGGGCCGACCGCCCAGGTCGTCCCCCTGGAGGACTGGGCCGCTGAGCAGGCATGATGGGTCGGTGGCGACGGACGGAGCGCGGCGTGCGCGAGGCGACCTCGAGCGGGAGGTGCTCGCGGCGCTGACCGCCGCGGGCAGTCCCTGCACCCCGGCGCAGGTGCGGGAGCGGCTCGGTGCGGAGCTGGCCTACACCACCGTGATGACCACGCTGGTGCGCCTGCACGACAAGGGCCTCGTGGCGCGCGAGCGCGACGGGCGCGCCCACCGCTACTGGGTGGCGGACGCCGCTGACGTGGCGGCCGCGCGGATGCGGCAGGCGCTGGAGGCCAGCGACCGGCGGGACGCCGTGCTCGCCCGCTTCGTCGGTGACCTGTCACCCGACGACGTGCCGCTGCTCGAGCGGCTCCTGCGTGACGCCGAGCGTCGCGGCTGAGGCGGCGGACGTGCTCTACGCGCTGCAGGCGCCCCTGGTGGCCAGCGTCCTGCTCGCCCTCGGCGCCCCGCTGGTGGCGCGCCGGTGCCCTCCGCGGGCGGCGACCCTCGTGCTCGCGGCGTGCGCCGTCGTCAGCTCCGCGGTGACGGCGCTCGTGCTCGTGCTGCACCTGGTGGTGCTCCTGGCGCGGCTGCCCGTGGTCGCCGGCCTCGTGGGCTACGACGCCGAGCGGCTCGCCCACCACGTCCCCGTGCCCCCTGCGGCGTCGGCGCTGGCGGTGGCGCTCCTGGCCGCCGGGGTGGTGCGCGCGCTCGCGCTGAGCCGTCGCAGGCGGCAGGCGCTGCGCGCCGCCGACGACCTCTGCTCGCGCCTGGGCGGCCCTGCCGGCGGGGTGATCGTGGTGGACGACGGTGCGGAGGCGTTCGCACTGCCCAGTCGCGGCGGGCGTGTGGTGGTCTCCCGCGCGCTCATGGACGCCCTGCCCGGCCCCGAGCAGGCTGCGCTCCTGGCCCACGAGCGGGCCCACCTGCGCGACCACCACGACGTGCTGCGGGCCGCGACCGCCTGGTCGGCCGCGCTGGACCCGCTGCTCGTCGGTCTGCCGCGCTCGGTGCGCTACGCCAGCGAGCGCTGGGCGGACGAGTCCGCGGTCGCCGCTCTCGGCGGGGACCGTCCTCTGGTGGCCCGCGCCGTCGCGCGCGCGGGGCTGGTGCGCACCTCCCTGGCGGGCCGGACGGCCTGGCGCAGCGTGGCCCTGGCGGGCGGTGAGGGCGACGTCGTCCAGCGGGTCCGGGCCCTGCTCGCCCGGCGCCCCGGCAGCGGCCGGCCGCTCGTGGCCGCCGGAGCGCTGTGCCTCGCCGTGCTGCTCGCGGCGGGCGGGCACGCCGTGGAGGACACCGCGGAGGTGCTCCAGCACGTGCTCAGCGGTGGGAACGAGCCCGACAGCGGCCTCGCGACCGTGGACCTCGTCCACGAGGCGGGGCACCGCGCCCTGGAGGTGCTGGCCCGCTAGCAGTCCTGCCCGGGGACGGCTTCCCGTCACCCGTTCGGCCCAGCGACCCCGGGTCGCGCGTGAGGCGCACCCGCTCGTCTACTACTTTCTCGGTAGTAGTCGATCGGGGGGGAACGACGTGGCACGACCGCCGGCGCCGGTGGCGCCGACCAGAGCACGCACTGCGGCCCAACGGGCGGGAGCCCCGTCCGGGAAGGCGCCGGGCGGCTTCCGTCCCGACGTCGAGGGCCTGCGGGCCGTCGCCCTGGGCCTGGTCCTGCTCTTCCACGCCGGCGTCCCGGGCTCGGGCGGGGGTCGGCTCGGCGTGGACGTCTTCTTCGTCATCTCGGGCTTCCTCATCACCGGGCTGCTCGTGCGCGAGGTCGAGCGGACCGGTCGCATGGGCCTGGCCGCCTTCTACGCGCGCCGCGCGCGGCGGATCCTGCCGGCCGCCGTCGTCGTCCTGGTGGTCACCCTGGCCGCCACCGCGGCGCTCGCCCCGCGGATGCTCGGCGAGACGGGTCGCGACGGCCTCGCCGCGGCCCTGCAGGTGGCCAACTGGCGCTCGGCCCTGGCCGACCCCGTCGACCTGCACCCCGACGCCGCGGCGAGCCCGCTGCTCCACTACTGGTCACTGGCGGTGGAGGAGCAGTTCTACCTGCTGTGGCCCGCTCTCGTGCTCCTCGTCGTGGCGGTCGCGAGACGGCGCGGGACCTCCCTGCGCCGCAGCCTCGCGGTCGCCGCGGGAGCGGTGGCGGTGGTGTCACTGGCGTGCTCCGTGCTGCTCACGCCGCTGCTGCCGACGCTCGCCTACCTGTCCTCGCCCACCCGGGCGTGGCAGCTCGCCGCAGGAGCCCTGCTCGCCCTGGCGACGCCGCGCCTCGAGGAGCTCGCCGGCAGCGGCCGGCTGGGCGATCGGCTGGGCGGTCGGCTGGGCGGTCGGCTGGGCGGTCGGCTGGGCGGTCGGCTGGGCGGTCGGCTGGGCGGTCTGCGGCGCGGGGTGCCCGCGCTCGGCTGGCTGGCGCTGGCGGTGGTCCTCAGCAGCTCCCTGTGGACCGACGACGTGCCCTACCCCGGGTGGGCGGCGCTCGTGCCGACCCTCGGCACCGTCGCGCTCATCGCCGTCGGCACCCCGGGCCTGGCCCGGGGCGCAGGCCCGAGCGGGGTGGGGCGCCTCCTCGCGGCACGGCCCGTGCGCTGGGCCGGGCGCGCCTCGTACTCCTGGTACCTCTGGCACGTGCCGGTGGTCTTCGCCGGCGAGCGGCTGGGGCTCTCCGGGTGGCCCGCCCTCCTGGCGCTGGAGCTGCTCGTGGCCGGTCCGCTGGCCGCACTGACGCTCGTGGCCGTCGAGCAGCCGTTCCGCACCTCGCCGCGGTTCGCCGGCGCGCGCCGCGGGCTGCTCCTCGGTGCGGTCGCGACCGCCGTGGCCGTGGGGGCCTCGCTGGTGGCGGTGGCCGCGGCCTGACGGCTGGCGGCCGGGGGCTCAGAGCCGCGGCGGGGTGTGACTGCCCTTGATGACGAAGAACGAGCCGCGGATCGTGCCGGCCAGCTTGGAGCGCTGGCGGGCGAACTTGAACCGGTCCGCCAGCTCCGCCGGGACCTCCATGCCGTCGGAGAGCTTGAAGCCGACGGCGCGCTTGGAGCCGTCCTCCAGGCCGTGGAGGACGTTGACGGACAGGCCGGACTCGTAGAAGACGTAGGTCCAGCTGGTGCTCTCGACGACGAAGGTCGTGGCTTCGAGGGGACGGGAGCCGATGACGAGGTCGCGCTCGGAGGCCAGCAGGGCCGCCACCCATTCGGCCAGGTCGGCACCCGGCTCGCCGGGGGCGGCGGGCTCGGTGGTGAAGGCGTGGCCGAACTTCGTGTGGAAGTAGCGGGCCTCGTTGGCGCGCAGGCCCGCGAGGGCGTCGGCGACGGGGGAGGACTCGAGGCCGACGGTCGAGACGTCGCGGAAGTCGACGACGTGAGGAGCGGGGACGGACATGCGCGGCATCCTGCCCGCGTCCGGCGCGTCGCGTCATGGGCCGCAGGTCCGACCGGGCCCCTGAGGGCCCTGTGGAGCGGATGACGGGAATCGAACCCGCGTAATCAGTTTGGAAGACTGAGGCTCTACCATTGAGCTACATCCGCATCACCGTCAGTCACCACCCCCGGAGACCGGGGGGCGGCGGACGGCGCGGACACGAGAGTACCGGCACGGCGCACGGCGCGGGCGCGTAGCCTTCACACCGCCCGCTGGGCACGGGGTGTGGCGCAGCCAGGTAGCGCGTCCGCTTTGGGAGCGGAAGGCCCCCGGTTCGAATCCGGGTACCCCGACGAGCGGCGATAAGGTGGCCGGCAGTGCCCGGCGCGGTTCGGTGCTGCCCGCGCGAGCCTGCACCACCTCGTCGCCGGCGCGCGGAAGCCCGCCGCACCAGAACGCTGACTGACCGACCGTCTCAAGACCTGGAGAACCCCTGCCGTGAAGAGCGACGTCGAGACCCTCAACCCGACGCGGGTCAAGCTCACCGTCGAGGTGCCCTTCGCCGAGCTGAAGCCGAGCCTCGACAAGGCCTACAAGTCGATCGCCGGCCAGGTCTCGGTGCCGGGCTTCCGCCGCGGCAAGGTGCCTGCGCGCGTCATCGACCAGCGCTTCGGCCGCGGCATGGTCATCCAGGAAGCCGTCAACGACGCGCTTCCCGGCTTCTACCAGCAGGCCGTGCAGGAGTCCTCGGTCCGGCCGCTGGGCCAGCCCGAGGTCGAGATCACCGAGGTGCCGGTCGGCGAGGGCAAGGACGCCGGTGACCTGAAGTTCACCGCCGAGGTGGACGTCCGCCCGACGATCGACCTGCCCGACTTCTCCACCATCTCCGTCTCCGTGGACGACGTCGAGGTCACCGACGCCGACGTCGACGCCAAGCTCGAGGAGCTGCGCGTCCGCTTCGGCACCCTCGTGCCCGTCGAGCGCGCCGTGCAGACCGACGACTCCGTCACCCTCGACCTCACGGCTGAGATCGACGGCGAGCAGATCGACTCCGCCGAGGGCATCAGCTACGTCGTGGGCCGCGGGACCATGCTCGAGGGCATGGACGACGCCCTCGAGGGCGCCTCGGTCGACGAGGAGCGCTCCTTCACCACCACGCTCGCCGGCGGCGAGCACGCCGGTGAGTCCGCCGAGGTCACCGTCGTCGTCAAGTCCGTCAAGGTGCGCGAGCTCCCCGAGCTCGACGACGACTTCGCCCAGCTCGCCAGCGAGTTCGACACCGTCGACGAGCTCCGCGCCGACCTGCGCTCCAAGGCGCAGGACGAGGCGGAGTTCCGCCAGGGCGTCCAGGCGCGCGACAAGGTCCTCGAGGCCCTGCTGGAGCAGGTCGAGATCCCCGTGCCGGACGGCGTCGTCGAGGACGAGGTGCACCGCCACCTCGAGAACGAGTCGCGTCTCGAGGACGACGAGCACCGCGCCGAGGTGACCGAGGAGACCCGCCGCGTGCTGCGCACGCAGTTCCTCCTCGACGCCGTGGCCGAGGCCGAAGAGGTCACGGTCGCCCAGCAGGAGCTGGTCGAGTACATCGTCGCCCAGGCCCCCGCCTACGGCATGGACCCCAACTCCTTCGCCCAGGCGATGGACCAGGCCGGCCAGGTGCCGGCGCTCGTCCAGGAGGTCGCTCGCCGCAAGGCGCTGGCCGCGGTGCTCGAGAAGGCGACCGTGACGGACGCCTCCGGCAACAAGGTCGACCTCGGCGACGAGGACGAGGACGACGCCGAGGGCGGCTCCTCCGAGGGTTCCGAGGCCGCTGAGGTCCTCGCGGCCGAGGAGAAGCCGAAGCGCACCCGCGCCAAGAAGCCGGCTGCTGACGCCGAGGCCTCCGAGGGTGAGGCCGCTGAGGCCGAGGAGAAGCCGAAGCGCACCCGCGCCAAGAAGCCGGCAGCTGACGCCGAGGGCACCGAGGGTGAGGCCGCTGAGGCCGCCGAGGCCGAGGAGAAGCCGAAGCGCACCCGCAAGCCGAAGGCCGAGGCCGCTGAGGCCGCCGGCTCGGCTGAGGCCGCCGAGGGCGCTGAGGGCTCCGGCACCCAGAGCTGAGGACGCGCTCCGCCCTGAGGCGGAGCCGCCACCGCCGCCGGTCGGGTCCGTCCCGACTGGCACGGGGCGCCCCTGTGCCAGTCCTTCTGGCACAGGGGCGCCCCGTGCCGTTCGCGGGACTGGTGCGGCGCCACCCGGCGGACGCCGTCAGCGTCCTGGTCTGCGACGGGGTCCCGGTGGCGTGCGCTCGCAGCGAACAGGAGCGGGGACCGGGACTGCCGCGCCCGTGCCCGGCGCTAGTGTCGACAGGGTCGCCAACCCGTCACCGGGGGCGACCACGACGGTGGCCGGAGAGCGATCCCGGCCCAGATGGATGGAGACCGACCCCGTGAGCGATTCCCGGCCGCGCGGACCCGAGGCCGCCGACGTGACGGCCCGCAGCCAGCCGTCGTCCCCGATGGGGCTCGACGAGCACATCTACCAGCGCCTCCTGCGCGAGCGCATCATCTGGCTCGGCTCGGACGTGCGCGACGACAACGCGAACGCGATCTGCGCCCAGCTGATGCTGCTCGCCGCCGAGGACCCGGACCGCGACATCTGGCTGTACATCAACAGCCCCGGCGGCTCGGTGACCGCGGGCATGGCCATCTACGACACCATGCAGTACGTCAAGCCCGACGTCGCCACGGTGGCGATGGGCCTGGCCGCTTCGATGGGCCAGTTCCTGCTGGCCAGCGGCGCGAAGGGCAAGCGCTACGCCACCCCGCACGCGCGGATCATGATGCACCAGCCCTCGGGCGGCATCGGTGGCACGGCCAGCGACATCGCCATCCAGGCCGAGCTGATCCTCGACATGAAGCGCACCCTGTCCCAGCTCACCGCTGACCAGACCGGCCAGACGATCGAGCAGATCAACAAGGACAACGACCGCGACCGGTGGTTCACCGCGGCGCAGGCCAAGGAGTACGGCTTCATCGACCACGTCATCACCAGCGCCGCCGACGTGCCCGAGGGTGGCGGCACCGGCTCGGCCGGGTCCTGAGCACGCCGACGAGCAGAGTCAGGAGACTCCCATGAACACCCCGGCCTTCCCCCACGGCGCCCCGACGTCGCGGTACGTCCTCCCGCAGTTCGAGGAGCGCACGGCGTACGGCTTCAAGCGCCAGGACCCGTACACGCGCCTCTTCGAGGACCGCGTCATCTTCCTCGGCGTCCAGGTCGACGACGCCTCCGCCGACGACGTCATGGCCCAGCTCCTCGTCCTCGAGGCGCAGGACCCGGACCGTGACATCACGCTGTACATCAACAGCCCCGGTGGCTCGATGACCGCGCTGACCGCGATCTACGACACCATGCAGTACATCCGCCCCGACATCCAGACCGTCTGCCTCGGGCAGGCGGCCTCCGCGGCGGCCGTGCTGCTCGCGGCGGGCAGCCCCGGCAAGCGCCTGGCGCTGCCGAACGCCCGCGTGCTCATCCACCAGCCGGCGAGCCCCGGTGGCGACTACGGCCAGGCCTCCGACATCGAGATCCAGGCCGCCGAGGTGCTGCGGATGCGCTCCTGGCTCGAGACGACGCTGGCGCACCACACCGGCCGGACCCCTGAGCAGGTCAAGGTCGACATCGAGCGCGACAAGATCCTCACCGCGGCCCAGGCCAAGGACTACGGCCTCGTCGACCAGGTGCTCGAGAGCCGCAAGGCCTCCGCTCTCACCACCGCCTGAGAGTGCGGGCGGTGCCCGGCGGACACGCCGCCGAGCACCGCCCGCAACTCCGCTCGTCCCGCTGACACAGCGTCGTCAGTGGTGTTCCATGGACCTATCCGCGCGGGTGCGCGGGACGACTCGAGGAGGCCCCCCACGTGGCACGGATCGGCGATGGTGCGGACCTGCTCAAGTGCTCGTTCTGCGGCAAGAGCCAGAAGCAGGTCAAGAAGCTGATCGCGGGCCCCGGGGTCTACATCTGCGACGAGTGCATCGACCTGTGCAACGAGATCATCGAGGAGGAGCTGGCCGAGGCGAGCGAGCTCGGTCTCGTCGAGCTGCCCAAGCCGCGCGAGATCTTCGGCTTCCTCGAGCAGTACATCATCGGCCAGGACGACGCCAAGCGGGCGCTCAGCGTGGCCGTCTACAACCACTACAAGCGGATCCAGGCGTCCGACCCGGCCAAGAAGGTCGAGGAGCCCGTCGACATCGCCAAGTCGAACATCCTGCTCATCGGCCCCACGGGCTGCGGCAAGACGTACCTGGCGCAGACGCTCGCGAAGATGCTGAACGTGCCGTTCGCCATCGCGGACGCCACGGCCCTCACCGAGGCGGGCTACGTCGGCGAGGACGTCGAGAACATCCTCCTCAAGCTCATCCAGGCCGCTGACTACGACGTCAAGAAGGCCGAGACGGGCATCATCTACATCGACGAGGTCGACAAGATCGCCCGCAAGAGCGAGAACCCGTCGATCACGCGCGACGTCTCCGGCGAGGGCGTGCAGCAGGCGCTGCTGAAGATCCTCGAGGGGACCACCGCGTCGGTGCCCCCGCAGGGCGGGCGCAAGCACCCGCACCAGGAGTTCATCCAGATCGACACGACGAACGTGCTGTTCATCGTGGGCGGCGCCTTCGCCGGCCTGGAGGAGATGATCCAGGGCCGCATGGGCAAGAAGGGCATCGGCTTCGGCGCCCCGCTGCACGCCGCGTCGGACCTGCCCAGCATGTTCGGCAAGGTCATGCCGGAGGACCTGCTGAAGTTCGGGCTCATCCCCGAGTTCATCGGCCGTCTGCCCGTCATCACCACCGTGCGCGAGCTCGATGCGGACGCCCTCGTCCGCATCCTCACCGAGCCCCGCAACGCGCTGGTGAAGCAGTACCAGCGGATGTTCGAGATCGACGGCGTGGAGCTGGAGTTCTCCGACGAGGCGCTCGTCGCCGTCGCCGAGCAGGCGATCCTGCGCGGCACCGGCGCCCGCGGTCTCCGCGCGATCATGGAGGAGGTCCTGCTCCCCGTGATGTTCGACCTGCCCAGTCGCGACGACGTCGCCCGGGTCGTCGTCGACCGCGACGTCGTGCTGAAGAACGTCAACCCGACGCTGGTGCCCAAGGACAAGGCGTCCGAGGCCCGCAAGCGCGAGCGCCGCGACAAGTCCGCCTGACCTCGCAGCGCGCACCGCGCCGGTCGAGGCGGCCGGAGCGCGCGCCAGCTCGGACCGAGGACGCTGTGCTCCGGTGTGGATGTCTGCACCGGAGCACAGCGTCCTCGGTCGGTCTGGGCAGCTCGGCCGCTCGGCCGCTCGGCCGCCCACAGGGCCCGTCAGGGCCGGTGCTGTCCACAGGTGAGTGGGTGGTCCGCACCCTGCGCCGTGCTCCCGCGCCACGCTCGGCGACGTGCTTCCCTCACTGGTCCCCCCCCGGCGCTCGCCCAGCTCAGCGGAGTGGCCACGTGGTCGGACCTGAGCGGTGCGACCAGCTCGGGCGCGGTGGCGCGTGCTGTGGCGTCCGGAGCCGTGGTCCAGGCACTGCCACGGGTGCTGCTGCTGCCCGAGCTCCTCTCAGACGCGGACGCGCGTGACCTGGCGGCCCTCCTGCATGCCGGCCCACCCGCTCAGCCCAGCCACCTCAGCGCCCTGCGCCGGTGGGGACTGCTGCTCGCGCCCGCTCGGCCGGACGATCCGGTGCACGTCGTCGTCGCGGCTGCTCGCCGACGACGGGCGGGGGGCGCGCACCCCGTGACGGTGCAGGTCCACCGGACGCGGGTCGAGTCACCGGGGCGGCGGCGGGACGGCATGCCCGTGGTCTCGCTGGAGGGGGCCGTCGTGGAGGGCTGGCCGCTGCTGACCGGGTCGGACCAGCGTGCGCCCGCCATCGTGGCGGTGCGCCGCCGCACGACGACGGCGGCTCGCGTGCGCGAGGAGCTCGCGCGGCACCCGCGTCTGCCCGGACGTGCCGGGCTGGAGGACCTGCTGGCGAAGGTCGACGCCGGGTGCCGCAGCGAGCTGGAGCTGTGGGGCTACGAGCGCGTGTTCACGGGGCAGCCGTTCGCCGACCTCGAGCGGCAGGTCCCGGTGGTGGTGGACGGGTCGGCCTTCGTGCTCGACTGCTCCGACCGGCGGGCGATGCTCGCCGTCGAGCTGGACGGCCGCCAGTACCACGACGGCCCGTGGCAGCGTGAGCGCGACCTGGCACGGGACGCGGCCGTCGCCGAGCTGGGCATCCTCACCGTGCGGTACGCGCACCGCCGGCTCACGAGGGAGCCGGCGGTCTGCCGCGAGCAGGTGCTGCGCCTCGTCGCCGTGCGGCGCCAGCAGCTCGGCACCTGATCACAGGGCGACCGTGGACGCTGTGCTCCGGCCTGGAGCTCCACACCGGAGCACAGCGTCCACGGTCGGGCCCGGGTGGTCGGGTCCGACCGTCCGTCAGGCGGTGGGGGCGGGGGGCGCCAGCTCCACGTCGGTCACCGCGATCGCCTCGGCGCCCCCGGCGGCGGAGGCGCCGGCGGTGATGCGCAGGTCGCGCACGCGGCCGGCGGCGGCCAGGTCGGCGGCTCCGGCCTCGAGCAGCGGCACCAGCGCGGCGGGTGCCGAGACCGTCGCGGTGACCACCTCGGTGCGCATCGACGCCTTCGCCTCGCTCTTGGCCTTGCGGACCCCGGCCAGGGCGCGACCGACGGCGGACAGCAGCGCCGGGTCGGCGTCGCCGGCCACCTCCGAGAGCGGCTCCGCGCTCGGCCAGGGCGCGGTGTGCACCGAGCCCTCCTCCGCGCGCCACCAGCTCCAGACCTCCTCGGTGGCGAAGGGCAGGAACGGCGCGAACAGCCGCAGCATGGTGTCGAGCGAGCGCGCCAGCGCCGCCCGCGCCGACGCCGCGGCCTCCTCGCCCTGGGCGCCGTAGGCGCGGTCCTTGACGAGCTCGACGTAGTCGTCGCAGAACGCCCAGAAGAACGCCTCGGCCGCCTGCAGGGCCGCGGTGTGCTCGTAGCGCTCGAGCGCGTCCGTCGCCGTCCTCACCACGGAGGCCAGCCCGGCCAGCACCGACCTGTCAATCGCCTCGGTGACCGGGGCCGTCGGGTCGGTGGCGCCCATGGACAGGGCGAACTTGGAGACGTTGAGCAGCTTGAGCGCCAGGCGGCGCCCGATCTTCATCTGCCCGACCTCGAAGGCGGCGTCGGTGCCCAGGCGCGCGGACGCCGCCCAGTAGCGGACGCCGTCGGCGCCGTGCTCCTCCAGCAGGCCCAGGGGCGTGACGACGTTGCCCTTCGACTTGCTCATCTTCTTGCGGTCCGGGTCGAGGATCCAGCCGCTGATGGCGGCGTCCGACCACGGCAGCGACCCGTGCTCGTGGTGGGCGCGGACCACGGTGGAGAACAGCCAGGTGCGGATGATGTCCTGGCCCTGCGGGCGCAGGTCGAAGGGGAACACCGCGGAGAACAGCTCCGGGTCGCGCTCCCACCCGCCGGCGATCTGCGGGGTCAGCGACGAGGTGGCCCAGGTGTCGAAGACGTCGGTCTCACCGACGAACCCGCCGGCGACCCCGCGCTGGGACTCGGTGAAGCCCGGGGGCACGTCGGTGGAGGGGTCCACCGGCAGGGCGGCCTCGTCCGGCACGAGCACGTCGTCGTAGGAGACCTCACCGGACTCCCCGACCCGGTACCAGACCGGGATCGGCACGCCGAAGAAGCGCTGGCGGGAGACCAGCCAGTCACCGGTGAGCCCGCCGACCCAGTTCTCGTAGCGCACCCGCATGAAGTCGGGGTGGAAGCCGAGCTCCCTGCCGCGGGCCAGCAGCTGCTCGCGCAGGTCCTCGAAACCGGCCGCGGAGCGGCCGCCGTTGCGCAGGTACCACTGGCGCGAGGTGACGATCTCGAGGGGCTTGTCGCCCTTCTCGAAGAAGTTGGCCTTGCGCTGGGTGGGCTTCGGCTCCGCCTTGAGCGCCCTGGAGGCCTTCAGGGCGTCGACGGCGGCGATGCGCGCCGAGTGCGTGGTCTTGCCGGCGAGCTCGCCGTAGGCCTGCGCACCGGAGCCGGACAGCCACGACGGCACCTCGCGGACGAGGCGGCCGTCACGGGCGACGACGGGTCGGGTCGGCAGGTCGAGGTCGCGCCACCACGTGACGTCGGTCAGGTCTCCGAAGGTGCAGCACATCGCGATGCCCGCGCCCTTGTCGGGCTCGGCGGCGGGGTGCGCGAGCACCGGCAGCTCCACCCCGAAGACGGGGGAGACCACCGTGGTGCCGAACAGCGGCTGGTAGCGCTCGTCGTCGGGGTGGGCGATGAGCGCGACGCACGCGGGCAGCAGCTCGGGGCGGGTGGTCTCGATGACCACCTCACCACTCCCGTCGGCCTTCGTGAAGGCGACCTCGTGGTAGGCGCCCGGGTAGTCACGGGCCTCCAGCTCGGCCTGGGCGACGGCGGTCTGGAACGTGACGTCCCACAGGCCCGGGGCCTGCGCCTGGTAGGCGGCGCCGCGGGTGAGGTCGCGCAGGAACATGCGCTGCGAGGCGGCGCGGGCCGGCCCGCCGATGGTCGAGTAGGTCAGCGACCAGTCGACCGAGAGGCCCAGGCGGCGCCACAGCGCCTCGAACTCCTTCTCGTCCTCCGCGGTGAGCTGCTCGCACAGGGCGACGAAGGTGCGCCGCGAGACCGGCACCTGGTCGGCGGCCTTGACCGAGCCGGCGTCACCCGAGTGCGGCGGCGTGAAGCCCTCGCCCTCGTAGGGCAGGGACGGGTCGCAGCGGACGCCGTAGTAGTTCTGCACCCGGCGCTCGGTGGGGAGCCCGTTGTCGTCCCAGCCCATCGGGTAGAAGACGGTGCGACCGCGCATCCGCTGGAACCTGGCGACGACGTCGGTGTGCGTGTAGCTGAAGACGTGCCCGACGTGCAGCGAGCCCGACACGGTCGGCGGCGGGGTGTCGACGGCGTACACCCCGGCGGGGGCGGCCAGCGCCGCCTGGCGGGGGAAGGCGTGGGTGGCGCCCTCCTCCCACGCCGCGTCCCACTTCTGCTCCAGGCCCTCCAGGGCCGGGCGGTCGGGGACGCCGGTCGCGGGGCCGCGGGCGCCGGTGGGGGAGGTGGGGCGGTCAGTCAGGGACACGCGGCCATCCTCCCAGACCCCGCCGGACCAGCGGCGCCACCAGCGACCCGGCGGAGACCCGGTGGAGACCCGGCCCCCCGCGCGGGCCGCGGAGGCCCGGTGGTGGGATCGGGCCATGAGCCAGGACGCCACCACCCGCACCGCCGTCGTCACCGGGGCCAGCTCGGGCATCGGCGCCGCCACCGTGCGGCGGCTGCGCGCGGAGGGCTTCGAGGTGCTGGCCGTGGCGCGGCGCGCCGACCGCCTGGCGGCCCTGGCGGAGGAGACCGGCTGCTCCACCCACGTCGCCGACCTCACCGCCCAGGCCGACGTCGACGCCCTGCGCGAGGTCGTGCGGGAGCGCTTCGGCGGTGACCTCACCGCGCTGGTCAACAACGCCGGCGGTGCCTTCGGCACGGACACCGTCGAGGGCGGGAAGGTGGAGGACTGGCAGCGCATGTTCGACGTCAACGTCCTCGCCACGCTGCGCGTCACGCAGGCGCTGCTGCCGGCGCTGCGCGCGGGCACCGGCGGTGACGTGCTGGTGATGAGCTCGACGGCCGCGCGGATCGCGTACGAGGGCGGCGGCGGGTACACCGCCGCCAAGCACGCGGAGTCGGTCATGGCCGAGACGCTGCGCCTGGAGCTGGCCGGCGATCCGGTCCGGGTGCTCGAGGTGGCGCCCGGGATGGTGAGGACCGAGGAGTTCTCCCTCAACCGCACCGGCGGTGACGCCGCTCGCGCCGACGCCGTCTACGCCGGGGTGCGCGAGCCCCTGGTGGCCGAGGACGTCGCCGACTGCGTCGCGTGGATGCTCACGCGCCCGCGCCACGTCAACGTCGACCTGCTCGTGGTGCGGCCGCTGGCGCAGGCCGCCCAGCACAAGGTGGTGCGCGAGCAGGTGTAGCGCTGCGTGCGCCCGCTGCTCCGAACGGGTGAACCTGCGGCGAAGGGCGGCAGGAACCCCGCCGGATCCCCCGGGGGTGCGGCGCGTCAGCGCCGGGGTGCTCCCCGCCCGTCGACGAACGCCTCGAGCACCCGTCGGCCGGCGTCGAAGGTGAGGCGGCACGCCTCGCCGGCGCCGTCGGCCACCACGGCGTCGGAGAGCACCTCGGTGGCCACCGTGGCCGCCGGCCCCGACGCGGAGCCGTCCAGCGCGGGGGCCAGCGCGTCCAGCCACGCCTGGAGGTCCACCGATCCCTCGCCGGGCAGCTGGCGGTGGTGCCGGCCCTCCTGGCGCAGGTCGGGCAGCGGCTCGGGGAGCGCGTCGCACAGCTGCACGGAGACGACCAGCCCGTCCTCGGCGGCCGCGGCGACCTCCTCCAGGGAGCCGCCGGAGCGGTGCCAGTGCCACGCGTCGAGGATCAGCCCGGAGTTCGGGGCGCCGACGTCCTCGACCAGCGCGCGGGCCGCGGCGAGCGTCCGCAGCTCGGCGTAGGGCATGAACTCCACCCCGATGCGCAGCCCGTGGCGCGCAGCGCGGGTGCACAGCCGCTCGAAGCCGCGGCGCACCACGTCGTCGGGGACGACGTCGAACAGGCCCACGTTGATCTGCTGCGCCCCGGTGAGGTCGGCCAGGTGCAGGAGGATGTCCTCCTCCAGCCGGGTGCCGCGCACGTCGGCGTCGGTCCACCAGTCGCGCAGGAACTCCAGCTCCACCACCTCCAGCCCGGCGCGGGCGAGGTAGCCGCGGATGTCGTCCTCGGCGATGCCGCTGCGGCGGGCGGACAGGTAGTCGGCGGCCCCGAGGCCGATCCCGGCGTACCCGGCCGAGGCCGCGGCGCGCACGCGCTGGGCGAAACCGGTCGTCTTGAGCGTCAGCGCCGACAGGTGCAGCGGCGGGACGCGGTCGGGGGCGGACGTCTGTGTCTGGATCACGGCGTACTCCGAGCGGTCGACGAGACCTGGCGTGTTCTTTTCAGGACCGTAGGGTTGGTCGCGGACCGAGGGGGGCCGCAGATGAGCAGGTCGGGGGCTGATGGGGTGAGCGACGGAGGGTTCGTCGCCCTGACGGCGCAAGGGGTTTTCCAGCACGTCGTCACACGGGTCCGCAGCGTCGCCGCTGCCCTCCCGCAGGCGCTCGCCGTTGACGACGGCGCGGTCCGGTACGACTACGCCGAGCTCGACCGGCGAGCCGGTGCGCTCTCGTCGAGGATCGCTGCGACGGCGCCCGCCGGCCAGCCGGTGGCGGTGCTGCTGGGCCACGGCGCCCCGGCCGCCGTGGCGGTGCTCGCGGTGCTGGGGACGGGCGCGCCCGTCGTCGTCCTCGACCCCACCACGCCGGTGGAGCGGCTGCGGCACTACGTGGAGCAGTCCGGTGCCACGACCGTGGTCACCGACGCCACCCGCGCCGACGACGCGGCGCAGCTCTGCCCGCGGGTCGTGCGCACCGACAGGGCGCTCGTGGCACTCGGAGCCGGAGGCGCTACCGCCGGGACCTGGCCGCTCGCCGAGGACCAGCTGGTGAGCCGCGCGCCCGCGGTCATCGTCTACACCTCCGGCTCCACCGGACGGCCCAAGGGCGTGGTGGCCCACTCGGAGTCCGTCCTCCACGACGCCACCACCAACGGCAAGGACTGCTACGGGCCCGGCGCCGTCATCGCCAACCTGCTGCCGATGGCCTTCAGCGCCGGGATCGGCCTGCTGCTCGCGGGCATGGCCACGGGGTCGGCGCAGGTGCTCTTCGACCCGCGCACCCGCGCCGTCTCCGAGCTGCCCGCGTGGCTCCTCGAGACCGGCGCCACCGTGCTGGCGGCGAGCCCCGCCATCCTGCGCGGTGCCGTCGCGGCGCTCGCGCCCGGCGAGCAGCTGGGCCGGCTGCGCGCGGTGACGACGGCGGGGGAGACCATCCACGCCGTCGAGATGGCGCGCCTGCGCGCCGCCCTCGGCAGCAGCTGCACCGTGCACAACCGGTACGGGTCCTCCGAGACGTGGCTCATCGCCGAGCACGTCATCGCGCCCGAGCACGAGGGACCCTCCGGCGCCGTGCCGGTGGGGCGACCCGTCGAGGGCGTCTCGCTGCAGGTGGTCGACGAGACCGGGGTCCGCCGCGACTCCGGCACGGGTCGCCTCGTGGTGACCTCCCGCTGGCTGACCGACGGGTACTGGCGGGCGCCGGAGGCGACCGCCGCCGTGTTCACGCACCACCCCGACGGGTCGACCTCGTACCTCACGAGCGACACCGCCGCGATCGACGACGACGGCGTGGTGCGGCTGCTGGGCCGCGTCGACCACAGCGTGAAGATCCGCGGCCACCTGGTCGAGCCGGGCGAGGTCGACGCCGTGCTGCACGCCCTGCCGCAGGTCCGCGAGGCCGTCGTGGTGGGCGTCGTCCCCGGCGACGACGAGGAGGGCGGCCGCGCCCGCCTCGTGGCGTACGTGGTGCCCGAGGGTCCCGCGGTGCAGGTCCCGGAGCTGCGGCGGGCAGTGCGCGCGGCGCTGCCGGCGTTCATGGTCCCCGAGCAGGTGGTGCTGCTCGAGGCGCTGCCGCGCACCGAGCGCGGCAAGCTGGACAGGTCCGCCCTGCCCACCCCGCCGGCGGTGGAGGTGGGTGGCGTGGCGCCGCGCACCGACTGGGAGCGGGTGGTGGCCGCCTTCGTGGCGCGCGCCCTGGACCTGGACGCCGTCGGCGCCCACGACGACTTCTTCGAGCTGGGCGGCGACTCGCTGGCCGCTGAGGCTCTGCTGGCCTCGATGGCCTCCTCCCTGGACGTGCCCTCCGACGTCCTCACCACCCGGCTCATCGCCGAGAACCCCACCGTGGCCGAGCTGGCGGAGGCGCTGCGCCGCCGTCGCCGCTCCGGCCGCGACGCGGCCGTGGTGACCTTCAACGGCTCCGGTGCACGCCG
Source organism: Quadrisphaera setariae (assembly GCF_008041935.1). Lineage (NCBI taxonomy): Bacteria > Bacillati > Actinomycetota > Actinomycetes > Kineosporiales > Kineosporiaceae > Quadrisphaera > Quadrisphaera setariae. The sequence continues at coordinate 243,019 of NZ_VKAC01000003.1, forward strand.
CCCGCTCTTCGTGGTGGCCGGTGCCGGCGGGGTCGCCCTGGCGTTCCGCCGGCTGGCCGAGCGCCTCGGCCGGGAGCAGCCGCTCGTCGCGCTGCAGGCCAGGGGTCTGGAGGGTGGTGGCCGTCCCGAGTGGTCGGTGCACACCCGCGCCCGCCACCACCTCGCGCAGCTGCGCCAGGTGCAGCCGCACGGTCCCTACCGCCTGGCCGGGCACTCCCTCGGCGCGCTGGTGGCCCTCGACATGGCGCAGCAGCTGCGCGAGGCCGGGGAGGTGGTGGAGTCGCTCGTGGTGATCGACTCCTTCCCGCCCGACCCGCAGCTGGCGCCGCCGGCGCTGGAGGGGTCGCTGCCGCAGCGCGCCAAGACCCTGGCGTCCATCCTCCTCACGGGCGTGGTGCAGAGCCGCGGCCTGGGCCACTACGACAGGTTCCACCTGCAGGGCAAGTTGCTGCAGCGGCGCTACCGCACGCAGCCGTGGGACGGGCGCGCGCTCGTGCTCGTGGCCGCCGACGACCCCGACGCCGAGGCCCGCTCCCGCTGGGCGGACCACCTCCGCGGCCCGTGGTCGCTGCACCGCACCAGCGGTGACCACACCGGTGTGCTCCAGGAGCCGCACGTCGGCCCCCTGGCCGACCTCGTCCGGGCCGAGCTCGACGCCCTCGACACCGCGAGCGCGACGGGAGCGGCGGGGCCCCGGCGCTCGGTCGGCGCCGCCTGACAGGCGTCCGGGAGCCGTCCTCCTCCTCCGGGGGCGGAGGAGGACGACGACCCGGGGCAGCGCTCAGCGGGGCGCGCGGAAGGTGGCGGCGAGGTCCGCGCCGCCCTGGCCGGCCTCGACGGCGGCGGCGAAGCGCCGCTGCACGGCCTCGGCCACGGCCAGCTCCACGCCTGCGGCCCGAGCCGCCTCGACGATGAGCCCCGTGTCCTTGGCGGCGCCGGCCAGCGGGAACGAGGGCTCGTCGAGGGCGTCCTCGAGCATCGCGGTGCCCTTCAGCTGCACGTAGGGGGAGTCCATCGCGCCCCCGCGGACCGCCTCGAGCACGAGCTGCGGGTCCACCCCGAGCGCCCGGGCCAGCACCAGCGACTCGGCGACCGACTCCACCAGGGTGGCGACGAGGTTGTTGCACGCCAGCTTGAGGGCGCTGCCGGCGCCGACCTCGTCCTGCTCGACGGTGCGGGCGCCGACGGCGTCGAAGACCGGCCGGGCCGCCTGGCGCGCCGCCGCCGGCCCGGAGGCCAGGACGACCAGCTTCCCCTGTTCAGCGGGCCCCTTGGTGCCGAGCACCGGGGCGTCGAGCAGGCGGGCGCCGTGCTCGGCGGCCCACGCCGCGACGCGCCGCGCGCCCTCCGGCCCGATGGTGCTGGTCTGGACGACGACGACCCCGTCGCGCAGCCCCGGCTCCGCCTGCGCGAGCACGTCGAGGACGGCGTCGGCGTCCATGAGCATGACCACCACCACGTCGGCGCCGCGGACCGCGTCGGCGGGGGAGTCCGCGACGGCCGCCACGTCGGCGAGGGGTTCGGCGCGCTCGCGGGTGCGGTTCCACACGGTCAGCGGGAGCCCGGCGGCGGCGATGTTCCGGGCCATGCCGGTGCCCATGATCCCCGTGCCCAGCAGGGCGACGGTCGGTCGGGCGGTGTTCTCAGCGGTGTTCTCAGCCACGTGGGCCACCCTCGCCCGCCGCCACCGCCCGCGCACCCGCTCTCGCGGGGGCGGTCAGGTCACGTGCGGGGAGCGGGCTCCTCAGCGCGCTCGTGGCGCTGGCCCGGGAGGGCGTCGTCGGCGGCGCGGGCCGCGGAGGCGGCGGCACCCGCCCCGAGCGGGGTGGCTCCGGCCTCGCCGCGAGTGGCGGTGCCGTCCTCGTAGACCGCCTCGCCGCGGGCCACCATGCCGGCGACGTCCGACAGCGGCACGGTCCGGAAGAGCACCGCGAGCACCAGCCCGATGACGAAGAAGGGCAGCAGGTACCCGAACACGGGGGCCAGCGCGTCGGCGTAGGCGCTGACGATGGCGCCGCGCAGCGGCTCGCCCGCGGCCTGCACCGCCGCCGGGACGAGCGTGTCCGGGCTGGTGATCCCCGCCGCCGCGGCCTGGGGGCCGTTGGCGGTGAGGGCCTCGGTGAGCCCGGTGGCGAGGCGGCTCGTGAACACCGTGCCGAAGACGGCCACGCCGAGGGTGGCGCCCACCTCCCGGAAGTAGTTGTTGGTGGCGGTCGCCGCTCCGAGCTGGGACGGCGGCACGGCGTTCTGGGCCACGAGCACGACCACCTGCATGACCAGGCCGAGGCCGGCTCCGAGCAGGAAGAGCATGACCTCGATGGTGACCAGGGAGGTGCCGCCGGTCAGCGTGGTCATCCACAGCATCGTCAGGCCGACGAGGGCGGTGCCGGCGACCGGGTAGGCCTTGTACCTCCCGGTGCGCGTGATGGCGATGCCCGAGCCGATGGCGGTGAGCATGAGACCGCCCATGATCGGCAGCATGAGCAGGCCGGAGTCGGCCGCGGAGGTGCCCGAGGCCATCTGCAGGAAGGTCGGCATGAAGCCGATCGCCGAGAACATCCCCAGGCCGATGACGAGGCCGAGCGCGGTGGGCAGCACGAACATCCGGGTGCGGAACAGCGACAGCGGCATGATCGGCTCGGTGGCGCGTCGCTCCACCAGCACGAAGCCGACAGCGGACACGAGCAGCGCGGCCAGCCAGGCGAGGGTGAGGCCGTCGGTCCAGCCGCGGGAGCCGCCCTCGTCGGCGAAGAAGACCAGCGAGGTGGTGGCCGCGGAGAGCAGGACGACGCCGGCGACGTCGAGCTTCGCGCTGTTCCGCTTCTTCGGCAGCTCCAGGGCGAAGACCCCCAGCGCCAGCGCGAGCAGGCCGACCGGCACGTTGATCCAGAAGCACCACTGCCAGCCGAAGGCGGCGTGGTCGGTGAAGTACCCGCCGACCAGGGGCCCGGCCACGGCGGACAGGCCGAAGATCGCGCCCATCGGGCCCATGTACTTGCCGCGCTCCCGAGCGGGGACCACGTCGGCGATGATCGCCTGCGCGAGGATCATCAGCCCACCGCCACCGAGGCCCTGCACGAAGCGCGAGGCGACGAAGACCTCGAAGGTGGGGGACAGGGCCGCCACGACGCTGGAGGCGGTGAACAGGGCGATGGCGAACAGGAAGAGGTTCTTGCGGCCGAAGAGGTCGCCGAACTTGCCGTAGACCGGCATGACCAGGGTGCTGGCCAGCAGGTAGGCGGTGGTGACCCACGCCATGTGGGAGACCCCGCCCAGGTCTCCGACGATGGTCGGCATCGCGGTGGAGACGATCGTCTGGTCCAGGCTGCTCATGAGCATGCCGGCGACGAGCGCCGTGAAGATGAGGTTGATGCGGCGCCGGGTCAGGACGAACGGCGCTGCGGCGCCGTCGTCCTGCTGGGCCCGGGTGGGGGTGCTCATCGGTCGGCTCCTGCGGTCTCTGGGGCGGGGGCGTGGGCGGGGGCGACCAGCGAGCGCAGCTGCTCGTGCACGAGGTCGAGGTGGGCCCGCAGGCCGGTGGCCGGTTCGGCCATCCACCCGGTCCAGGCCAGGCGGACGGTCGTCATCGCGAGGGCGGCTGCGGCGGCGCAGCGCGCGTCGTCCTCGTCGGTCCCGAGGCGCTCGGCCACGAGCGAGCGCAGCTCCTCCTCGCGGGTGGAGACGCGGCCCAGCCACAGCGCCAGCAGGCGGGGCTCGCGCTGGGCGAGGGCGAACGTGGCGGCGACGTCGTCCTGGAGGCCGGGCTCGGGCTCGGTGTCGGCCAGCGCGAGGAGGTCGGCGAGCAGGTCCCCGTGGGGAGCGCCAGCCAGGAACGCCGCGCGCTGCTCGGACGTGGCCAGCGGCGGGTCCTCCCCGAGGGCGGCCTCGTCCTTGCTGGCGAAGTAGTTGTGGAAGGTGCGCACCGAGACGCCGACCTCGGAGCAGACCTGCTCGACGGTGACGGCGTCGTACCCGTGCTCCAGGGCGAGGCGGCGGGTGGTGCGCGACAGCTCGCGCCGGGTGGCGCGCTTCTTGGACTCTCGGAGCCCTTCTTCTTGCACGTCGTGCATCTTTGCAGATCCTGCAACTTGAAGTCACCGCAACCGGGCGCACGGCTGCGGGAAGGGAGCGGAAGGGGGAAGCGGCCGCGGGGCCGGGCGGCGTAGGATCCGGGGCACAGGCACCGACCCGGCCATCACCGGTGAGCCTCCGGAAGAACAGGGCCGCACCAGCAGGAGCGGCCCCCAGTAGAACCGGACGGGAGCAGCCCGTCAGCGCTGCGCGACGAGCGGTCGTCGTCGTCGTCCTCGGGATCACCGGGGAGGCGGTGGCGGCAAGCGGGGTGGTACCGCGGGGCCCGGCCGACACGGCGGGCGTCGTCCTCGCACCGGCCTGTGCATCGAGACGATGACGGATGGTGTGACGTGAGCGAGCAGCGCAAGAGCTACCCCCTCGCCTCCGCGCTGGACCCCAGCGCAGGCGTGCCGGCCTCCCCGAGCTTCCCCGACCTCGAGGCCGCGGTGCTGGCGCACTGGAAGGCCGACGACACCTTCGAGGCGTCCGTCGGCGCGCGAGAGGCCGGCGAGGAGGGGTCCAACGAGTACGTCTTCTACGACGGCCCGCCCTTCGCCAACGGCCTGCCCCACTACGGCCACCTGCTCACCGGGTACGTCAAGGACGTCGTGCCCCGCTACCAGACGATGCTCGGCAAGCGCGTCGAGCGGCGCTTCGGGTGGGACTGCCACGGCCTGCCCGCCGAGGTCGAGGCAGAGCGGCAGCTGGGCATCACGCACAAGAGCCAGATCGAGGAGCTGGGCGTCGCGGCCTTCAACGACGCGTGCCGCACCTCGGTGCTGAAGTACACCGACGAGTGGCGCGACTACGTCACCCGCCAGGCCCGCTGGGTCGACTTCGACCACGACTACAAGACCCTCGACACCGACTACATGGAGTCGGTGATGTGGGCCTTCAAGACCCTGTGGGACAAGGGCCTGGTCTACGAGGGCTTCCGGGTGCTGGCGTACTGCTGGCGCTGCGAGACGCCGCTGTCGAACACCGAGACGCGCATGGACGACGTCTACCGCCAGCGGCAGGACCCGGCCGTCACGGTCGGCATGACGCTGACCAGCGGCGAGTGGGCCGGCGCGAAGGCGCTGGTCTGGACGACGACGCCGTGGACGCTGCCCTCCAACCTCGCCATGGCCGTCGGACCTGACGTCGAGTACGCCCTCGTCGAGCCGTCCGAGGGCGCGTTCGCCGGCCAGCGCCTCGTCATGGCGGCGGCGCGCGTGGGCGCGTACACCCGCGAGCTGGGTGGCGGTGACGCGGCGCCGACCGTGCTCGAGACGAAGCTCGGCCGCGAGCTGCTCGGCACCACCTACACCCCGGCCTTCTCCTACTTCACCGGCCGCGACAACGCCCACCAGGTGCTGCTGGCCGACTACGTCACCACCGACGACGGCACCGGCGTGGTGCACATCGCCCCCGCCTTCGGCGAGGACGACAAGCTCGTCACCGACGCCGCGGGCATCGAGGCCGTCGTGCCCGTGGACGGGCAGGGGAGGTTCGACGCCCGCGTGGCCGACTACGAGGGCCAGCACGTCTTCGACGCCAACGCGGTGATCATCAAGGACCTCAAGGCCGCCACGCGCGGGGAGGGCGCCGACGGCTCGGGGGGCCCCGTCACCGACGGCACGGTGCTGGTCCGCCAGGAGACCTACGACCACCCGTACCCGCACTGCTGGCGCTGCGGCAACGCCCTCATCTACCGCGCCGTGAGCAGCTGGTTCGTCAAGGTGACGGCCATCCGCGACCGCATGGTCGAGCTCAACCAGCAGATCGACTGGGTGCCCGGCCACGTCAAGGACGGGTCCTTCGGCAAGTGGCTCGAGGGCGCCCGCGACTGGTCGATCAGCCGCAACCGGTTCTGGGGCAGCCCGATCCCGGTGTGGACCAGCGACGACCCGGCCTACCCCCGGGTCGACGTCTACGGCTCCCTCGCCGAGCTCGAGCGCGACTTCGGCGTGGCCGTCACCGACCTGCACCGCCCCTTCGTCGACGAGCTGACGCGGCCGAACCCCGACGACCCCACGGGCCGCTCCACCATGCGGCGCGTCCCCGAGGTGCTCGACTGCTGGTTCGAGTCAGGATCGATGCCGTTCGCGCAGGTCCACTACCCGTTCGAGAACGCCGAGTGGTTCGAGGACCACTACCCGGGCGACTTCATCGTCGAGTACGTCGGTCAGACCCGCGGCTGGTTCTACACGCTGCACGTGCTGGCCACCGCGCTGTTCGACAGGCCCGCGTTCCGCACCGCGCTCGTGCACGGCATCGTCCTCGGCGACGACGGCCGCAAGATGTCCAAGAGCCTGCGCAACTACCCGGACGTCTCCGAGGTCTTCGCCCGCGACGGCGCCGACGCCATGCGCTGGTTCCTCATGTCCAGCCCCATCCTGCGCGGCGGCAACCTCGTGACCACCGAGGCCGGCATCCGCGACGGCGTGCGCCAGGTGCTGCTGCCCCTGTGGAGCACCTGGTACTTCCTCGCCCTCTACGCCGGCGCGCTGCGGCCCCAGGGGGACACCGGCGACGACGGCGGCGCTGGTTCGTCGGCGGGCGTGGTCGGCCGCTGGCGCACCGACTCGCCCCACGAGCTCGACAGGTACGTGCTCGCCAGCCTGCGCGACCTCGTGGAGCACGTGCGCGGCCAGCTCGACGCCCTCGACGTCGCCGGGGCCTGCGAGAGCGTCCGCGTCTTCCTCGACCTGCTCACCAACTGGTACGTGCGGCGCTCGCGGGAGCGGTTCTGGGGCAACGGCCCGGACGCCGTCGACGCCGTCGACACCCTCCACACCGTGCTGGAGGTGCTCACCCGCGTGGTGGCGCCGCTGCTGCCGCTCACCGCGGAGGAGGTGTGGCGCGGCCTGACCGGCGGGCGCAGCGTGCACCTGGCCGACTACCCCTCCCCAGAGGACCTCCCGGCCGACCCCGACCTCGTGGAGGCCATGGACGCGGTGCGCGCCGCGTGCTCCGCAGCCCTGGGCCTGCGCAAGGCCGGCGGCCTGCGCGTGCGGCAGCCGCTGCCGCGGCTCACCCTCGCCGTGCCCGGGGGCGGGTCCGAAGGTGTGCTCCAGCAGCTCGTGGGGCTCGTGGCCAGCGAGGTCAACGTCAAGGACGTCGTCCTGCTCGACGCCGAGGACTCCGCCGCCGAGAGCTTCGGGGTCGCCCAGAAGCTGACGGTCAACGCCCGCGCCGCCGGTCCGCGGATCGGCAAGCAGGTGCAGCAGGCCATCCAGGCCTCGCGCAGCGGCGCCTTCGAGGTGCGCGTCGGGCCCGACGGCACCGAGACGGTCGTCGCGGCCGGCATCGAGCTCCTCCCGGGGGAGTACGAGCTGAGCACCGTCGTCGCCCAGGACGCCGAGGGCGGAGCGGCGCAGCGCGCCACCGCCACGCTGCCGGGCGGCGGCTTCGTCGTCCTGGAGACCGCCGTGGACGACGCGCTGGCGGCCGAGGGCTGGGCCAACGACGTCGTCAGGCTCGTCCAGGACGCCCGCAAGACCGCCGGCCTGCACGTCTCCGACCGGATCGCGCTGGTGCTCGACGTGCCGGACGAGCGGGAGGCCTGGGCCCGCGCCCACGCGGACCGCATCGCCGACGAGGTGCTCGCCACGAGCGTCGAGGTGAGGCCCGGCTCGGACGACGTGCTCGTCGAGGTCACGAAGGCCGCTGCTGCTGCGAGCGCGCGATGAGCCGCGTCGCAGGGGGCTCCCCGGAGCGCTCCGCGCAGGAGGCCGAGGAGCGCCGCGCCGCGGCCGAGCGGCTGCGCGCCGTGCACGCCGAGCTGCTCGCCCGCACCCCCGAGAGCGCGGTCCAGCCGCGCCTGGAGCCGGTCCGGCAGGTGCTGGAGCTGCTGGGGGACCCCCAGCGCGCCTACCCGGTCATCCACCTGACGGGCACCAACGGCAAGACGTCGACCTCGCGGTTCGCCGAGCGGCTGCTGCGTGAGATGAACCTGCGCACCGGGCGCTTCACCAGCCCGCACCTGAGCAGCGTCACCGAGCGCATCAGCATCGACGGCGAGCCGATCTCCGACGAGGTGTTCGTGGCGGTCCACGAGGACGTCGCGCCCTACCTGGCCATCGTCGACGGTCGCCTGCGCCAGGACGGCCAGGTGCCGCTGACGTACTTCGAGGTGCTGGCGGTGCTGGCGTTCGCGGCCTTCGCCGACGCCCCCGTGGACGTCGCCGTGGTCGAGGTGGGGCTGGGTGGCACGTGGGACGCCACCAACGTCGCCGACGCCACCGTCGCCGTGGTCACGCCGATCTCCCTGGACCACACCGAGCTGCTCGGCGACACCGTGGAGGAGATCGCCGAGACGAAGTCCGGCATCTTCACCGAGGGCAGCGCCGTGGTGCTGGCCCAGCAGCCCGTCGACGCGGCGCAGGTGCTCCTGCGCCGCGCGGTCGAGGTGGGCGCCACCGTGGCCCGCGAGGGTCTGGAGTTCGGGGTCACCTCGCGCGTGGTCGCCGTCGGCGGGCAGGTGCTCGAGCTGCAGGGCATCGGCGGCACCACCTACTCCGACGTGCTGCTCACGGCGTTCGGGGAGCACCAGGGCCACAACGCCGCCGTGGCGCTGGCCGCCGTGGAGGCGTTCCTCGGCGGTGAGGGCCTCGAGCCCGACGTCGTGCGCGCCGCCTACGCCGACGTCACCACGCCGGGACGCCTGGAGGTGGTGCGCCGCTCGCCGGTGGTGCTCGTCGACGCCGCCCACAACACCGGCGGCGCGCAGTCGCTCGTGGCAGCGCTGGAGGACTCCTTCGAGTACACGCGCCTGGTGGGCGTGGTCGCGGTCCTCGAGGGCAAGGACGCGCTCGGCATGCTCGAGGTGCTGGAGCCCGTGCTCGACGAGGTGGTCGTCACCCGGTCCAGCTCACCGCGCGCCATGGAGGTCGACGACCTCGCCGACATCGCCCTCGACATCTTCGGCGGCGACCTCGGCGAGCGCGTCCACGTGGCCGAGCGGCTCGACGAGGCGCTCCAGGTGGCGGTGGACAGGTCGGAGTCGGAGGCGCCCGGCGGCCTCGGCGCCGGCGTGCTCGTCACCGGCTCCATCACGCTGGTCGGCGACGCCCGGACGCTGCTGCGGGCCCCCGCCGCCCGCTGAGTCGCCGGGGGGGGCGCTGACCAGCGCGGCGCGGGCGGAGACCACCGCCCCTCCGGCCGACTTCCCTCTGCCGCCGCGCCGGTCAGGCGGTGCGGACCATGCACCAGGCGGCCTGGAAGCGGCGCGCTGCCAGGTCGCTCTGGCGCATCCACACCTGCAGGTGGCCGCGGTCGCCGAACCACCCGGCGAGGTGGGAGCCGGACTCGACCTCGAGCAGCAGCCTGTGGTGGTCGCCGTCGGAAACGGGCAGCACCGCAGCGAGCACCTCGGCGGCCGCGGCGGTGGACCGGGAGCCGTGGCCGTAGGCGTGGGTGGGACCGTCGACCTGCCCGTGGAACGGGAGCTGCCGCTGGTGGCACCACGCGCGGGCGTGCTCGCGGGCGAGCTCTTCAACGACGTCGAAGACCGTTGACGGGGCTTCGACGGCGTCGGCCAGGGGCGGGAGGGTCCACCCCGGCAGGAAGGTCCCGGCCTGGCAGGTCGGGGAGGAAGGACGGCCGTCCAGCGCGGTGGTGTCCGGTCCGAGCACGAGGTGGGAGCGGTCGGGCTGGGGCACCCAGCGCACCAGCCACCCCGCGGCTGCGGCGTCGTCGGCGTCCCATCCCCAGGTGCTCAGGTCGTGGAAGACCTCCAGGGCGCCGGTGGCCGGCAGGCCCTGCTCGTGCTGGGGGAAGGTCCGGGTGCTCGCGGTGTCGCCGGTGGTGTGGAGGTCGTCGAGGCAGACGGTGATGACGTGCTCCAGCGGTGCGCCCGCTGCGGAGCGCGGCCAGGGGTCCAGCGGGGCGACGGCGGGGCCGCCGACCCAGGAGACCCATCCGCCGGTGGTCCAGAGCTCCTCCACCTCGCCCGGGCCCTTGGGGAAGGACTGCTCGGTGAAGGTGGGGGACCAGGCCACCTCGTCCGCCAGCGCCTCGGCGTGCGGGCCGTGCGCTGCGAGCCAGTCGGCCACGGGGCCGTGCAGGAGGTTGATGGGGGCGAAGTCGTCGGGGGACTGGTCGTCGGGAGTCTGCCCACCAGCGGTGAGGCGGTCGAGCAGGTCGCGGGGGAGCAGCGCCGACGCGGCGATCACCTCGATGCCGAGGAAGCGACCGTCGTCGTCGAAGTCCAGGACCACCTCGCCCGCGCCCGGGACCTCGACGACCCGCTGGGTGGTGGCCGCGCCGTCGGCGATCTCGTCGACGAGGTACAGGTAGGCGGCGTCGACCTCGGCGTCGTACGTCGCCCGCTGCTCGAGGAGGATCCGGGGGAGGGGCACGAGCGGAGCGTAGAACCCACCCGCGGGCCCGATCGGTGTGCGTGCGTTCCTCGACCGTCGGGGTGGGGGGAGGGGCGACGTAGGCTGCAGGCGTGTCTGACAGCCCCCAGCAGTCGAGCGCGCCCGAGGGTCGGACGTCGGGTCAGGGGCAGGTGCAGCAGGGCGAGCTGACGGTGCCGCCGCCCACGATGACGGCGCGCCTGGCCTCCACGACGCTGCTGCTGGAGGCCTTCGCCGTCCTGTTCGGCACCATGGTGGCGGCCGCGTTCCTGCCCGACCAGGGCGTGGGCCGGGGCTGGGTGTGGGGCGTCGGGCTGGTGATCGTCGTCGTCTGCGTCCTGGCGAGCGGCACCGCGCGCAGCGCGCGCGGGGTGGTCGTCGGGAACGCGGTGCAGGTGCTCCTGGTCGCCGTCGGCGTCTCGCTCGCGCTGGTCGTGCTCGAGGCGGGCGTCGCGGCCCTCGTCGTGGCGGTCGGCTTCGCGGCGCTGTGGTGGTGGCTGGTCTCCATCGGCCGGCGCATCGACACCGACCGGCGGCGCTGGGCCGTGCAGCTCGCCGAGCAGCAGCGCTAGCGACGCCACTCCGGAAGCCGCGCGCTGAGGTCGTCGAACAGCTCCTCGTTGAGCCGGTAGCCCCGGCGGGCCTCCTCGACCACGCGGCCGCGCTCCGCCTCGTCCCAGGGCGCGGCGTCCAGCAGCGACCGGTAGTGGTCGCGGTACCGCTTGGGCGAGGGGACGCCGGGGAAGTCCCACGAGCGCAGCTCCGCCTCCGGCCAGCCGTACGCCCGCGCCAGCAGGCGCCGCACCACCTGCCCGCCGGACAGGTCGCCGAGGTAGCGCAGGTAGTGGTGGGTCACCAGGCCCGCCGGCCACGTCGCCACCTGCCGCAGCCGCTCGGCGTACCGCTCGGCGGCCGGCAGCGGCACGAGGTGCTCGCGCCAGCCCTCACCGGCGTGGGCGCGCAGGTCTGCCGAGACGGCCGGCAGCCGCCGCAGGCGGTCGTCGGCGAAGGGGGCGACGACGACGTCGTCGCGCGCCGCGTCGACCGCGGGCTCCAGCACGGCGTACAGGTGGTGCACCTGAGCGAGGAAGGTCGTCAGCGCCGCCGGTCCCAGCGACCCGGAGAGCAGCTCCTCCATGAAGGGCGAGCGCTCCGCCGCACCGTGCGCCTCGGCCGTCTCCCGCCGCAGGCGAGCAGCGAAGCCCTCGTCGGCGCTGCGGCCCGCGTCGTCGTCCACGTCCCCATGCTCTCCCGGCGCCGCCCTGCTCACCCGCGAGGGTGCGCCCAGGTCGGCCCCGCAGCGGCGCGCCGCTAGGGTCCGGGCCGTGAGCACTGAGCCGACCACCGCGTCGACCACCGAGCGCAGCCTCGTCCTCGTGAAGCCCGACGGCGTCCGCCGCGGCCTCACCGGCGCCGTCCTGGCGCGCATCGAGGCGAAGGGCTACCGCATCGTCGCCCTGCAGCAGCGCGAGGCCACGCAGACCGAGCTGAGCGCCCACTACGCCGAGCACGAGGGCAAGCCCTTCTACGCGCCGCTGCTGGAGTTCATGGCCTCCGGGCCGCTCGTGGCCGTGGTCGTCGAGGGCGAGCGCTGCATCGAGGGGTTCCGCTCCCTGGCCGGCACGACCGACCCGACCACCGCCGCCCCCGGCACCATCCGCGGCGACCTCGGCCGCGACTGGGGCCTGAAGGTCCAGCAGAACCTCGTGCACGGCTCGGACTCGCCGGAGTCCGCCGCCCGTGAGATCGGGATCTGGTTCCCGTCCCTGTGAGCCGCCGCTGAGAGGCGGAGCTACGACGTGGTCGTCTGCGCCAGCCGGGCGTAGACGACCACGTTGTCGACGTAGTGGCGGGTGCTCTCGTCGAAGGCCCCGCCACAGGTGATGAGGCGCAGCTCCGGACCGGCCACCGGGCCGTAGACGGCCTGCGTGGGGAAGGCGTCCTTGGCCACCTGCTGGACCCCGGTGACCACGAAGACGGCGGTGCTGCCGTCCGCCCGCCGCACCTCCACCTGCGCACCCTGCGCGACCTGGGACAGCCTGGCGAAGACGCCGGGCCCGCTGCGGGAGTCGACGTGACCGGCGATGACGGCCGGCCCCACGGCGCCCGGCGCCACGCCCTGCGCGAACCACCCGGCGTGCGCGGCGTCGGCGGGGACCTCCAGAGCGCCGTCGGCGGTGGTCCCCAGGCGCACCAGGTCGGAGGAGATGCCGAGCGAGGGCACCTGCACCGCCGTGGGCGCCGCCACAGCGGTCACGGACAGCGGCACCACGGCCGGGGCCGGCACGGCGGCAGCGGCGTCCGAGGTGGAGGAGGACGACGAGGAGCCCGCAGCGCCGGCGGCGGCCGCCGCCACCAGCGCCGTCCGCTCAGAAGGCGCCCCCGCCGGCTCCTGGGGCAGCGCCGCGATCCCGGCGGGGACCGCCACCCCGACCAGGCCGAGGCAGACCGCGGCTGCCGCCGCGCGGCTGCCGGGCGAGGTGGTGCCCCACCGCCCGGGCAGGCGGAGGGCTACGTCGAGCAGCCCCACGGCCCGCTGGGAAGCCGCGGGAGGTGGCGCTGCGTGCCGGCCCCGCCGTGCGCTCCCGCGCTGCGGCTCCTGGACGGAGCTCACCGCTGCGCGATCGCCCCGCGACGACGGCGCACCAGGGCCAGCGCAGCGGCCAGGGCGCCACCGGCGACCGCCGTGCCGGCTGCCGCGGACGCGACCGCCGGGAGGGTCGCCCCGCCGGCGTGCTCGGCCAGGTAGCCGCCACCGGTCGCGGCGCCGCCCTGCGGGACCACTCCGGAACCCGTCGCGTCGGTGACCGGCCGGAGCTCCAGGCCGCTGGTGCCGTCGGCCAGGACGAGCACCGTGTAGACGCTGCCGCCGGCCAGGGTGGTCGACTCCTGGGCCTTGCGCTGGCCGGTGGACGCCTCGAAGGTCACCGGCCCGGCGGGCAGGTCGACGTAGCCGGTGGGCTCGGAGAAGGCGGCGGCGGAGGCGACCGAGCGGCCCGAGGCCGTGACGTCCGTGGTCTGCCCGGGCTCGGCCGCGGGCAGGACGCGCACGCGCGCCGTCCCCGGGCCGGGGGAGGCGAGGTCGTCCTGGATGGCCGAGAGGCGCGGGGCCGTGCTGTCGCCGAGGCCGGCGATCGTGTAGGCGTCCCCGGCCTGCGCGGTGAGGGTCTGGGTGAGCACCGGTGTCGTGCTGGCGGCCGCGCCGACGGGCCGCACGGCCACGGCGTAGGAGCCTGCGGGCAGCGGCTCGTACCCCGTGATGGCGCCGTAGGTGGCCTCGGGAGCTAGCGTCAGCTGGCGGGTGGAGCCGTCGAAGGCCGTGAGCGTGGCGGTCATGGTGACCCCGCCGAAGCCGGGCACGAGGTGGGCCACCCGGATGTAGGCGTCGTCGGTGGAGGACGACGCCCCCGACGCCTGAGCGGCGGACGCGGGGCCCAGGACCGCTGCCGCGACGAGGGCGCCGACGAGCAGTCCTCGCCGGGAGGGACGTGGAGCAGCGGACACGGGATCTCCTTCGCAGCCGAGCGGCGGGCACCGTCTGTGGCGGTGTCGTTGCTCACCGTTCCGATCGGCCGGGCCCATCATCCATGCGGCCCACCCGACCCGCCAGGCCGGAGAGCGCCTCACATCCCGGCGGACGGGAGGGCGATCCGCAGCACCTGCGTGTCCCCGTCGCGCTCCTGGGCGACGCTGGCGCGGTAGGCCGGGTCCTGCGCGGTCAGCTGCCGCTGCAGCAGCGCCAGCGCGTCCGGGTCGGCGCCGACGGCCCGCCCGTCGACACCGTCGAGCACCACCGTGCGCAGCGGTTCGCTCCCGCCGTTGGACGGCAGGTCCGCCACCGACAGCGGCTGCTGGACGGCGAGCTGCACCAGGAGCGCGGCCAGCCGCAGGTCGACCTGCTCCGTGCTCAGCGCCTCGCGGGCCCGGGGGGAGAAGTCCAGCCGCGAGTTGCGCTGCAGCTCCGCCAGGGCCGCGGGGTCCGCCGGCGTCGCGGTCGCCCGGGGCGGCGCGGACGTCACCGGCGGCGACGTGGTCAGGTCCTCACCCGCGGCCAGGGGGACCACCGGCTCGTCGGTGGGGCCGGCGCCCTCCAGCTCGCGGACCTCCACGCGCCCGTCGCCGTCGCCGAACGCCGCCACGACGCGCGAGGACGCCAGGGCCCGGGCCGCCCAGCTCCCCGGTGCGGCCTCGGTGCGCAGCGCCGGCCCCGCCACCACCCACCTCGCGCCGAGCTGGCCGCCCGCCGCAGCGGTCGGAGCGGGCACGAGGCGGGAGGCCAGCTGGGCGGACGTGGCGACCTCGTCGTACAGCTCCGGGTCGACGGCGACCCCGCCCCCTTGGGGCGCCTGGCCCGCCAGCCACAGCGCCGCGGCCTGCGCCGCCCCCTGCACCGACCCCTGGGCCGAGAGCTGGGACGAGGTCGACGGCCGTCCACCCCCACCGGTCGCCCCGGTGCTCGTCCCGGCGGAGGTCGTGGTGCCCGGCGCCGTCGGTGCTGCGCCCGTGCTCGCAGCGTCGCGGCCTGGCGGCTGGCGCAGGACGAGCACGGCCAGGACGGCGGCTGCGGCGACGGCGAGCACCAGGGAGAGCGCCAGAGCGCGACGGCGCACCGCAGCCCGCCGTGGAGCGCGGTGACGGCCGTGGTCCGGCGCCGGGTGCGGCGGTTCGGCCCGCTGGGCCTCCGGGGCCCGTGGGTCGGACATCTCGGGCCTCCGTGGACGGGGTCCCCATCATCGCGCAGTGACCGACCGGTGGCACGGCGTGATCGACGTGTCGGGGGTGGCGCGCCGAGATGGGGGCCCGGGGACTCCCCTCCTGCCCCCGGGCCCCGGTGGAGGTTCGGCGCCGTCGGGTCCGGGGATGGCTACGCTGCCTCGGTGGCAGGCAACGACTCCCCGGGTGCGGCGCAGCGGATGACGTACCTCCTGGTGGACGGCGAGAACATCGACGCCACCCTGGGGATGAGCGTGCTGGGGCGGCGGCCCTCACCGGGGGAGCGGCCCCGGTGGGACCGCGTGCGCGACTTCGCCGAGCAGGCCTGGGGCCAGCCCGTGCGGGCCCTGTTCTTCCTCAACGCCACGTCCGGCTCGATGCCCATGAGCTTCGTGCAGGCCCTGCTCGCCATGGACTACCGCCCCATCCCGCTCGCCGGCGGCCCCGGCGAGAAGGTCGTGGACCTGGGCATCCAGCGCACGCTCGAGGCCATCGCGGAACGCCCCGGCGACGTGCTGCTGGCCAGCCACGACGGCGACTTCACCGCCCACCTGCGCCGGGTCCTGGAGACCGAGGGCCGGCGCGTGGGACTGCTGGGCTTCCGGGAGTTCGTCAGCTCCACCTTCGGGGACCTCACCGGCCGCGGCCTGCAGGTGTTCGACCTGGAGGACCACGTCCACGCCTTCACCGAGGTGCTGCCGCGCGTCCGCGTCATCCCGCTGGCCGACTTCGACCCCGAGCGCTACCTCTGAGCCGCCGCCCGCGCGTCCACGCCCGCCCGTGGGCGTCCGGGGGGCGCGCGGGGGGACGTGCGGGAGACGTGCGGGGGACGTACGGGGGGCGGGGCGCAGACGGGCTGGCCGGGTTGTGGGACACTGGCACCGGACGGCCGGCACATCACACCTGACGGCAGTCCCGACGACGACCTCGCCGCTCGTGGTGGTGGCCCGACTCCGCGCCGCAGCCCCTCACCGGTGGCTCGCAGGCGCGCAGGCGCGCCCCGCGAGCGGCAGGGGCACCGGTCCCCCGGTGCCCTCAGGTCGCCGCCGACGCCGGGCAGGACTGCGCCGGGGCCACGAACCCAGCGGCGCTCCTACCCGGCCACCAGACTTCCCCACCGCTCGCGGGCGGTGGGCCGAGCACCCGAGCACCGGTGGTGTGGCCGGTACCCGGGGTGGACGGAGCTCCCGTGAGCACCAGCAACGACGTCGACGACGACGGCACGACCGCCGAGGCGGGGGGGCAGCGGCGACGCCGCGGCCACCACCGCGCGGTGTCGCGCCCGGCGGGGCCGCCCGCCGTGCACTTCCAGTCCGAGGCCGCGGACGTCGAGCGCCAGGCCGCCGCAGCGCCCGAGCCCGAGGCGGCTCCGGTCGGCCGCTCGACCGCCAGCGCGCTCCCGGTCTTCCAGTCGGCCGCCGCTGAGCCAGCCGCTGCCGCCGCGGAGCCCGCAGCCGCTGAGCCGGCCGCCCGGACCCCCCGCCGCCGCGGGACCGCTGCCGCCCAGGTCGCGGCGCCCGAGCCCGCCGTCCAGGCCGACGCACCCGAGCCCACCGCCGCAGCACCGGCCGCCGGACCCGAGGCCGAGCCCGCCGCCGAGGCGCCGGGCCGTCGGCCGCGCCGGCGCCGCGCCGCCTCCCGTCCCGCCGGCCCGCCGGTCGAGACCCCCGAGCCCCCTGCCGAGCAGACCGCCGGCTCCGCGCAGCCCGCGCAGCCCGCGGAGGTCGTGGGGTCCGCCCCCGCAGCCGAGGCTCCCGCCTCCGACGAGGCCCTGGCGGCCCCGGCGGACGGAGCGCCCGCCGAGGCCGGCGCCGGCGCCTCGGCAGACCCGCTCGGGTCCGTCGAGGCTGCGGCGGAGGTCGTCGAGGACGACGCGCTCGACGCCACCGCTCTCGACGGTGACGCGGCCGACGCCGTCGGCGCCGTGGAGGGCGAGGCTGCCGCCCAGGGCGACGACGACGCCGACGAGGACTCCGGCGCCGACGAGGACTCCGGCGCCGACGAGGACGACGCCGACGACAGCGCCGAGGACGGTGCTGACGAGGGTGGCTCCAAGCCGCGTCGCGGTCGCCGCCGTCGTGGTGGTCGCGGCCGCCGCCGACGCGCCGGCGACGACGGCGACGAGGCCGGCGCCGAGGAGGCCGCCGAGGGCGACGACTCCGCCTCCGGCGACCTCACCGAGGCGCGCGCCACCGCGGACGCCGAGGACTCCGAGGACGCTGACGAGGCGGACACCGGGGACGAGGCCGACGAGGCGGCGGACTCCGAGGACTCCGAGGACGGCGACGCCGAGGACAGCTCCTCGACGACCCGCCGCCGTCGCCGTCGGCGTCGTCGCGGGGGTCCCGACGACTCCGAGGACGCTGGCGAGGGCGAGACCGCCTCGACCGCCTCGACCGGCTCGACCAGCTCCCGGTCCCGGTCGCGCTCCCGCCGCTCCCGCAGCGAGTCCTCCGAGAGCGGTGGCGACGTCACCGCTGTGAAGGGCTCCACGCGCCTCGAGGCCAAGCGCCAGCGCCGCCGCGACGGCCGCGACGGCGGCAGGCGCCCCCGCGTGCTGTCGGAGGCCGAGTTCCTGGCCCGGCGCGAGAGCGTCGAGCGGACGATGGTCGTCCGCTCGCGCGGCGGGCGCTCCCAGGTCGCCGTCCTCGAGGACGGCGTGCTGGTGGAGCACTACTCGGCGCGCAAGCAGCAGACCTCGATGATCGGCAACGTCCACCTCGGCCGCGTGCAGAACGTGCTGCCGAGCATGGAGGCCGCCTTCGTCGACATCGGCCGCGGCCGCAACGCCGTGCTGTACGCCGGCGAGGTCGACTGGGAGGCCGCCGGTCTGTCCGGCCAGGCCAAGAAGATCGAGTCCGCGCTGAAGTCGGGCGACCCGGTGCTGGTGCAGGTCACCAAGGACCCGATCGGCCACAAGGGCGCCCGCCTCACCAGCCAGGTCTCCCTGCCCGGCCGCTACCTCGTGTACGTGCCCGGCGGCACCATGACCGGCATCTCCCGCAAGCTGCCCGACACCGAGCGCTCTCGGCTGAAGTCGATCCTCAAGGAGGTCGTCCCCGAGGACGCCGGCGTCATCGTGCGCACGGCAGCCGAGGGCGCCAGCGAGGAGGAGCTGCGGCGCGACGTCGAGCGGCTCACCGCGCAGTGGGAGGAGATCTCCGCGCGGGCCAAGCAGGTCACCCCGCCCACGCTCCTGCACGGCGAGCCCGACCTGGTCATCAAGGTGGTCCGAGACGTCTTCAACGAAGACTTCGCCCACCTCGTGGTGGAGGGCGAGGAGGCGTGGAGCTCCATCAGGCCCTACGTCGACTCCGTGGCCCCCGACCTCGCCGAGCGCGTCAGCCGCTGGGACGTCGACGGCCGCGAGGGCAGCGCCTTCGCCCACCACCGCATCGACGAGCAGATCGCCAAGGCCCTCGAGCGCAAGGTGTGGCTGCCCTCCGGCGGCTCCCTCGTCATCGACAGGACCGAGGCCATGACCGTGGTCGACGTCAACACGGGCCGCTTCACGGGCTCGGGGGGCAACCTCGAGGAGACGGTCACCCGCAACAACCTCGAGGCGGCCGAAGAGATCGTGCGCCAGCTGCGGCTGCGCGACATCGGCGGCATCGTCGTCGTCGACTTCATCGACATGGTGCTCGAGTCCAACCGCGACCTCGTGCTGCGGCGCCTCGTCGAGTGCCTGGGCCGCGACAGGTCCAAGCACCAGGTGGCCGAGGTCACCTCGCTGGGCCTCGTCCAGATGACCCGCAAGCGCGTCGGGCAGGGCCTGCTGGAGACCTTCAGCGAGCCGTGCGAGCACTGCGCGGGCCGCGGCGTGGTCGTCCACGACGACCTCTCCGGCCACGCGGGCCAGGGTGGTCAGGGAGGCCACGGCGGCGGCAGCGCAGGGCACCCGCCGGTGCCCGCCCCGCCGCGCGGCCGGTCGGAGCAGCGGTCCGACCAGCGGTCCGACCAGCGGTCCGACCAGCGCAGCGCTGACAGGCCCGAGAAGGCTGAGCGCTCCGAGCGCGGTCCCCGCGAGGAGGCGCGCGCCGAGGGAGCTGAGCGGAGCTCGGCGCCCGAGCGCTCGTCGCGCGGTGGCAGGGGCGCCGACCGCGCTGAGCGGGCGGAGCGCTCCGAGCGCGCCGGCCGGGCCGAGAATGCCGAGCGCCACGAACCCGCCGAGCCCGCCGAGAAGGGCGACGGTGAGGCGCGCAGCCGCGAGGAGGCCGCGCGCGACGCCGTCCGCGAGGCCATGAACGGCATCGCGCTCGCCTCCCTGCGCCCCGGCGCGCCGACCGACGCGGCTCCGGTCGCGCCGTCGCTGGAGGCGGCGGCGCTGCTGGCTGCCCTGGGCGGCGTCGAGGCAGCTGACGACGGCGCTCGGGTCGCTGAGCCCGTGGCCGAGGCCTCACCGTCCGCGGACGACGCGGCGCACGTCGAGGTGGTCGAGACGACCACGGTGGAGACCGTCGAGCTGGTGCAGCCCGAGGTCTCCGCGCCGCTGCTCGACGAGCACCCGGACCACTCCTCGGCGGCCGTCGAGGAGGGGTCCGACGGGGCGGGGGAGGGGACGCGCGGCTGACGCCGCGCCAGCCGCTTTGACGCTCGTGGTCCGGGATCCGTATCCTGGTCCGTCGGTGCGCTCTCGGTGCGCCGGTACGCGCCTGTGGCGCGCGCCCGCCGAGCCGCAGCACCAGCGCCGCCCACCACCGGCCCAGGCCGGTCGCGGTGGTGCGCAGGAAGACCAGCACCAGCCAGCACAGCCAGTCCAGCAGTTCCAGCAGAGAGTGAGCGACACGTGTACGCCATCGTCCGCGCCGGCGGCCGCCAGGAGAAGGTCGCCGTCGGCGACGTGCTCGTCGTCGACCGGGTGGCGGGGGAGACCGGTTCGTCCGTCTCGCTGACGCCGCTCCTGCTGGTCGACGGTGAGACCGTCACCAGCGCCGCCGACGCCCTGGCCAAGACGACCGTCACCGCCGAGGTCATCCGGGCCGAGCGCGGCCCGAAGATCGTCATCCAGAAGTACAAGAACAAGACCGGCTACAAGAAGCGCCAGGGCCACCGCCAGGAGCTGACCCGCCTGCGCATCACGGCCATCGGCTGACGCCGACCCGAGCACAGACAGACCCGAGGAGAGCACTGAGATGGCACACAAGAAGGGCGCCAGCTCCAGCCGCAACGGCCGCGACTCGAACGCCCAGCGCCTCGGCGTGAAGCGCTTCGGCGGCCAGGTCGTCGGCGCCGGCGAGATCATCGTCCGCCAGCGCGGCACCCACTTCCACCCGGGCGACAACGTCGGCCGCGGTGGCGACGACACGCTGTTCGCCACGGCTGCCGGCTCGGTGCAGTTCGGCACGCGCGGCGGTCGCCGCGTCGTCGCCGTCGTGCCCGTGGCCGTGGAGGCCTGAGCACCACGCTGACTGCACGGGCCCTGCGCGACTGACGCCGCGGCCCACCGAGGGGGCGGCCGGAACACCGGCCGCCCCCTCGCTGCGTCCTCACCCGCAGGACCAGCTCGACCCGAAGACAGAGGAGGTGCCCCGGTGGCGACGTTCGTCGACCGCGTCGTGGTGCACGTGGCCGCCGGCAGTGGCGGCAACGGGTGTGCATCGGTGCACCGCGAGAAGTTCAAGCCGCTGGGCGGTCCCGACGGCGGCAACGGCGGTCGGGGGGGTGACGTGGTGCTCGAGGTCGACACCTCCACCACCACCCTGCTCGACTACCACCACGCGCCGCACCGCCGCGCCACCAACGGCAAGCAGGGGGCGGGAGGCCACCGCAACGGCGGCGACGGCGACGACCTGGTCCTGCCGGTGCCCGAGGGCACCACGGTCCGCAACGCCGACGGCGAGATCATCGCCGACCTCGTCGGGCCCGGCACGCGCTTCGTGGTGGCAGCGGGCGGCCGCGGCGGGCTGGGCAACGCCGCGCTGGCCAGCGCGCGCCGCAAGGCGCCGGGCTTCGCGCTGCTCGGTGAGCCGGGTGAGGCCGAGGACGTCGTGCTGGAGCTGCGCAGCCTCGCCGACGTCGCCTTCATCGGCTACCCCAGCGCCGGCAAGTCCAGCCTGGTCGGATCCCTCTCGGCGGCCAAGCCGAAGATCGCCGACTACCCCTTCACCACGCTCGTGCCCAACCTCGGCGTCGTCACCGCCGGGGACGAGCGCTTCACGGTGGCCGACGTCCCCGGCCTCATCCCGGGCGCCAGCCAGGGCAAGGGCCTGGGCCTGGAGTTCCTCCGCCACGTGGAGCGCTGCGCCGCCCTGGTGCACGTCCTCGACTGCGCGACCCTCGACCCCGGGCGCGACCCCATCACCGACTTCGACGTCATCGAGGCGGAGCTGGCGGCCTACCCGATCGCCCCGGACGCCACCGGCCCCGCCTCCGTCCCGCTGCCGGACAGGCCCCGCCTGGTGGTGCTGCACAAGGTGGACGTCCCCGAGGCCAAGGAGCTCGCCGAGCTCGTGCGCCCCGAGCTGGAGGCCCGCGGCCTGTCGGTGCTGGAGGTGTCCTCGGCGAGCCACGAGGGGCTGCGCCAGCTGTCCTTCGCGATGGCGGCGCTGGTGCGCCGCGCCCGTGAGGAGGCGCCGGAGATGCCCGCGCAGCGCGTGGTGATCCGCCCGAAGGCCGTGGACGACGCCGGCTTCACCGTGGCCCGCGAGGGTGCCCCCGGCTACGCGGAGGCGCAGGGCGACGTGGTGTTCCGCATCCGCGGCGCCAAGCCCGAGCGCTGGGTCCGCCAGACCGACTTCGCCAACGACGAGGCCGTGGGCTACCTCGCCGACCGGCTGGCGCGCCTTGGCGTGGAGGAGGAGCTGTTCAAGGCCGGGGCCGTGGCCGGCTCCACCGTGGTCATCGGGCCCGGGGACGACGCGGTCGTCTTCGACTGGGAGCCCACCCTGGTGGGCTCCGACATGGCCGTGGGGCCGCGCGGCACCGACCTGCGCCTGGAGGGCAGCGGTCGCGCCAGCCGCGAGGAGAAGCGCGAGCTGTACGAGGACCGGCGCAGCGCCAAGCGCGAGGCCCGGGAGGAGCTGGCCGACGAGCGCCGCGCGGGCATCTGGACGGACGCCGGGGACGAGGGGTGAGCGCAGCCGGCGCTGACGCGGCAGCCGGCGCTGACGCTGCCGGCGACCGGCCGCGGCTCGCCGACAGGTCGGCCCTGGCGGCAGCCGGACGCGTGGTGGTGAAGGTCGGCTCGTCGTCGCTGACCCAGCCCAGCGGCGGCATCGACGACGCGCGCCTCATCGCGCTCGTCAACGCCCTGGTGGAGCGGGTGCAGGCCGGCACCCAGGTGGTCCTCGTCTCCTCGGGGGCCATCGCGGCCGGGCTGGGTCCGCTGGGCCTGTCGCGCCGGCCCCGCGACCTGGCCACGCAGCAGGCCGCCGCGAGCGTGGGGCAGGGGCTGCTCGTGGCCCGGTACACCTCCGCCGCCGCCGCCCACGGGCTGACGGTGGGGCAGGTGCTGCTCACCGCCGACGACGTCATCCGCCGCACCCAGTACCGCAACGCCCAGCGGGCGCTGGAGCGCCTGCTGGGCATGGGCGTCCTGCCCGTGGTCAACGAGAACGACACCGTGGCCACCGCGGAGATCCGCTTCGGCGACAACGACCGCCTCGCGGCGCTCGTCGCCCACCTGGTCCACGCCGACGCCCTCGTGCTGCTGTCCGACGTCGACGCCCTCTACGACGGGCCCCCCAGCCGCGCGGGCTCGCAGCGGGTGCCCGTCGTCGCCTCCCCGGCGGACCTGGAGGACGTCGTGGTGGGCGGCTCCAGCAGCGGCGTCGGCACCGGCGGGATGACCACCAAGCTCGACGCCGCGGCCATCGCGACCGGTGCCGGGATCGCCACGGTGCTGGCGTCCGCGGCGCAGGCCGGTGAGGCGCTGCGCGGCGAGGACGTCGGCACCTGGTTCACCCCCACGGGCACCCGCCCGCGCACGCGCATGCTCTGGCTCGCGCACGCCGCGAGCCCCCAGGGGCGGCTGGCGCTCGACGCGGGCGCCGTCGCGGCGGTGGTGCGCCGGGGCGCGTCGCTGCTGCCCGCGGGCGTCGTGGCCGTGGACGGGACGTTCGAGGCGGGTGACCCGGTGGACCTGTGCGACGAAAGCGGCCACGCCGTGGCCCGCGGCCTGGTCAACTACTCGTCGGCGGAGGTGCCCGACCTGCTCGGGCGCTCCACCCGGGAGCGGCTCGACGCCCTCGGGCCCGGGTACGACCGCGTGCTGGTGCACCGCGACGACCTGGTGCTGCTGCCCCGGCGGAGGCAGGGTGGGGCCGCAGGCGCTCCCGCCGCCTCGAGCGGCCGGCGGGCCGCAGCGACGACGTAGGACCCTCTAGAGACGGAGACACCCCCGTGGACGACTCCCCGCGCCAGCCGCAGCCACCCCGGCTGGTGCTCGCGCCCGGTGGGGGTGAGGGCGGTGATGCGCCCCTGCCCGGCCTCGAGGAGCTGCCCGGCGGCGCCGGACAGCCCTGGGGGGCCGGTGAGCCCCTGCTGTGGCACGTGAGCGTGACCTTCGCCGGGCCGCGCGTGCCCCGCCAGCAGCTGCACGCCGCCCTGGTGCGCCTCGTCGAGGCGCAGCCCTTCCCCGCGACCGTCCGCTACAACGACGAGAGGGCTGAGATCAGCTACTGGGACGAGGCCGAGGACGTCGACGACGCCGCCGCGCTCGGCCTGCGGATGTGGGCGGAGAACCGCCGCGCGGCCGACCTGCCCGGGTGGCGCGCCGTGGGCATCGAGGTGGTCGACCGCGAGACGCTCAGGGCCCGCGGGGAGCGGACACCCCCGCCGGCGGCCCTTGGCGACGTCCGGCCCTGGTGACCTGGCAGACTGTGGACCCGCACCCGCCGACCCCCGGCGGGACCGCCCTGGATCACCTCGTGGAGGCGCTGTGCTCGTCGCCCTGGTCATGAGCGCCACCGGCGCCAACGAGCCCGCCGACTCGGCGCCGTTCCCGCCGCTCGTCTTCGGCCTGATCGCCTTCGCGACCTTCCTGCTGCTGCTGGCGATCCTGTGGGCCTTCCGCAGCGTCGGCAACCGCCACTGACCGGTTCGCCGGCCCCCCTGCCGGGGCGCGCTCCCGGCAGGTCCCGCATCGGGGTGATGGGCGGCACGTTCGACCCGGTGCACAACGGCCACCTCGTGGCCGCCAGCGAGGTCGCGGCCCGCTTCGACCTCGACGAGGTCGTCTTCGTCCCCACGGGCGAGCCCTGGCAGAAGAGCGCGCGGGCGGTCTCCCCGGCCGAGCACCGCTACCTCATGACGGTCATCGCGACGGCGTCCAACCCGCGGTTCACCGTCAGCCGCGTCGACGTCGACAGGCCCGGGCCGACCTACACGGTGGACACGCTCTCGGACCTGCGGACCCAGCGCCCCGACGCGGAGCTGTACTTCATCACCGGTGCCGACGCGCTGGCGCAGATGCTCACGTGGAAGGACGCCGAGAGGCTCGCCGAGCTGGCGAACCTCGTGGGGGTCACCCGCCCCGGGCACGACCTCGCCGTCCCCGCGTCCGGCTCGCTCCCGGCCGGCTCGGTCCACCTGCTCGAGGTGCCCGCCCTGGCGATCTCCTCGACGGACTGCCGCGAGCGGGTCCGGCAGGACCTGCCCGTCTGGTACCTCGTGCCCGACGGCGTGGTCCAGCACATCGCGAAGCACGGCCTCTACCGGGACTGACCCTCCCTGTGGATCCCCCCGTGGATCTCCGGGAGGCCTGCCGTGCTGGTCCTGGGGCCGGTCCGTGCCATCCTGGGACGGTGACCGCGACCCCCCGCGCCGTGGAGCTGGCCGTCGCGGCCGCTCGCGCGGCCTCCGACAAGGGCGCCACCGAGGTGCTCGCCCTGGACGTCAGCGAGCAGCTGGTGATCACGGACGTGTTCGTCCTGGCCGCCGCCGCCAACGACCGGCAGGTGCGTGCCGTGGTCGACGCCGTCGAGGACGCGCTGCACCAGCTCGGCGCCGACGTCGTCCGCCGCGAGGGCATGGCCGAGGCCCGGTGGGTGCTGCTGGACTTCTCCGACGTCGTCGTCCACGTCCAGCTGGCCGAGGACCGCCAGTACTACGCCCTCGAGCGGCTCTGGAAGGACGGCCCGTCCATCGAGCTGCCGGAGGACGTCACCGGCCCCCGGAGCGCCCACGACGGTCCGCAGGGCGCCCTCGACGGCGGAGCGGCGGGGCTCGCGCGGTGAGCGCGGCCGGCGGTGGTGCCTCGCGCCTCGTGCTGTGGCGGCACGGGCGCACGACCTCCAACGCCGAGGGCCGCTTCCAGGGCCAGCTCGACACCCCCCTCGACGAGGTGGGGCACGCCCAGGCCCGCGCCGCCGCCGCCCAGATCGCGGCGATGCGCCCCGACCGCCTCGTCAGCTCCGACCTCTCCCGCGCCCGGGCCACGGCGGCCCGCCTGGAGGAGCTGACCGACCTGCGCGCCGTGGAGGACGCCGGACTGCGCGAGCTCGACGCCGGGGCCTGGCAGGGGCTGCTGCACCAGCAGATCGCCGACCACTGGCCCGACGGGCACCGCGCCTGGCGCTCCGGGGAGGACCTGCGCATCGGCGGCGGGGAGAAGCGCAGCGAGCTGGGCGCCCGCGTGGCGGCCGCGCTCGAGCGCCACGCCGTCGCCACCCCCGACGGGGGTCTGCTCGTGGCGGCCTCGCACAGCGGTGCGCTGCGCGCCGGGATCCTCGTGCTGCTCGGGCTGCCGCCGGAGGCGTGGGCGACCTTCGCCTCGCTGGGCAACGGCCGCTGGGCCGTGGTGGAGCGCCGGTTCGGGCGCTGGGTGCTGCGGGGGTACGACCTCGGGCCCCGCGGCGTGGGGGAGGACCCCGAGGGCCGGACGAACGCGGACGGCGCCCGCGGCCTGTCCGCGGCGGAGCGCTCGGCGGGCGCTGTCGTCTGAGCGCCGCGCCGGAGCGGCACCCCGGCCGAGGGCACCGCGGTGGAGGCGCTACAGTTGCTCCCACGTCCTGAACGCGGGACTCCTGCGAAGGGGTTCTGGTCGGGCAGACGGGGCTGTGGCGCAGCTGGTAGCGCACCTCCATGGCATGGAGGGGGTCAGGGGTTCGAATCCCCTCAGCTCCACCGAGACGAGAGGGCGGCACCCACGGGGTGTCGCCCTCTCGGCGTCTCAGGCCTGCGCCGCTGCCCGGCGCGGCAGGGGGGCCTCGATGCGGCCGTCCCTCATCCTCACCACCCGCTCCAGGCCGGCGACGTCGTCCAGCCTGTCGAGGTCGTGGGTGACCAGCAGGGTCGCCGTCCGCCTCTCGCGCGTGAGGTGCACCAGCAGCTCCACCACCTCGGCGGCGCGCTCGGAGTCCAGGGCGCTGGTCGGCTCGTCCACGAGCAGCACCGACGGCGCGTGCACGAGGGCCCTGGCGATGGCCACCCGCTGCCGCTGCCCGCCCGAGAGCTGGTGGGGACGGCGACGACCGGAGCCGTCCAGGCCCACCTCGGCGAGCAGGGCGTCGGCGCGCTCGCGCAGCTCGCGGCGCCGCCGCCTGCGACCGCCCGCCACGACGCCCAGCTCGCCCATGACCAGCAGCTGGTCGCGCACGGTCAGCGACGGCAGGAGGTTGGCCTGCTGGAACACCACCCCGATCCGTCCGCGGCGCAGTGATGCCGCCGCGGACGGGGAGAGCCGCGCGACGTCGTGGCCGTCCAGGAGCACCCGGCCGGAGTCGGGCCGCACCAGGCCCGCGGCCACCGCGAGCAGGCTCGACTTGCCCGAGCCGCTCGGCCCCGTGAGCACCGTGACGGCGCCGTCCAGCACGTCCAGGTGCACGCGGTCGAGCGCGGTGACGCGCCCGGCCCCGTCGGGGTGGGTCAGCGTGACGTCGTCGAAGGTGATCACCGGATGCTCCCGAGGGCCGTGAGGGGGTTGGCGCTGGTGATGGCCCGCAGCGCCGCGAGGACGCCCGCGAGGCCGAGCAGGACGACGAGGGCCGACGGCGCGAGCGCCGTCAGCGGCGACAGCACGAACGGCACCGCGGTGCCGGCGGCCAGCCCGAGGGCGACGACGGCCGCGGTGCCCGCCGCCACGCCACCGACGAGCACGGCCGTGCCCTGGCCGAGCGCGTCGACCACGAGCGTGCGCGTCGAGGCGCCGAGGGCCTTGAGGACGGCGACGTCGGCGGTGCGCTGCAGCGTCCACACCGTGAAGAACGCCCCCACCACGAGTGCGCTCACCACGAGCAGCAGGCCGATGATGAGGGCCAGCGAGCCGACCTCCGAGCGGAACGCCCCGATGGCGCCGAGCGAGCCGAGCAGGGTGGTCGCCGTGGTGCCGGTGCTGGCGTCGAGCGCGGCGCGCTGGTCGCCGTCGAGGTCGCCCCGGACGACCAGGGCGCTCGCGTCGCCGGAGCCTCCCGCGGCACGGGAGAGCTGCTGCCAGTCGGAGAACGTCGTCCAGACGACGGGGGTGTGGGAGTACCAGCCGTCACCGCTGACCGCAGCCACGGTGAAGCGCTGTCCGCCCAGCTCGACCTCTCCGCCCGTGCGGGCGCCCAGCTCGTCAGCGGCGGGCTCCGACAGCACCACCGTGCCGCGGGAGCGGGGCGCCGTGGGGGTCAGCCCCGGGTCGGTGCCGAGGACGGAGACGGCGGCGCCGGTCTGGCCACTGCTGGTCTGGCGGGCCGCTCGGCTCTGGGACACCCCGAGCGGCCACGCACCGGTGACCCCCGCTGCGCTCGCCCACGCGGACTGCTGGGCGCTCGTCACGGTGGAGTCGGCGAACGTGAGCTCGCCGCTGCCGCCGCCTGCGCCGCTGGGGCGGGCGAGCACCACGGCGTCGGCGCCCAGGCCGAGCAGCGCGGAGGTGTTCTGCGCGGCCAGGCCGGCGGTGAGGCCGGTGAGCGAGCCCACCAGCAGGGTGACGAGGGCGACGACGGCGGCGAGCAGGGCGAACCTGCCGCGGGCGGCGCGCAGGTCGCGCCAGGCGACGAACACGGGAGGACCTCCAAGTGACAGCACGGACGAGCGGGGAGCGAGGGCTGGACGCAGCGCCTTCGGCCGAGGTCCACGGTGCTCGTCCCACCCCGACCGCGGCATCGCCCGCGAGGTGGCTCCGTGCTGCGCCGAGGACGGAGGTGGCCCTCCCACCTTCGACGGATGCGCCGCCGCCAGCTGCGTCGCTAGCGTGCGCCGGTGCACCGCGACGCCTCCACCCCCGACTTCCTCGGGCTGCGCGCGGCGCTGCACGTGCTCGTGGTGGCCGTCACAGCGCTCGTCGTGGTCCGGGCGGCTCCGCCGGACCGCTGGACGGTGGTGCCGCTGGCCGCGCTCCTGCTGGCCGTGTACGCGGCAGGGGGGCTGGCGGGGCGCCGGCGGACGCCGGGACGGGCGCGCGCCTGGCTGGCGGCGCTCACGGCCTCCTGGCTCGCGCTGGTGGCGGTCTCGCCGCTGGCCGGGTACCTCGTCTTCCCCCTCTACTTCCTCTACCTCCACCTCCTGCCGCGCCGGTGGGGAGCCGCAGCCGTGGTCGCCGCGACGGCGGCCGCGGCGACCGCCACGCTCCGCGGTGGCGGCCTCACCGTCGGCGGTGTGGTCGGGCCCGCCGTGGCAGCGGGCGTGGCGCTCGCGGTGGACCTCGGCTACCGCGTGCTGGCCCGGGAGGCCGCCGAGCGGGAGCGGCTGCTCGCCGAGCTCGTGGCCGCCCGCGCCGAGCTCGCCGCCAGCGAGCGCGCCGCGGGGGCGCTGGCCGAGCGCGCCCGCATCGCCCGGGACCTCCACGACACCGTGGCCCAGGGCCTGTCGAGCATCCAGCTGCTGCTCCACGTGGCCGAGCGGGCCGACCCCGGCGCCGCCGGCGTGCCGCACGTGAGGCTGGCTCGCGACACCGCCGCCGCGAGCCTCGCCGAGGCCCGCGCCCTCATCGCCGAGCTGGCGCCCCCGCCGCTGGCCGGCCAGGGGCTGCGGGCGGCGCTGCGGCGCCTGGCCGACACCCAGTGGAGCCGCCCCGGGTTCGCCGTGGACGTGGTCGGGCCCGACAGGGACGCGGACGGGGGCGCCGAGGACGGGGAGCCGCCGGTGCAGGTGGCGACCGCGCTGCTGCGCATCGCCCAGGGAGCGGTGGCCAACGCCGTCCAGCACTCCGGTGCCGCCCGCGTCGAGGTCCGCCTGCAGCGGCTGCCGGGCGCGACGCGGCTCGCGGTGGTCGACGACGGGTGCGGGTTCGACCCCGCCGCCGTGGCCGAGCGGACCGCCAGCGGCGCCGGCCACTTCGGGCTGCGCGCGGTGCGCGAGCGCGTCGAGCAGCTCGGCGGTGTCCTCGAGGTGCGCACCGGCGAGGGCCGCGGCACCGCGGTGGAGGTGGAGCTGCCCGACGCCCCGGCCGTGTCCTTGCCGCTCGCCACCACCGGGGCGGGGGTGCCGGCGTGACGCGCGTGGTGCTCGTCGACGACCACCCCGTGGTGCGCCTGGGTCTGCGGGCGCTGCTCGAGCAGGAGGGCTTCGTCGTCGTCGCCGAGGCGGGCACCTGCCAGGAGGCGGTGCGGGCAGCGGGCGACCACGCGCCCGACGTCGTCCTGATGGACCTGCAGCTGGGCGGCGGGCCCGGGGGCGCCGAGGCCACGCGGCGCATCCGCGCGCTCACCGACGCCCCGCCCGTGCTGGTGCTCACCAACTACGACACCGACGGCGACATCCTCGGCGCGGTCGAGGCCGGGGCCAGCGGCTACCTGCTCAAGGACGCCCCACCCGCTGAGCTGCTGGCGGCCGTGCGCGCCGCGGCGGCGGGGGAGAGCGCGCTGGCGCCTGCCGTCGCCACCCGCCTGCTCGCCCGGGTGCGCGAGCCGCAGGCGTCGCTGACCCCGCGGGAGGCGGAGGTGCTGGCGCTCGTGGCGCTGGGGCGCTCCAACAGCGACATCGCCGCTGAGCTGAGCATCAGCGAGCCCACGGTGAAGAGCCACCTCGTGCACGTCTTCACCAAGCTCGACGTGACCTCGCGCACCGCCGCGGTCGCGCGGGCGCGCGACCGCGGCGTGCTGCGATGAGGTCCGGGCCGGTCAGCCCTCGTACTCGGCGACCAGCTCCCGCTTGAGGACCTTTCCCGACGGGCCCTGGGGCATCGCCTCCCGCACGTGGACCACGCGCGGGTACTTGTACGCGGCGAGGTGCTTCCTCGACTCGGCGACCATGGCCCCGGGGTCGAAGGTGCGCCCGGCCTCGGAGTCCTCCACCACGACGGCGGCGTGGACCTCCTGGCCGTGCTCCTCGTCGGCCACGCCGAACACCGCCACCGACGCGACGCCGGGGTAGCGGACCAGGACCTCCTCCACCTCGCGGCAGTACACGTTGTAGCCGTTGCGGATGATCATGTCCTTGGCGCGGTCGACGATGCGGATGCGGCCCTCGTCGTCCTTCGTGGCGATGTCGCCCGTGCGCAGCCAGCCGTCCACCACGGCCGCCTCGGTGGCGTCGGGGTCGCCCAGGTAGCCCTTGAAGAGGTTGTGGCCCCGGATGACCAGCTCTCCACGCTCCCCGGCGGGCAGCACGGCGATCCGCTCGGGATGAGCAGGATCGGTGACCTCGGCCTCCACGCCCCACACGGGGAAGCCCACCGACCCGGCGACGGCCGGCTCGCCGACCCGGTTGAAGGAGGCCACCGGAGAGGTCTCGGTGAGGCCGTAGCCCTCGTGCACCGGAGCTCCGAACACCTGCTGGAACCTGTCGAGCACCGCCTCCGGCAGCGCCGCCCCGCCGGAGATGGCGTACCGCAGCGGCGGCAGCTCCCGGCCGCCCTCGCGGTGGGGGCCGGCGGCCTGCAGGAGCGCGCCGTACATGGTCGGCACGCCGATGAACACCGTGGCGCGCTCGGCGTCCATGACCCGCAGCGCCGTCGCCGGGTCGAACTTGGGCAGCAGCAGCACCGTCGCGCCGACGCGGAAGGCGGTGTTCATGACGCACACCTGCCCGAAGGTGTGGAACAGCGGCAGCCCGCCGAAGACGACGTCGCCGGTGCGCATGTCGAAGCAGTCGATGAGCACCACGTTGACGTTCTCGACGATCGCCAGGTGGCTGCCGACCGCTCCCTTGGGCCTTCCGGTGGTGCCCGAGGTGTAGAGGACGGTGGCCGGCGCCAGGGGCGGGACCGGGACGAGGCGCTCCAGCGGCTCGGCGGCGGCCGCCTCGTCCTCCAGGCGCGGGGCGGGCACCCTGTCGCGCTGCTCGTCGGGCACGAGCAGCGTCACCACGGGGATCCCGGCGGCCGCCGCGGCCGGCAGGGCCGCCGCGAGCACGGGGGCGGCGGCCACCACGAGGGTGGCGCCGGAGTCGCGCAGCACGTGCTCGACCTCGTCGGCGGTGAAGAGCAGGTGGACGGGGACGACGACGGCGCCCAGCGCGAGCAGGCCGAAGTAGACCCGCGGGAAGTCGGGCACGTTCGGCACGAGCACCGCCACGCGGTCACCCGGGCCGACGCCGCGCGCCCGGAAGGCGCCGGCGTACGCGCGGGCCTGGTCCCACAGCTGCGCGTAGGTGACGCGCTCGGCGCCGCACACCACGGCCGTGCGCTCGGCGTGGCGCACCGCGGAGGAGGCCAGCAGCGAGGCCACCGACAGCGACCCCAGCCCCGGTCCGGCCAGGGCGTCCGCGCGCGGGTCGGGCCACGCCGGGCCCTCGGAGCTCTCAGCGCTCCCGGCGCTGGTGGGCGGCGCGGTGGCGGCGGTGGTCACGGGTGTCCTCCCTCCGGCGCCGTCAGCGGCGGCGGCGCCTGGCGCCATGGTGTCCGGTCGGCCGCGACGGGTCCACCCGTACTCCTGCCGGCGGACTCCGGCGGCTGCCATGATTCCCCGCGCACGTCGTGCGCACCGGCGACCAGCACGGGCCGCGAACACCCCCGACGAGCACCGCTCGTGCACCCCGAGGAGGAGCTGTGAAGGGCTTCCGCGAGTTCATCCTGCGCGGCAACGTGGTCGACCTGGCGATCGCCGTGCTCATCGGAGCGGCGTTCGGAGCGCTGGTGAAGTCGTTCACCGACGACATGCTCACGCCGCTCCTCGGAGTGTTCGGCGGCGTCGAGGACTTCTCCTCGCTGCACTTCGCCATCAACGGCAGCGAGTTCCGCATCGGCGCCTTCATCAACGCGATCATCGCGTTCCTCATCACCGCGGCGATCCTGTACTTCTTCGTGGTCAAGCCGGTCAACGCGCTGATGGCGCGCTACCGCACGCAGCCGGAGCCGAAGGCGCCCGTGCACGAGTGCCCCGAGTGCCTGTCCAAGATCCCCGTGAAGGCCACGCGCTGCGCCTTCTGCACCGCGCAGGTCGCCCCCGCCGCCTGACGGGTGACCCGCGCTTCGACGCCCGTCCGCGCGGGTAGGGGCGTGACATGGCGATGACCACGAAGACCGGGAAGGTGCGCGAGGGCGAGCTGCCGAGCACGCTGCAGCGCTCGGACGCCAAGGCCCAGGCGACGTTCGCGAAGGCCCACGACTCCGCGGAGGAGACCTACGCCGACGAGCCGAACACCGAGGAGCGGGCGCGGCGCACGGCGTTCTCGGCGCTGAAGCACACCCACGAGAAGGTCGGCGACCACTGGGAGCCGAAGCCGGACGGCCGCAAGGGCCCCTCCGACGCGCAGGCCGAGGGCGGTGCGGGCACCGACAGGCCCACCGCGGGCGGGGTGGACGCGAACGCGACCAAGGAGCACCTGCTCGACCTGGCGCGCCGGCTCGACGTGCCGGGGCGCTCCTCCATGACCAAGGACGAGCTGGTCACCGCCCTGCGACGCGCCAACGACGCGAAGACCGCCAGGGCCCGCGAGGGCTCCTGACGGTCTTCGGGTGCTGGTGACGGCCGCGGGGCCGCCCGGCTCAGCGAGCCGTCACTGGCAGGCCTCGCAGTCCTCGCCGTTCTCGATGGAGCAGGCGGTGGCGCCGGTGAGCCAGTCGTCGTCCTCGGCGGCGGCCTGCGGCTCGGCGGGGGCGGTGGTGGCGGTGGTCTGGGTCACGGGGTCCTCCGGGGTCTTCGTGGTCGGCGAGCTGGCTGGCGCCCGCTGCACGAGGCTCAACGCCCGACGGGCGCGGGGCCATCCAGGGTAGAGGCGCGCGCCGGGCGCCGGCCGCTCAGGCACGCCACGGCTGCCAGGCCGACGGCGACACCGTCCTCCACCAGGGCCGCCTGC
This sequence comes from Quadrisphaera setariae, assembly GCF_008041935.1. Classification (NCBI taxonomy): domain Bacteria; kingdom Bacillati; phylum Actinomycetota; class Actinomycetes; order Kineosporiales; family Kineosporiaceae; genus Quadrisphaera; species Quadrisphaera setariae. The sequence goes on from NZ_VKAC01000003.1 coordinate 276,252, forward strand.
CAGTCCGGCACGCGCGCGGACGCCCAGCGGCGCCAGGCCAGGCCGCCCCACGCGCCCCCCGCGGCACCGGCGGCCGCCGCCACGGACGGGACGACGGCGTTGGCGCCGTCGCGGGCCGCGAGCGCGGCGGCGCCGCCCGTCGCCGAGACGAACCGGGCCGGCAGGCCCTGGGCCGACGTGCGGGCCGGCGTGCCCGGTGCCTTGTCGGCCACGAGCTCGCCCACCACCGGCAGCACCGCGAGCGCCTTGGCCCCCGCGGACGCCGATGACGTCAGCGCCGGCGCCAGCAGGCCCAGGCTGCTGCGGCTGCCGGCGGCCACCCCGAGCAGGGCCGAGCGCAGCACGAGGCCGGCCGAGGCCCTGCGCCGCTGCTGCGCCGCCGGCTCCAGGGCGCGCAGCGTGGCGTGCGCCGCCGCGCCGAAGGCGAGGTGCGGCACGGCGTCCGCCACCCACTCCTGCCGCGACCAGGTGCGCGGGTCGGAGACGCCGAGGGCGCCCATGGGCAGGTCGGCGGCCGCCATCGCCACCGCGCCGGTCACAGCGGCGCCGACGGGGGCGGAGAAGCGCAGGCCCGCGGCGCGGGCGGCGCTCACGAGCACGCCGGTCGCCAGGCCCGCTCCGGTGCCCGAGAGGGCCCCCAGCGCGGTGAGGCGGTGGCGGCGCTCCGCTCCGGAGCCGGGCACCTCCCGGCCCGCCGCGTGCACGGCCGCCTCCACCACCTCCTCAGGCGCGCTGCTGGCCGCCCGGCCGCGCCAGGCCATGTCGGCGTAGGTCACGGCGTTGAGGACCGCGGTGCCGACGGCTCCGGCGGCCAGGCCGCGGCCGAGCACGGACGTCGGGGAGCGCGGCCCGCTGGGGCGTGAGGGGGGTGCCATGCACGCCACCGTCGGTCGGCGTCCTGTGGCCGGCAAGTCGGGCGCCGGCCCAGGTGGCGCTCCGAGCGCGCCAGCGCCGCGGTGCGGGCGGTTCGGGCGTTTCGTGTGGCAGTCTCGTCCTGTGCGGAGCTGCACCGGCGCTCACCCTCCCGGGTGGTCGTCGCTGTCGCGCGCTCACCCCGGGCGCGCTCCGCGCCGAGGGGACGTGTGTGGAGGTGGCTGAGACGACGCAGCGGCGCACGAGCACGCGGGCGACCGCGGGACTCGTGGTGGGCACGTGGGGAGGTTCGGCGGCTGCCGCCGGGACCGCCCTCGGCCTGTGCGCTGCCACCGGGTCCCCGTGGCCGGCGGCTGTGCTGCCCGTGCTGGGTGGCGCCCTCGCCGTCGCCCCCCTGAGCGGCCTCGCCACGGCCGCAGCGGCCGCGCCGCTGGCCGGCGCCACCGTGGTGGTGGCCCTCGCCGCCATCGGGAGCGGCGACCTCGAGGCCGCCGCGGGCCTGGGCGCCGCGCTGGTGGTCGGTGCGCTGGTCGCCGTCGTCGTCCTCCTGGTCCGCCGCCGCACCGCCTCCCAGCTGGAGGCAGCGCTGCAGCTGGCCGACGCCGTGTCCGTGGTGGACGAGTCCACCGGCTGCTACAACGCCAACGGCCTCGACCTGCTGGCCCGCCACGTGCTGGGCGCCGCGCGCCGCTCCAGCGGGGCGATGCACGCCTCGCTGGTCCAGCTCGGAGACCTCGAGCCCGTGCGGGAGCTGGGCGGCCCCGAGGCCGTCGCGGAGGTGGTCGGCGGGGTCGCGGACGCGCTGCGCTCCAGCACCCGCGGCGCCGACGTGGTCGGTCGCTGGGCGGACGACCTCTTCGTGGTGCTCGGCCCGGGCACCGGAACGACCCCCGCGGAGCTCGAGCGCCGCCTGCGCGTGCGCCTGCTCGGCAGCCCCGACGCCCCGCTGGTCCGCTGGGCGTGCTCGCTGACGGTGGGCTCCGGCCTCCTCGAGCCGTGGGACTCCGGGGGCCTGGCCGAGCTGGTCGGCCGCGCCGAGCAGGACCTCGCCCTGCGCCGCGCGCTGCGCGCCCCCAGCGCCGTCGAGCCCGTGCGCTCGCGGCCCTCGCGCCGTTCCGAGGACCAGCCCGGCTCCATCGGCTGACGCGCGCGTCCGCAGCGGCGCCGCCTAGCCTCACCGGGTGGGACGCGGCGCGCAGCAGGGGCCGGTCCGTGCGGCCGCCGTCGTCGTCGACCTGGCCCGCGCCTGCCATCCCGCGCCGACCGTGGCGGTCACCTCCTTCGCCGCCGCCCTGGCCGCTGCCGCGGCGGCACCGGGGCAGCGCGTGCGCACCGCGCGGCGGGTGGCGGTCGCCATCGGGCTGGGGCACCTGGCGATCGGCTGGACGAACGACGCCCTCGACGCCCCGCTCGACGCCGCCGCGGGCCGCACGGAGAAGCCCGTGGCGGCTGGACGGCTGTCGCGCGGTGGTGTGGCGGTGGGAGCCGTGCTCGCCGCCGCGGCCGCCGTGCCCGCCTCGCTGGCCCTGGCAGGCGGCTCGGGCCCTGGTCGCCCAGGGGCCGGGCGCCTGCACCTGGTGGGCTTGGCCGGTGCGCTCGGCTACGACCTCGGCCTCAAGGGCACCGCCGCCAGCCCGCTGCCGTACCTGCTCTTCTTCGGGTCCCTCCCCGCCGTGGCCACCGGCGCCGCCGGCCGGCCCGCGCCACGGCTCCTGTGCACCGCCGCGGGGCTGCTCGGGCTGGCCGCCCACCTGGCCAACACCGTCCCGGACGCCGACGCCGACGCCGCCACGGGCGTGCGCGGGCTCCCGCAGCGCCTCGGGCCCCGGGCCAGCCGCGTCGGGGCGGCCCTCGGGGTGGCCGCTGCCGACGTCGTCCTGCTCACCGGCCGGCGACGCGAGCTCGGCGCAGCGGCCACCGCCCTCCTGGTGGCCGCAGGTGCCGCCGGAGCCGTCGGTGCCGCGGCCGACGGCCGCACCGGCTTCCGCGCCGTCATGGGGGCTGCCGCGCTCAGCGTGGCGGGTGTGCTGGCCGACACCGCCGGTGGTCGAGGCGCCCTGCTGCGCTGAGGGCGCCCGCGGACCGCTGTCCGCAGGAGCCGGAAACCGTCTGGCCGGCGCTACTACCCTGGTCGTGAGAGCGAGACTTCCGACGCGAGCGATCGCCGGAGCAGTGATGCCGGGCAAGCGAACCCCGGAGAAGGAGCCCCCACCGCATGAGCACCACGGACCAGCCCGCCCCCGCGACGGGCGCCGCCGGCGACGCGCCTCCCCAGCGGTACACCGCCGCGCTCGCGGCGCAGCTGGAGCTCGCGTGGCAGCAGCGCTGGGCCGACGAGGGCACCTTCGAGGCGCCCAACCCCAGCGGACCGTGGGGCGACGCCGAGGCCGTGGCCGGCCGCGAGCCGCTGTTCGTCATGGACATGTTCCCGTACCCCTCGGGCGCGGGGCTGCACGTCGGGCACCCGCTGGGCTACATCGCCACCGACGTCTGGGCCCGCTACCAGCGCATGAGCGGTCGCAACGTGCTGCACACGCTGGGCTACGACGCGTTCGGGCTGCCCGCTGAGCAGTACGCCGTGCAGACCGGCCAGCACCCGCGGGTGACCACCGAGGCGAACATCGCGAACATGCGCCGCCAGCTGCGCCGGCTGGGCCTCGCGCACGACGCTCGCCGCTCGATCTCCACCATCGACCCCGACTACTACCGCTGGACCCAGTGGATCTTCCGGGAGGTCTTCGAGAGCTGGTACGACCCGGAGCACGTCCGCCCCGACGGCGGCCGCGGCGCGGCCCGTCCCATCGCTGAGCTGCGCGAGGCGTACGAGTCCGGCCGCCGCCAGCCCGAGGACGGCTCGACCTGGGCCGACCTCGACGAGGTCGCCCGCCGCCGCCTGGTGGACGACCACCGCCTGGCGTACATCTCCGAGGCCCCGGTGAACTGGTGCCCGGGCCTGGGCACGGTGCTGGCCAACGAGGAGGTCACCGCCGACGGCCGCAGCGAGCGCGGCAACTTCCCCGTGGTGAAGCGCCCGCTGCGCCAGTGGATGATGCGGATCACCGCCTACGCCGACCGCCTCGTGGACGACCTGGACCGCCTCGACTGGCCCGAGGCCGTCAAGTCCATGCAGCGGCACTGGATCGGGCGCTCCACAGGCGCCCAGGTCCGCTTCTCCCTGGCCGGTGACGGCGTCGAGGGCGGCCAGCTGGAGGTCTTCACCACCCGTCCGGACACCCTGTTCGGGGTCACCTTCATGGTGGTCGCCCCTGAGCACAGCTCGCTGGACGACCTGCCCGCCGCCTGGCCGGACGGTACCCCGGCGTCCTGGACCGGCGGTGCCGCCACCCCCGCCGAGGCCGTGGCCGCCTACCGGACGCAGGCCGCCGCCCGCACCGAGGCCGAGCGCACCGACGAGGGCCGCACCAAGACCGGCGTCTTCACCGGACTGCACGCGGTCAACCCCGTCACCGGCACCGCCGTGCCCGTCTTCACGGCCGACTACGTGCTGGCCGGCTACGGCACCGGAGCGATCATGGCCGTGCCGGGCCAGGACGAGCGCGACTTCGCCTTCGCCGAGCGCTTCGAGCTGCCCGTCGTCCGCACGGTCCAGCCGCCGGAGGGCTTCGAGGGCGGCGCCTACACGGGCGCCGGTCCGGCGATCAACTCCTCCAACGACGACGTCGACCTGGACGGCCTGGAGGTCGCCGAGGCCAAGGAGCGCATCACCGCGCACCTGCAGCGCACCGGCGCGGGCCGCCCCGTCACCACGTACCGCCTGCGCGACTGGCTGTTCAGCCGCCAGCGCTACTGGGGCGAGCCCTTCCCGGTGGTCTACGACGAGCACGGCCTGCCCGTCGCCGTCCCGGCCGACCAGCTGCCGGTGCTGCTGCCGGACGTGCCCGACTACTCCCCGCGCACCTTCGAGCCCGACGACGTCACCAGCGAGCCCTCCCCGCCGCTGTCGCGCGTGCCGGAGTGGGTGAACGTCACCCTCGACCTGGGCGACGGGCCCAAGCAGTACCGCCGCGAGACCAACACCATGCCCAACTGGGCGGGCTCGTGCTGGTACGAGCTGCGGTACCTGGACCCGGAGAACTCCGAGAAGCTGGTCGACCCCGAGGTCGAGGCGTACTGGATGGGCCCGCGCGCTGACCGGGCGGTCCGCGCCGCCGGTGGCAGCAGGACCGAGGCCTCTGCTGACACTGGAGGTGTCGACCTGTACGTCGGCGGCGTCGAGCACGCCGTGCTGCACCTGCTGTACGCCCGCTTCTGGCACAAGGTGCTGTTCGACCTGGGCCACGTCTCTTCCGAGGAGCCGTTCCGCCGCCTGTTCAACCAGGGCTACATCCAGGCCGACGCCTTCACCGACGTCCGCGGCACCTACGTCCCGGCCGCCGAGGTGGAGGAGACCACCTCCGCCACAGGGGCGCGCGAGTTCACCTGGAACGGGGAGCCCGTCACCCGCGAGTACGGGAAGATGGGCAAGTCCCTCAAGAACGTCGTCACGCCCGACGACATGTACGAGGCCTACGGCGCCGACACGTTCCGCGTGTACGAGATGTCGATGGGGCCCCTGGACGACTCCCGGCCGTGGGAGACCCGCGCGGTGGTCGGCTCGCAGCGCTTCCTGCAGCGGCTGTGGCGCAACGTCGTCGACGAGGCGACCGGTGAGCTGGTCGTCGTGGACACCCCCGCGGACCCCGCCACGCGCGCTCTGGTGCACCGCACCGCCGCGGGCGTGGCCGCCGACTACGAGGGGCTGCGGTTCAACACCGCGGTCTCCAAGCTGATCGAGCTGAACAACGAGCTCACCAAGCTGAGCTCGGTGCCGCGTGAGGCCGCGGAGGCGGTGGTGCTCATGGTGGCGCCGCTGGCGCCGCACATCGCCGAGGAGCTGTGGTCGCGGCTGGGCCACGAGGGTTCGCTGACCTTCGAGGGCTTCCCCCAGGCCGACCCGGCGCTGCTGGTGCAGCAGACGGTGACGTGCGTGGTGCAGGTGCAGGGCAAGGTCCGCGACCGCCTCGAGGTGCCGGCCGACATCACCGAGGACGCGCTGCGCGAGCAGGCGCTGGCGTCCCCGGCGCTGCAGCGGGCGCTGGACGGGCGCGGGGTGCGCACGGTGATCGTGCGCGCTCCGAAGCTCGTCAACGTGGTCCCCGCCTGACCTGTCGCTGACGGGGCCCGTCGTCCGCCCACAGGGCGGGCGGCGGGCCCCTCCCACGGGGCTCCGTCCACAGGCGCTCGTCGCTGCGGTCCGGGGAGCGGCGCCGCGGGCCAGCCTGGTGGGGTGCTGGACGGGGCGCCCGGCTCGGGCTGGCAGGAGGACGACGACGCCGACGACGGCGTCCCCGCCGTCCCCGCGGTCAGGGACCGGGCGGCGCTGCGGGCGGGGTCCCGCCGGGACGCCCGCGAGGCGGAGCAGGCCTGGCGGCCCTCGCTGGCGGAGCGGCTGGGGGAGGCGCGGTGGTCGCTGCCGACCTCGGCGGCGGTCGGAGCCCTGGTCGTCGTCGCCGCGGTCGTGGTGCTGCTGGTGCTGTCCGCCGCTGCCTCGGGCGGGGCGTCGGTGCCCACGCCGACGCCGGGCGTGGCCGTGCCGGTGCGCACGCCTGCGCCGCTGTCGTCGTCGTCCTCCGCGCACCCCGCGGGTCCACCGGGCACGCAGCCCGGCGCCTCGGCTCCCGGGGCGGGAGGGGGGACGGGGGAGGTCGTGGTCGACGTGGTCGGCCAGGTGGAGAGGCCCGGGCTGGTCCGCCTGCCGGCCGGCTCGCGCGTCGACGACGCGGTCCGCGCCGCCGGCGGGGCGCGTCCGGGGGCCGACCTGCGGCGGGTGAACCTGGCCCGGGTGCTCGTGGACGGCGAGCAGCTCGTGGTGCCGGCGCCGGGAGAGCAGCTGCCCAGCGCCCAGCCGGCTCCTGCTGGGACGCGGCCCACCTCGGTCTCAGGCATCTCCGCCGCCGGGGGCAGCGCTGCCGGAACTGCAGCGGGGGCTGCCGCCGGCCCCGTGGACCTCAACAGCGCCACCCTCGCCGAGCTCGACGCCCTGCCCGGCTTCGGGCCGGTGCTGGCCCAGCGGATCCTCGACTGGCGGAGCGAGCACGGACGCTTCACGTCCGTGGAAGAGCTCGGCGAGGTGCCCGGATTCGGCCCAGCCGCTCTGGCGCGGCTCACCCCGCTGCTCGTCGTGTGATGCCGGGGGAGCCGGAGTGAGCAGGCACCCGGCGCTGCGCCTGCTGCTGCCCGCCGCCCACGACCCGGCGCAGGGCGCGCACGGGACGGCAGGCGCCCGCCCGCTGGACGCTCGCCTCCTGCCCGCCGCCGCCGCGGCCTGGGGGTGGGCGGCGCTCGCCCTCGTCGTCCCCGCGGCGGTGCTCGCGGTGGTGGCGCTGGTCGGCATCGCGATGGCCGCCGGGTGCGCGGTGCGCCGCCGCGCCGGCGGGGCGGCCCTGGCGGCGGTGGTGGTCGCGGCGGTCGCGGTGTCGGTGGGCGCGGGTCGGCTGGAGCGCTCCGCCGGCCTCCTGCAGCCTCTCGCCGTCGAGCAGGCCACCGCGGTCGTGGAGGGCGTCGCCGCCTCCGACGCCGTCCGCACCAGGCCCGACCCGGCGCGCTCCTGGGCGACCGCGAGTCCTCGCTGGGTGGTGCGGCTCGACGCTCGCACGGTCAGCGGCCGCGGGAGCACGTCAGCGGCGCACGCCGAGGTGCTCGTGGTCGGGGGAGCGGGCTGGGACGGCGTCCGACGCGGCGACCGGGTGCGCGCCGTGGGGCGCCTCCAGCCGACGGGCCGCGCCGACCCGGCCGCCGCCGTCCTCCTCGCGGTCCGCGCGCCGCAGCTGCGGCCGGCCACCGGGCTGCTCGCGGCCACCGGCCAGCGGCTGCGCGAGGGGCTGGTAGCCGTGTGTGCGCCGCTGCCCGCGGACGCGCGGGGGCTGCTGCCCGGCCTGGTGGTCGGGGACACCACCGCCGTCCCCGAAGACCTCGACGCGGCGATGCGGGCCACCGGGCTGACGCACCTCACGTCCGTCTCCGGGGGGAACACCGCGCTCGTGGCGGGGGCGGTGCTCGTGGTCGCCACCGCCGCCGGCGCCCGCCGCCGCCCCCGGCTGCTCCTGGCGGGTGCGGCCCTGGTGGCGTACGCCGCGCTCGCGGGAGGTGAGCCCAGCGTGCTCCGTGCGGCGGCGATGGGGCTGGCCGCGGTGCTCGGGAGCCTGCTCTCCCGGGGCGGAGGCGGCCTGCCCGCGCTGTGCCTCGCCGTCGTCGTCCTGCTGGTCGCAGATCCCTGGCTCAGCCGGCAGGCCGGGTTCGCGCTGTCCGTGCTGGCCACAGGGGCCCTGCTGCTGCTCGCGCCGGTGTGGGCGGCGGCGCTGGCACGTCCCCTGCTGCGGGGGCGGGTGCCGGGGCGGCGCGCGACCCCGGTCCGCGACGCGCTGGTCACGGGAGCGTCGGCTGCCGTGGCGGTGCCGCTCGCGGCGCAGCTGGTGTGCGCCCCGGTGGTGCTGCTGCTCGCACCCGGGGTGCCGCTGCTGGCGGTGCCCGCCAACGCGCTGGCCGGGCCCGCCGTCGCGCCCGCCACGCTGCTGGGGCTCCTCGCAGCCCTCCTGGAGCCGCTGGGACCCGTGGGGCGCTGGGCGGCGGCCCTGTGCGCGCACGGAGGGGGCCTGGCTGCGCAGTGGGTGGCCGTGGTGGCGCGCACGGGCGCCTCCTCTCCGGTGGCTCTGCTCCCGTGGCCGCAGGGGCCCGGTCCAGCCGTGCTGCTGGCACTCGTGTCCGTGGTGCTCGTGCTGGCCGTGCGCCTCCTCGCCCGGTGGGTCTGGCCGGTGCGGGCGGGGCGTCCGCCGGAGCGGCGGCCAGGCCGGCGCGGGTGGCGCTCGTGATCAGCGTCAGACGCCCGTGGCAGGGTGGGTCCGTGCCCGCAGCCCGCTCCGCCACCCGCAGCCGCTCCACCGGGGCTCGCGGTCAGGGCGTCGCCCAGGGCGTCCCGTGGCACCAGGCCGAGCCCGGCCCCGTGGTGCTGGTCACCGGCCCCGAGCAGCTGCTCGCCGACCGCGCCGTGGAGCGCGTGCGGAACGCCTGCCGCGACCGCTCGCCGGACCTCGAGGTCGTCACCGTGGAGGCGGCCGCCTACCGCTCCGGGGAGCTCTCGCAGTGGACCAGCCCGTCGCTCTTCGAAGAGGCGCGGCTGGTGGTGGTGGCGGGCCTCGAGGGCGCGTCAGACGCGCTCGTGACCGACGTGGGGGCCGCTCTGGGGACCCTCCCCGACGACGTCGTCCTGCTGCTCCGCCACGCTGGAGGTGCCCGTGCCGGTGCGCTGCTGAAGGCGGCCCGTGAGGTGCCGGGGGCCGTGCTCGTCGAGTGCCCGGCCGTGAAGACCTCCGCTGAGCAGCGCGCCTTCGCGCAGACCGAGCTGCGCTCGCACGGCCGGGCCATCGACGACGACGCCCTGGACGCCCTCCTCCTGGCCGTCGGGTCGGACCTGCGCTCGCTGGCGGCAGCGTGCTCGCAGCTGGCGGCGGACGTGCCCCGCGGGGCCGGGCAGGGCGGCCGCGCCGCTCGGCTCACCGCCGACGACGTCGACCGCTACTACGGCGGCCGCGCCGAGGTCACCGGCTTCAAGGTGGCCGACGCGGCGGTGGCGGGTCAGCGCGCCGAGGCGCTGCGGCTGCTGCGCCAGGCCCTCGAGTCCGGGCTCGACCCGGTGCCCCTGGTCGCCGCGCTGGCGCTGAAGCTGCGGGGCATGGCGAAGGTCGCCTCTGCCGGCCGCGGATCGCCGGACGTCCTCGCGAAGGGCCTGGGGATGGCGCCCTGGCAGGTGCGCACCACGCGCGACGCTCTGCGCGGGTGGACCCCCGACGGCATCGCCGCCAGCATCACCGCGCTGGCCGAGGCCGACGAGGCGGTCAAGGGCGGCGGGCGAGACCCCCGCTACGCGGTGGAGAAGGCGGTCATCGCCATCACCGCCGCCCGCGCCGGCTGACGCGGCGCGCGGACGCGTGGTCTCCCACCGGGGGAGGCCAGCGAGCCCCGGGCCAGGTGTGGAGGCTGGGTGCCGCTTCCGGCGCTGCACCCGGCACTGAGGCTCCCCGCTGGCGCTCAGGCTCCCCGCCGGTGTGGCGCGCACGCGCTCGACCCGTGGCGGGGACGACGAAGGGCGGGGACGGACTCGCGTCCGTCCCCGCCCTTCGAGGAGAGCTGTGGTGCCCCTGCCTCAGGAGGCGCTGGACACCGTCTTCGCCAGGGCCGACTTGCGGTTGGCGGCCTGGTTGGAGTGGATGACGCCCTTGGAGGCGGCCTTGTCGAGCTTGCGCCCGGCCACCTGCAGCGCGGCGGTGGCCTTCTCGGCGTCACCAGCGGCGACGGCCTCGCGGACGTGGCGAACGGCGGTGCGCAGCTCGGACTTCACGGCTTTGTTGCGCAGGCGGGCAGCCTCGTTGGTGCGGATGCGCTTGATCTGGGACTTGATGTTGGCCACGGGCCGGTCTCTCCGTCGCGTCTGGGGTCTTTGAACTGTGCTGGTGGCGGGCGGTGGCAGCTGGTGCCCCGACCGCCGAAGCCCTCGTGCGGCCCCGTCGCAGGTGGGCGGAGCGCGCGCAGCCACCCAGGTTACCAGCGCCGGGAAGCACCCCGCGACGCGCTCGTCGACCCGTCACCCGGGGCGCCAGGACGCGCCCGAGACTCGCCAGCGACTTGGCGGTCAGCGTGCCCACGGAGCCTCCGCATCGATACGGTCGCGACCATGGACGTGGGGTCGTCGGCCAGCAGCGCTGGCGGTGGTGTGGACGAGCTCTCCGGGGGCCTCTTCGACGGGTACGGCGAGGCCTCGGCGGCGAGCGGCGCGTGGGACGAGATGTTCACCGCGGACGGGTCGGTGCGCGAGGCGAGCGCGCCCGTGCACGCGGCGCTGGCGAGCACGGCGGTGCGCGACCTGCGGGGCCGCGCCGACGCGCTGGCCACCTCCTACACCGACAAGGGCATCACCTTCGCCGTGGGCGGGGAGGAGCGGCCGTTCCCGCTCGACGTCGTCCCCCGGGTGGTCAGCGCCCAGGAGTGGGCCGTGGTGGAGGCCGGCGTGGCGCAGCGGGTCCGCGCGCTCGAGGCCTTCCTCGCCGACGCCTACGGTCCGATGCGCGCCGTGGAGGACGGCGTGGTCCCCCGGGGGGTCATCACGTCCTCCTCGCACTTCCACCGCGTGGTGGCCGGCATCGAGCCGCCCAACGGCGTGCGCGTGCACGTGGCCGGGGTCGACCTCATCCGCGACGCCGACGGCGTCTTCCGGGTGCTGGAGGACAACGTCCGCGTGCCCTCCGGCGTCAGCTACGTGCTCACCAACCGCTCGGCCATGGCCGGTGCGATGCCCGAGGCGTTCAGCGACCAGCGGATCCGCCCCGTCGCGGCCTACCCCCGCCGGCTGCTGGCCGCCCTGCGCGCGGCGGCGCCGGTGGGCATCGAGGACCCGACCGTCGTGGTCCTGACCCCCGGCGTCTACAACAGCGCCTACTTCGAGCACGCGCTGCTCGCCCGCAGCATGGGCATCGAGCTGGTGGAGGGCCGCGACCTCGTCTGCCGAGGCGGCCGGCTGCACATGAGGACCACGGCCGGCCTGCGGCCCGTGCACGTGGTCTACCGGCGCGTGGACGACGAGTACCTCGACCCGGTGCACTTCCGCTCCGACTCGATGCTCGGCTGCCCGGGCCTGCTCAACGCCGCCCGCGCGGGCAACGTGACGATCGCCAACGGCATCGGCAACGGCGTCGCCGACGACAAGCTGCTCTACACCTACGTGCCCGACCTGGTCCGCTACTACCTGGACGAGGAGCCGGTGCTCCCCAACGTGCCCACCTGGCGGCTGGAGGAGCGCGAGGCCCGCGAGGAGGTCTTCGACAGGCTCGCCGAGCTGGTGGTCAAGCCCGTCGACGGCTCCGGGGGCAAGGGCATCGTCATCGGTCCCGCGGCGAGCCCGGCGCAGCTGGAGCAGCTGCGGGCGCGCGTCAGCGCCGACCCGCGCGGCTGGATCGCACAGCCGGTGGTGCGCCTGTCCACCGTGCCGACCCTGGTGGGGGACCGCGTGGCCCCCCGTCACGTGGACCTGCGCCCGTTCGCCGTCAACGACGGCTCGCGGGTGTGGGTGCTGCCCGGTGGTCTGACGCGCGTGGCGCTGCCCGAGGGGGAGCTGGTGGTCAACTCCTCCCAGGGCGGCGGCAGCAAGGACACCTGGGTGCTCGCCGACGACAGGCCCGACGAGGCAGCGCCGTCGCGCACCCGCTCGGCCGCCGCACCGACGCTGCCGGGTGCACCTCCGGACCGCGGGCCCGGCGTCGCCGGGACCGCGGACGTCAGGGACCAGCAGCAGCAGCAGCAGCAGGCAGCGCAGACAGGGGAGGGGCAGCCGTGCTGAGCCGCATCGCCGAGGCGCTGTTCTGGATCGGGCGCTACGTGGAGCGTGCGGAGGACACCGCCCGCCTGCTCGACGTGCAGCTGCAGCTGCTCGTGGAGGACCCGTGGCTGGACGAGGGCACCGCCTGCGCCAACCTCCTGGCGGTCATGGGCGCGCCCCTGGAGCCCGGCCAGGTCGGTGAGGACGGCGCCGCGGCGGTCGCCGACCGCCGCACCGTGCTCGACCGGCTCGGCTACGACCCGTTCTCGAGCGCGTCGATCGTGGCCTCCATCGGCGGCGCCCGCGAGAACGCCCGCCGGGCCCGCGAGACGGTCTCCACCGAGATGTGGGAGGTGCTCAACACCGCCTACAACGCCGTCCCGTCGGGGCGCTGGCGCGCGGTGAGCCCCCACACGTTCTTCGCGTGGGTGCGCGACCGCACGTCCACCGTCACGGGCATCGCCGACTCCACGATGAGCCGCGACGACGGCTGGCTGTTCCTCGTGCTGGGTCGCAGCATCGAGCGCGCCGACATGACGGCCCGCCTCATCACCTCCACCGCGAGCCTGGGCGGGCCGGCGAGCCGCTGGCCGTCGCTGCTGCGGGCCTGCGGCGCGCACGAGACGTTCCTGCGCACCTACCGCGGCCTGGAGGACGAGACCGAGGCCGCGGAGTTCCTCCTGCTCGACAGGCTCTTCCCGCGCTCGATCGTCCACGCGCTGGCGCAGGCGGAGAAGTGCCTGGCGGACCTGGAGTCGAGCGGGCAGCGGGCCGGCGTCTTCGACGAGGCCCAGCGGCGCCTGGGACGGGCACGGGCGGAGCTGGAGTACCGCCCGCTGACCGACGTCCTGGCGCACCTGCCCGACGAGATGGAGCGCGTGCAGCGCACCTGCTCGGCCGCCTCCGACGCGGTGGCCCGTCGGTACTTCTCCAGCGCCGAGGCGCTGACCTGGGTGGGAGGCACCGCATGAGCGCGCGGCTGCGCATCGCGCACCACACCGGATACCGGTACGGCACGCCGGTCACCAGCTCCTACAACGAGGTGCGGGTGGCCCCCATGACCACGCCGGAGCAGACGGCGCTGCGCACGCGCCTGGAGGTCCGCCCCGCGCCGTGGCAGCACGTCTACCACGACTACTGGGGCTCCCAGGTGACCGTGTTCGAGGTGCACGAGCCGCACTCGGAGCTGGCCGTCACCGCCACCTCCACCGTGGAGGTGGACCGGCCCGGCACCCCCGCCCCCGGCGGTGGCTGGGACGTCCTGCGCGACCCGCGCGCCGCCGACGAGATGGTCGAGCTGCTCGCCACCTCCCGCGCGACCGCCCCGCCGGAGGAGCTCGCCGACCGCGTCCGGTCGCTGGCCGCCTCCGGCGCCAGCCCCGACGACCTCGCCGCTGAGGTGTGCTCCCTGCTGCACCGCGAGGTCCGCTACGTGGCCGGCGCCACCGGGGTGCACTCGCACGCGGCCGACGCCTGGGGCGAGCGCGCCGGGGTCTGCCAGGACATGGCGCACCTCGCCCTCGGCGCACTGCGCACCGCGGGCATCCCCGCGCGCTACGTCTCCGGCTACCTGCACCCCGACCCGTCGGCGCCCGTGGGCACCACGGTGACGGGGGAGTCCCACGCCTGGGTGGAGTGGTGGACCGGGGAGTGGTTCGGCTGGGACCCCACCAACGACGTCCCCCCGGGGGACCGGCACGTCATCGTGGCCCGCGGCCGCGAGTACTCCGACGTGCCGCCGCTCAAGGGCGTCTACGCGGGCAGCGCGCCCTCGGAGATGGTCGTCAAGGTGGACATCACCCGCCTGGCCTGAGCCGACCCCGCGGCCCGGTCGTCGTCCTCCCCGGTGCGCCGGGGAGGACGACGACGTCGGGTGCCGGTCAGCCGGCGGTCGGGAGCAGGCGCGGGGCCCTGCGGGCGTCGACGGCGGCCTCGAAGGCCGCCGCGTAGCCGAGCACGTCCACGTCGTCCCACCGGGCGCCGGTGAAGGTCACCCCCACCGGCAGCACGTCGCCGGGGCCGGCGAAGCCCGCCGGCACGGTGACCGCCGGGTACCCCGCGACCGCGGCCGGGGTGGAGCTGGCGTAGACGAACGCCGGCGGCTCGCCGTCGGTGTTCTGGTAGCTGATGAGGTCCGGCGGCGTTCCCGTCAGCGAGACGACGGCCGCGAGGTCGTCGTCGCCGCCGGGCCCCTGCGCGAGCACGGTGTCGATCGAGGCGCGCGCCAGCCGCCGCGCGTCCGCGCGGGCCGCAGCGACCTGCGGGGAGTCCGCGCTCGGCCCGGAGGCGGCGGTGGTGAAGGTCTCCTGGCCGAACAGGGCCAGCTCCACCGGGTCGGCGGCGTTGAAGGCGATCAGGTCGTCGAGGGTCTTCGGCAGCGGCGCGCCGGCGGCCCCGGCGCCGAGCCCGCCCAGGTGGGCGTCGACGTCGCGCTCGAACTCCGGTCCCAGGGCCAGGCCCTCCCCGGCCCCGACCGCGTCCTGGTCGGGCAGCTGCACCGGCACGAGCGTCGCCCCGGCCGCCTGCATCGCGGTCACCGCGGAGGCGTAGACGGCCTCGGTGCGGTCGTCGACGGCGGCGGACTGCTCCGGCGTGAGCGTCCAGTAGCCGAGGCGGGCCCCGGACAGCGACGGGCCGTTGCCCTCCGCCACGCGACCGAAGGACGTGTCGACGCCGTCCGGGCGCTCCAGCGTGGCCGGGTCCGCAGCGTCGGTGCCGTCGAGGACCTCCATGGCCAGCGCCGCGTCGACGGCGTGCCGGGCCAGCGGGCCGGCGGTGTCCTGCTCGAGCGACAGCGGCACCACACCGGTGCGGCTGACCACGCCCAGCGTCGGCTTCACGCCGACCACGCCGTTGGTGGCCGCCGGGCACACGATCGACCCGTCCGTCTCGGTGCCGATGGCGAGCTGCGCCAGCGAGGCGGCCACGCTGGCGCCCGAGCCGGAGGACGAGCCGCACGGGTCCCGGTCGAGGGCGTACGGGTTGCGCGTCTGCCCGCCGACGCCGCTCCAGCCGCTGGTGGCGCTGGTGGAGCGGAAGTTCGCCCACTCCGACAGGTTCGCCTTGCCGATGACCACCGCGCCGGCCGCGCGCAGCTGCGCGGTGAGGAAGGCGTCGGGCGCGAGGTTGCCCAGCAGCGCACGAGAGCCCGCCGTCGTCGGCAGCCCGGCGGAGCCGATGTTGTCCTTGAGCAGCACCGGCACCCCCTCGAGCGGGCTGCGGGCGCCGTGCGCGGCGCGGTGGGCGTCGCTGGCGCGCGCCTGCTCCAGCGCCGTCGGGTCGAGTGCGAGGACGGCACCGACCTGGGGGTCGACGTCGCGGATGCGCTGCAGGTACGCGGCCGTCAGGCCCTCGGCGGTGAGGTCGCCGGCCTCGACGCGCTCCTGCACCTCGGGGACCGTCAGCGGGTCGAGGTCGAGCTGGGGCACCTGCAGCCCCGCGGCCTGCGCGGCGGCGAGCAGCTCGCCGGCGCGCGCAGGGGCGGCCGTGCCGGTCTTCGCCGGGTCGGAGGCCGTGGGGCCGCCGACCGCGCCCGCGCCGGCGGCTGCGGGCGGGCCCGCGGCCTCGACGTCTGCGGCCGGGGGCGCGGTCGGGTCGAGGCCGGCGGCGGAGGCGGACAGCGCACCCGCCGGGAGGACCAGGGCGGCGACCAGGGCCGACGCGGCGGCGCGCTGGCCCCGACCGCCAGGGCGCGCGGCTCGGCGGGCGGCTCGACGGACGGGACGGGGCACGGGGACCTCCCGGAGTGCTGGGCGCCGGCTCGTCGACGGACTGACCGGCTGGGCCTTCGAGTGGTTCGTCACCGTACGGGTGGTTCGTCCCGCTGTCTCCTGGGTGTGCGGTGCTGGCAGCGGTGGACCCGTGGGAGTGACGAGGTCGTCACCGGGATGGGGCCACCGCTGCCAGCACCCGGGACCGGGCTCCGGTCGCCACCGCCGTCGGCGCCGATGGCGGGTCCGCTGCATGGGAGCATGGGCCAGTGCCAGCGTCCCCCACGTCGTCGTCCGCCGGGCTGGCGGGCATCCAGCCCGCGTCCACGGCGCCGGAGCGCCTCCGCAACTTCTGCATCATCGCCCACATCGACCACGGCAAGTCGACCCTGGCCGACCGCATGCTGCAGATCACCGGCATCGTCGACGCGCGCGCCATGCGCGCCCAGTACCTCGACCGCATGGACATCGAGCGCGAGCGCGGCATCACCATCAAGAGCCAGGCCGTCCGCATGCCGTGGACGCCCCAGACGAGCACAGCACCGGGGCGGGTCGGCCAGGCGTACGCGCTCAACATGATCGACACGCCGGGGCACGTCGACTTCACCTACGAGGTCTCGCGGTCCCTGGCGGCCTGCGAGGGCGCCGTGCTGCTGGTCGACGCCGCCCAGGGCATCGAGGCCCAGACGCTGGCCAACCTGTACCTGGCGATGGAGAACGACCTCGCCATCGTCCCCGTGCTCAACAAGATCGACCTCCCGGCGGCGCAGCCCGAGCGCTACGCCGAGGAGCTCGCCGGCCTGGTGGGCGGTGACCCGGCCGACGTCCTGCGGGTCTCCGGCAAGACGGGCGTGGGCGTGGAGGCGCTGCTCGACAGGATCGTCGACGTCGTCCCCGCCCCCGTGGGTGACCCGGACGCCCCGGCGCGAGCCATGATCTTCGACTCCGTCTACGACACCTACCGCGGCGTGGTCACCTACGTGCGCGTGGTCGACGGTGTGCTGCGTCCCCGCGAGCGCATCGCCATGATGTCGACCCGCGCGCAGCACGACCTG
Source organism: Quadrisphaera setariae (assembly GCF_008041935.1). NCBI lineage: Bacteria > Bacillati > Actinomycetota > Actinomycetes > Kineosporiales > Kineosporiaceae > Quadrisphaera > Quadrisphaera setariae. The sequence continues at coordinate 293,255 of NZ_VKAC01000003.1, forward strand.
CTGGAGATCGGCGTCTCCAGCCCGGAGCCGACCCCGTCCGAGGGCCTGGGCGTGGGTGAGGTGGGCTACCTCATCACCGGCGTGAAGGACGTGCGGCAGAGCCGCGTCGGCGACACGGTGACGTCGGCGTCCAAGCCGGCGAGCGAGCCGGTCGGCGCCTACGAGGACCCCAAGCCCATGGTCTTCTCGGGCCTGTTCCCCATCGACGGGTCCGACTACCCGCTGCTGCGCGACGCCCTCGACAAGCTGAAGCTCAACGACGCCGCCCTGGCCTACGAGCCGGAGACGTCGGTGGCGCTGGGGTTCGGGTTCCGCTGCGGCTTCCTGGGGCTGCTGCACCTGGAGATCACCCGCGACCGCCTGGAGCGCGAGTTCGGGCTGGACCTCATCTCCACCGCGCCGTCGGTGGTTTACGAGGTCACCCTCGACGACGGCCGCGAGGTCACCGTCACCAACCCCAGCGAGTACCCCTCGGGCAAGGTCTCCGAGGTCCGCGAGCCCGTGGTCAAGGCCACCGTGCTCACCCCGGCCGACTACATCGGCACCGTCATGGAGCTGTGCCAGCAGCGCCGCGGCGAGCTGCAGGGCATGGACTACCTCTCCGAGGACCGGGTGGAGATGCGCTACCGCCTGCCCATGGCGGAGATCGTCTTCGACTTCTTCGACGCGCTGAAGTCGCGCACCCGCGGGTACGCGAGCTTCGACTACGACGTCGACGGGGACCAGGCCGCCGACCTCGTCAAGGTCGACATCCTCCTGCAGGGCGAGCAGGTCGACGCGTTCAGCGCCATCGTCCACAAGGACAAGGCCTACGCGTACGGCGTGATGATGGCGAGCAAGCTGCGCGAGCTCATCCCGCGCCAGCAGTTCGAGGTGCCGGTGCAGGCCGCGATCGGCGCGCGCGTCATCGCCCGCGAGACCGTCCGGGCCATCCGCAAGGACGTCCTCGCCAAGTGCTACGGCGGTGACATCACCCGCAAGCGCAAGCTGCTGGAGAAGCAGAAGGAGGGCAAGAAGCGCATGAAGATGGTCGGTCGCGTGGAGGTCCCCCAGGAGGCGTTCATCGCCGCGCTCTCCACCGACGCGCCCACCGGCAAGGACGCCGCCGCCAAGAAGTGAGCCGTCAGCCGCAGCGGGCCGTCATCGCCCGCTGCGGCCCGGCGTCGCCGCCCAGGTAGCGGCCGACGTCGGCGAACCCGGCCTTCGCGTACGCCCGCAGGCCGGCGGGGTTGCGCTCGTTGACCGTCAGGACGACGACGCGCGCGGCCGGCGCGACGGCCGGTGCCAGCGCCACGGCCTCGCGGGCCGCGGCCGTCCCGGCCCCCGGCCCTGGTGCTGCTCCCCGATGACGAACGAGCGCAGCAGCACCGCGGTGGCCGGGTCCCCGCCCGCGGCGGTGAGCAGCTGCGCCAGCTCGGCGTCCTGGTCGGGTGCTGCCGCACCGGCGTGGAGGACCCCGGCGCCGACCACGCGCTCGTCCTCGATCTCACCGCTGAGGACGACGAACGGCGTGCGGGCGGGGTCTGCGAGCGCCAGGGGGAAGGACTCCGCCGGCGGCTTCGCGAACCGCGCCTGCTCGTCGCCGATGCGCAGGTGCTGCGCCTCGGCGAGCAGCGCGTCGTCGTCAGGTCCCACCACCACGAGCCTCACCGCCACAGCACCCATCCTGCCGTCGCGGAGGCCCCCCTCCCGCACGATCATGCACCTGAGCGCCACCTCCGGGGCATGATCGGGCGCCGTGGGAACCCTGATCGCCGTCTGCCGCGTGCACCAGCTGCTGCCCGACGCCGGGACCGTCGGCGTCACCGCCATCGACAAGCGGCCCGTCGACGGGCCGGTCAGGGTGCGGGCGCTGGGCGCCTACGGCGACGTCCAGGCCGACCGGTACGACCACGGCGGCCGCGACAAGGCGCTCTACGCCTACGCGCAGGAGGCCGCCGACCGCTGGGCCGCCGAGCTGGAGCGCGAGGTGCCGCCCGGGCTCTTCGGGGAGAACCTGCGCACGTCCGGGGTCGACGTCGACGGCGCGGAGGTCGGTGAGCGCTGGCGCATCGGCACCGGAGACGACGCCCTCGAGGTGGAGGTGACGATGCCCCGCACGCCGTGCGCCACCTTCGCCCGCCGGATGGGCGAGGAGCGGTGGGTGAGGCGCTTCGCCCGTTCCGGCGCTCCCGGGGCGTACCTGCGGGTGCTGCGCGCGGGGACGGTCGCCGCCGGTGACCCCGTGGAGGTGCTCTCGCGGCCGGGCCACGGGGTGGGCGTGGGCCGTTGGCTGGCGCAGACCGACCCCGCTGACGCGCGGACCCTCCTGGCGTGCGCCGCCGACGGCGGCCTCGACCTCGCCCCCGACGTGCGCGAGGTGGTGGAGGTGGTCGCCCGCCGCTGACGCGGCTCGTCAGCGGGGCTGCAGCGCCGCCACCATGACCACCTGCGGGTCTGCGGCCTGCGCCATCCACCGCGCGCCGCTGTCGGCGAAGCCCGCCCGGGCGTACGCGGTGCGCGCGGCGGTGTTGGACTCGTGCACGCACAGCACGAGCAGCTGCGCCTCCGGCTCCAGCGCGTGCGCCAGCGCCCGCGCCTGCCGCGCGGCCGCCGTCCCGTAGCCGCGGCCCTGGTGGGGGCGCCCCACGTAGAAGGCGCGCAGCAGCAGCCCGCGGGCCGGGTCGTCGAGGAGGTGCTCGAGCTGGCCGTGCCGGTCGAGGGTGCCGAAGCCGACCACGCGCTCCCCAGCGCCGGGACCGGGCAGCTGCGCCATCACCGCGAACGGGAGACGCAGCGGGTCGGCGCTCGCGGGCGGGTACGTCATGGAGGCTGGAAGGCAGTACCGGTCTTGCCCGGGCCCCGGCCTGAGCGCCAGCACGGACGCGAGGAGGCGCGGGTCGGTGGCCTCCGACAGCGCCTCCAGCCTCACCGCAGGCAGCGGCCGGGGCGCGCTCGCAGCTCCTCCACCCACGTCCCCCATCCCAGCACTGCCCGCCGTCAGGCGCGGCAGGGGTGGGATCGGGTGCGACGATGGACGGCGATGAGCCCCGCCCTGCCCGACGGCGACCCCGCCCCCGCCGACGGGCTCCTCCCGCCGACCGCGGCGGTCAGCGCCGCAGCCCGCGACCTCGGCGTCTACCTGCACGTGCCGTTCTGCCGCGTGCGCTGCGGCTACTGCGACTTCAACACCTACACCGCCTCCGAGCTCGGTCCGCCCGAGCTGCCCGGCGCCTCCCAGGCCGGCTACGCCGGCGCCCTCGTGGAGGAGGTGGCGCTCGCGGCACGGGTGCTCGACGCCTCGGGCCTGCCGCGCCGCGAGGTCTCCACGGTCTTCGTCGGCGGCGGCACGCCCACGCTGCTGCCCGCCGCCGACCTGGCCCGCGGTCTCGACGCCGTGCGTGAGCACCTGGGCCTGGCCGCGGGTGCGGAGGTGACCACCGAGGCCAACCCCGACTCGGTGACCCCCGCCTCGCTCGCCGAGCTCGCGGAGGCCGGGTACACGCGCGTCAGCTTCGGCATGCAGTCGGCGGTGCCGCACGTCCTCGCCGTCCTCGAGCGCACCCACGACCCCGCCCGCGTGCCGCAGGCCGTCCGCTGGGCCCGCGAGGCGGGCCTGGCCGTCAGCCTCGACCTCATCTACGGCGCGCCGGGGGAGTCGCTGGACGACTGGCGCACCAGCCTGGACGCCGCGCTCGCCTGCGAGCCCGACCACCTCTCCGCCTACGCCCTCGTGGTGGAGGACGGCACCGCCATGGCCGCCCGCGTGCGCCGCGGCGAGCTGCCCGCGCCCGACCCCGACGACGAGGCCGCCCAGTACGAGCTCGCCGACGCCGTCCTGCGCGAGGCCGGCTACGGCTGGTACGAGGTGAGCAACTGGGCGCGCACCCCCGCCGACGCCTGCCGCCACAACGTCGCCTACTGGCGCGGCCAGGACTGGTGGGGCGCAGGCCCCGGTGCGCACAGCCACGTCGGCGGAGTCCGTTGGTGGAACGCCAAGCACCCCGCCGCGTGGGCCCGCCGCCTGGCCGCCGGCACCAGCCCCGCGGTGGGCCGGGAGGTCCTCGACGACGACGCCCGCGCGGTCGAGGCCGTGCTCCTCGGCGTCCGCCTGGCCGAGGGGCTGCCGACCGCGCTCGTGCCGCCCGCCGGGCTCGCGCAGGTGCCGCGCCTCGTGGCCGACGGCCTGCTGGAACCCCCGGCGACCGGCGCAGCACGCGACGGCGCCCCCGACACCGACCAGCCGCGGCTGCGGCTGACGCTGCGGGGGCGCCTGCTGGCCGACGCCGTCGTCCGCGCCCTCCTCGGCTGGGATGGGCAGGACGACGACGCCACCGGCGTCACTTCACGAGCCGCCAGTTGACCGGGTAGCGGTAGTCGACGCCCTGGTTGGCCTTCACCGCCGCGATGATCACGAACACGAGCGCCGCGACCCCGACCGGCAGGTACAGCAGCAGGCCCAGGCCGAACGTGACCACGGAGACGACCCCGAGCGCCAGGAACACGACGTTCACGAGGATCTGGAAGTCCAGCGCCTCGGCGGCCTGGCTGCGGACGAAGTGGCCGCGGTCCTTCAGCACCAGGTAGATCACCAGAGGGCCCACGAAGGTCAGCCCGATGATCGAGCTGACGATCGACGACACGTGCGCCAGGCACGCCCACAGGCGCTGGTCCTGCGGGCTGATCTCCGCCGGGAGGGCGTAGCCCTGCTGCGGGTGGCCCTGCTGCTGGTACCCGGACTGCGGGTGGCCCTGCTGCGGGCCGGGCGCGGAGTACCCCTGCTGCCCCGGGTGCGCGTACCCCTGCTGCGGGGGCGGCGGCTGCTGGCCGTAGGGCGGGGCCTGCTGGCCGTAGGACGGGGCGGACGCTCCCGGCGCCGTCGCGGTGCCGGGCTCGGTGGGCTGCTCGCCGTAGCCGCTGCCGTACTGCCCGTGCTGCGGCGGTGGCACCTCTCCGGGCTGGTCAGGCTGGTCGGACGGCCGGCCGTGCTGCTCGGGCACTTCTCCTCCTCAGGGCCCGGGGCTGTCCGCGGACCCGCCCCCAGCGTCTCGGAAACGCGGGCGCGGCACCAGCGCCACACGCCCGGACGGCGGCCCTCGTCGTCGTCCTGCTCGGTCGAGGCGTCAGCGGTCGAGCTGGTCCCCGGTGACGAAGTCGATGAGCTCCTCCACCCGCCCGGACAGCGTCGGCTCGAGGTCGGCGATGGTCCGCACGCTGGCCAGCACCCGCTGCCAGCCGCGGGCGAGGTCGGCGGGGGTCTCGCGCGGCCAGCCGAGGGCCTCGAGCACGCCCTCCTTCCAGGGGCGCCCGCGCGGCACCACGGGCCAGGCGTCCAGGCCGAGGCGCGCCGGGCGCACGGCCTGCCACACGTCGACGTAGGGGTGGCCCACCACGAGCACGTGCTGGGCGGCGCCCGGCGCCGCCCTCAGCGCGTCCGCCACGAGCCGGGTCTCCTTGGAGCCGGTCACGAGGTGGTCGACGAGCACCCCGACGCGCCGCCCCGGACCGGGCTGGAAGTCCGCCACCGCCGCCGCGAGGTGGTCCACGCCCTGCAGGCCCTCCACGACGACGCCCTCGACGCGCAGGTCGTCCCCCCAGACCTTCTCCACCAGCTCGGCGTCGTGCTTGCCCTCCACCCAGATCCGCGACCCGCGGGCCACGCGGGCCCGAGCCCCTTCCACGGCGAAGGACCCGCTGGCGGTGCGGCCCGGGCGCAGCGGGGCCGCCCCCGAGGCCGTCCGGGCGGCGGCGGGGGGAGCGACCGGTGGCACGAGCCTCACGGGCTGGCCCTCCTCGAGGAACCCGGCGCCGAGGGGGAAGGAGCGCGTGCGGCCCTTCCAGTCCTCCAGCACCACCACGTGCACGCCGCCGGCCTTCTCGACGCGCACCACGGCGCCGCTCCAGCCGGTCTCGACGTCCTCCACCACGAGGCCGGGGGACGCGGGGACCTCGCGGCTGGCGGCGCGGGCGCGGCGGCGGCCGGTGGTGGGGTCGGTGACGGTGTCGCCGCGGCGCAGCGGCTCCCGAGCGCCCCACCCCCCGTACAGCGCTGAGGACGACGACGCGGGCGGCGCCGAGCGAGGTGCGGACGCGGGCCGGCGCGGGGGTGTCGGGGGAGTCGGCACCCGATCGACGCTACCTGCGCCTCCGGCCGGACGGCGTAGGATTGGCACTCCGCGCCGCTGAGTGCCAGAGCCCGTGCCGGGCCCGCCGCACCGGAGGCGCCGCAGCACCGACAGGACCGTCGACAGCAGGGAGGGACGCACCGTGACCGAGCCCCGGCGCCTCGCCGTCCTGCGGGCCATCGTCGAGGACTACGTCGCCACGCAGGAGCCGGTCGGCTCCAAGGCGCTGGTCGAGCGGCACGCCCTCGGGGTCTCCCCGGCCACCATCCGCAACGACATGGCGGCGCTGGAGGAGGAGGGGCTCATCGCCCAGCCCCACACCAGCGCCGGGCGCGTCCCCACCGACAAGGGCTACCGCGCGTTCGTCGACGGCCTGCCCGCCGTGCGCCCGCTGTCACCGGCGGAGAAGCGCGCCATCGACAGGCTGCTCGGCGGGGGCGGCCAGCCGGTCGACCTCGACGACGTGCTCGAGCGCACGGTCCGCGCGCTCGCGCAGCTGACGCACCAGGTGGCCGTCATCCAGTACCCGTCCCTGGCGCGGGCCCGGGTGCGGCACGTGGAGCTGGTGCAGCTGGCGCCGCGGCGCCTCGTGCTCGTCCTCATCACCGACAGCGGCCGCGTGGAGCAGCGCTCCGTGGAGGT